>SIBF01000200.1 GCA_009695275.1 Pedosphaera sp. | reverse complement strand
ACGGAATTTGAATGAGCAACTGACCGAGTTGGATTTGCTAAAATTATTCTCGCAACCGCCAGCTTGGGCGGATTTGTAGCCCGGAACATTTGAGACAACTCTCAAATCATTCGGGATTTTGCTCAACCGTCAGGGAAGTTAGGCTAGTGGGTAAGGGAGTGGCCTTTCGGCCACCCCCTCCCCATTGTCGCGATGGGGTTGATTCCCCCTATTTACCGGCGTGCGGCTTTCCCGCTCCGGGCGACCCCTGCGGGTCAGCGCCTGCTGAGGACCGCTCCGATTTTGGACAGAGTGAACCCCACCCGTGGGGAGTCAGTCTTGCGTTCTTTGACAAGGCAGGGCTTGAGGCCGTTTTCATGACCAACAGAAGCTCTTCAGGCTGGATTCGCCGCGAGCACGTCTGGCGGAAACGTGATGGGCGTGTCTTGCGTCGCGCTCACCGGCTGGAACGTTCCAGCTTTAATCAGCGGCAAATAGATTTCTCCCGTGCCCCCCGCCAGATTGTCCTGCCGTCCCGGCGCCGCTTCCCACGCCTTGCCGACAAGGGGATGGTAAGCACCGCTCGGATAGCTGCTGCCCTTCGCCGGCCGGCCATCGATGTGAACGAAAAACCGGCCCGCCGGCGAATTCGTCAGTTTGAAATTGCCTTGCGCATCCGTCGTCGTTCGCAGCGTCTGCTCCATGCCATCCACGGTGACGATGACACCTTCCAGTGGCTTGTTGACTGCATTGGCGCCGGTGTCAGGGCCGGCGACCAGCTCGGAAGCGAACACGCGGCCAATGATTGCCGTCCCAGTCACGGGCGCTGTGCTGAAGGTTTCAAAGTCAATAGTTGCGGTGCCTCCCGGCTTACCGTCCCGATCCACGTCAACGAAACGGCCTGTGCGTCTGCCAGAGCATCACTGTTCAAGGTGACCCGCACCCGCGCGCTTGATGGAAGGTTTTCGAGATAAAACAGCGTGGCCTTCCGGCGATCACTCGACAGCTCAACACGGCTGAGAATTCTGCGTCCTCCGAACTCGGCGTAGAATTGGGCCGGCGTGATCTGTGTCCCTGGATCGAGGGGTGTGGAAAATCGCACAATGGTTTCGCGCGTCACAGCCACGCCGGTTTCGCCACTGGCCGGCGAAGTTTCCGAAATCGTCGTCAGCGTCGGGAGCGCCGCGCCGCGCAGCCGGAAATAACGGTCGCCCTGCGACGCGTCAAACGTCAGCACGAAGTCCAGGCCTTCTTGTGCCGGGCTGTTCGCGACCGTTTTCCAGACCGGCGGGTTCGCGAGCGGGCTGGCGCTTTCGAGCGCAAAATTGCCAGCGGCCGCCGGGCAGCTTATCCGCACGCGGCGGTCAGCCGATGTTCGAATAGAGAGCTTCGGTGACTGGGCCTCTGTTCGGTTTTCAAACAAAGTGATGCCAGCAGAGAAGGAAAGGGCGAAGACGCAACCCACAGGTTTCGGATTTTCATAACGGGAGTGTGTTGCTTGACGAAAGAGTCCTGCTTTACGCCGTGTGGTCTGGCGATAAAATTCCATTCAAGCCACCGGCGCCTGGTCTGGCTCGCGCGGCTTGAGCCGCCGCATCCGGTCAGCAAACAAAAAATAAACGCCCGGCCCAAATGACAGCAGCATCACGGAAACGCCCAGGGTGATGCCCCAAAACGTCGCGGCTGGCGCGCAACAATCGCCCCGCTGCCGCGCGATGACGTGGCTGGGCACGGCGATCAGCAATTCCAACGCGCTGCCTCGCATCAACCAGCTCACGGTTCGCTTGAGCAGCGCGTCGGGATCATCGGCTCTGGCGTAGCGATGGAAGATGAGCCCCCAAAGCAACCAGGATACCCCGATCAGTCCGATGATGGTCAAAGCGATGAAAAGATTTTCTCCCGGAGTGATGCCGATGGAAGCGAACATAGACTTGAGCACTGGCAGGTGATTGACCAAAGCCTCGCTCTTCTCCGCCGGCCAGGCAATCGGCGCCAGCCCGTCATCCTTGAAGAAGGCGCACAGCAGGCTCACCAGTCCAGCCAGCGCGAGGTTGCCGAAAAAGAACCCTCCCGTAACGATCGCCGGCCAGACGCGTCGTCGGCGGACGGGACGTTCCCGGGTGGCATCCAGCGGAAGGAGCAGCAATACGGCCTGGCCCGCCATCATCACGCCCAGCCAGAGCCACCAGCCCCAGTGCATGTAAAACTCTCCAATTTCCTTGAAGCCGAACGTTTGACGCCAGCCTGCTTGTTGGTCGTAGGCAAATCCGAGGCACAAGATCGCTGGCAATGTCACCAGCGTCAGAAGAATGGCGTAAAGCAAAACGGTCAGTGCTGCCCAGCGTTTCATATTTGAGTTTTTATGGGCCAGGATGAGGCTCCATCTTTGCAATCGCCGACATGATCTCATTGGCAACATCCTGGTAGATTTGTTTAAGCCGTTCCTTCGAGCATGTCCTGGCTTCCATGCGAAGGGCAGCGAAGGCCATCGGTTCCCCGTATTTCACCGTTACACGATAGGGCCGTGGAAATTTCATATGACGGCTGTAGGCCTCGTAGGTGCCGAAAACGCGCGCCGGCACCACCGGGGCTGAAGACTTGATCACCGTGAGGCCAATACCGGATCGAGCTGGTTGAAGTTTTCCATCGTGAGTGCGCGTGCCTTCGGGGAAGAGAATGATCGCACCGCCATCGAGAAGGCGATCCAGGATGATTCTCAATCCGCGAGCGCCGCCGCCATCCCGATTGACCGGAACCGCTTTCCATGAGCGAATAATTGCGCCCACGACTGGTATCCGGAAGAGAGATTCGCGCCCAAAAAAGTTGATGGCACGAGGAACAGCGCAACCGATGAGCGGCGGATCAAGGAAACTCGCGTGATTCGCAGCCAGGATCACGGCTCCAGTCATCGGGACACGTTCCGGGTTGAGCACCCGCCAGCGGAAATAGGTGGAGAAGATGAGCCGGAAAACCAACCAACTGATGCGATAGCTCAGGTTCATGCGCCCAAAGCAGGCATGTTTCCAATGAGGCTCATTTCATCCTGGCAGACTTGCGGTGCTCGAGGCGCCGGTGGACTTCGGCGATGATCAAGTTGGCGCTCTGCTCCGGCGTCATCCCGGAATTATTGATCTTGAGGGCGCCGAGCGCAGGCATGAGAGGCGCGGCCGCCCGCTGGCTGTCCCGCTCATCGCGCTCCGCCAGATTCTCATGAACGCCTTCAGCCCGGCGGCGGCCAGCCCGTTCGTCGAGAGGAGCATCAAGCCAGAACTTGAAGTCCGTCTCCGGGAAAATATGGGTGCCGATGTCACGGCCCTCCATGACCAGGTCGCCAAATTGGATGCACTCGCGCTGAGTCTTCTTCATCCAGTCGCGAACCTTCGGGATGGCGGCAACGTGGGCCACTGCGGCGCTGGTCTCCGCTGTGCGGATTTCCTTTTCCGGGTAATAACCGTCCACGAGCAGCCGCACTTTGCCTTCCATGCAATCGAGGCGGGCCTTCCATTTGCGAAGCAGAACCGCCACGGCTTTCGCGTCATGCACATCGACGCGATTCCGCAAACAATGCCAGGCCAGCGTTCGAAACATCGCCCCGGTATCCACGTAAACGTAGTTGAGCAACGCCGCGACCATCCTGGCGTTGGTGCTTTTGCCGCTGGCGCTCGGGCCGTCGATTGCGATGACGATGTGTTTCATTGCTGGTTCAATGGGCTGTCATGAGACCGAAACCTGTATGGAGGAATGATCCATGGCGCGGAGCATTCGCAATTCGTTTCAACTCTGCAACTCTGCAACTCTGCAACGACGTGACTGGCGAGTTGCTGTTCACTCTGCAAACAGTTCGTCATGCGCGAGTGGCTCGCCGGTGTGCCCGTTGAGGATGGTTGCGCCCAAGCCACCAGGTGGCGCCGCTGCAAGTTTTTGGAAAAAGTTTGGAAACGTTTTCTTCACACAGGCGGGATTCTTGATTTTGATGCCCGGCACTTTCAATCCCAGAATCGCAAAACACATCGCCATCCGATGATCGTTGTAGGTTTCGATCTCTGCTCCGTGAAGCTTGGAGGGAAAAACATCCAACGCATCGACAATTCCGAGCACCTTTGTGCCGAGTTTAGTCCGTCCGGAAGCATCGGAAATCAATTCGGTTTTCAGATGTTCCGTCTCGACCACTTTAGCCCCACACTTGGTCAGTTCGGTTCGCAGTGCAACAACCCGCTCGCATTCCTGGACGCGAAGGCGACCGAGGTCGATGAAACGCATTGGCATGACCGCCAGTGGTGCCAGGGCAATCGCCGTCATGATGCTGTCGCCTAGATCCGTCTGGCGCGACAACGGAAGCGAAGGCCCAAACCACGACGACGCTTTTTCGGAGCCGATGTGAGCCGGTGCGCTCCTGAAGTTGGCTTCGGTTTTTGCAAGGAATTCGCGATGCATCTCCGCCCGTTTACCTCGATGTTGCTTCGGCTCGATTTCAAACGCAGGCGAACAGTTGGTCACCCGGCGGAAAAGATTTGGAAACTGCGAGTCGATCTGCCATCCCGACGCCGGCCAGGAAGCAACTTTGACCGTGTCGTTACCCGACCAAGTGCGATGGATGCACCCATCGAGTGCTTTTTGTTCGATATAGCTCGTGAATTCCATGTACCCCGCAGCCCAAAAGTAACTCCCGCTCGATGCGTCGGGCTCCACCACGAAGATGCCACCGCTTCTCCCGTATGCCTCGACCATCTTCCGTGTCATTTCCACGTAAGGCAATTCATCCTCATTGGCTCCGATAACTTCCACCTTCCACTCTCCGCGGTGTGCGCCCAACAAAAGCGCCGATGCGAATTGGGAGCTTTCCTCCACGCTCACGCGGCAATTTCCGCCGCGCGGCCCGGTGCCACGGATCACAACAGGCAGTTTGTCATTCTCGGATTCGATGGAATATCCCAACTCGCGCAGCGCCGTGAAAAGCGCCGCTTGAGGGCGCTCATGCATCCGAGGCACACCTTGCAACCGATAGACGCCATGACCCAGGCAAACCATCGCCGCCAGAAACCGAGCGGCCGTGCCGGCGTTACCGACAAAGAGTTCCAACGGCTTGTCCACCGTGCCGCCGCGCGGGATTTTTCCGCCCAACCCTCGCACCGTGATCGTTCGATTACAGGCTTGGTTTGAGTCCGGTTCGACCCGCACTTCAAAGCCGAGCCTGTCCAGGCACTCGACCATGACCTGGGTGTCTTCGCTCCAGAGCGCGCCATTCAAGGTCGTCAACCCGTTTGCCAGCGCGGCGAGGATCAGCGCCCGGTTCGTGATGCTCTTGGAGCCCGGCACCGTGATCTCGGCGTGTACCGGAGCGGCGAGGGGAATGATTTCTATCAACGACGGCAATGGCATGCTCAAAAAGAGGCTGAAAGTTATGGGATCAATTGTGGCAATGCCAGCGTTCTTTATCCGGCTTGGGCGGTATTGAAGACTTGTCTGCGATTGCTTCTCGCGGGGCGGCAGCTACGGTTTATTTCATGAACAATGTATCGAGCGTTCAACTGACACGAGACTGCGAAGCGGTCCAGATTCCGATCGGCACCAATGTGACCCTGCCTGCGGGAACGGAGGTGGACATCACACAGACCTTGGGAGGCACCTACACGGTTCATGCCGGCGGCAGTCTTTACCGTATCGCCACGAAGGATGCGGACGCGCTGGGGTTGGACCCGGCGGCTGCCGCGCAGAGTCCGATTACCGGTGACCCTGCAGGACCGGTGGATGAGAAGGCTGTGTGGGAGATCCTGAAGAGCTGTTATGACCCGGAGATTCCCGTCAACATCGTCGATCTTGGACTGGTTTATGACTTGAGCATCGAACCGTTGCCTTCAGGACGCAGCAAAGTGGGAGTGAAAATGACGTTGACAGCGCCGGGGTGTGGCATGGGAGGAGTCATCGCCGGCGACGCGCAGCAAAAGCTACTGGACCTCGAAGGCATTGAGGAGGCGTCAGTCGAAATCGTGTGGGATCCGCCGTGGCATCAATCGATGATCTCGCCCGCCGGTCGAGCGAGGCTTGGGCTGGAGTAGGCGGCGGTATTCGAACCGTGGGTGATCGGTCTTGATCAAGCGGACGCAACATCCCCGGGTGGGTTCATCTTCGCCGACAGATGACGCGCCTGCCGCTTTGGGATCGCGCTGTTCGTTGTCCCTCTGGTTGACGCTTCACTTTCCGAAAAGAAAGGGCGTAAGAACACTGGCATGTCGGAACGTCCGCCACGTCGGTAGTCGTTCCAGAGCGCCTGAGCCGCCAGGCTTTGATCCTGTTTCAGTTCAGCCGTGAGATAACGAAATATCAGTTCAGCCAGATCGGTGAGGGCGATGCCGTGTTTGCGGCCTGTGGTGGAGAAAATCCAGTCGCTCAAACCCATGAAGTTCCAGAAAGGTGACCCGCCTGCGTGCCAGAGCAGCGGGGTGGTTTCGACAAAATTTCCGCTGTTACCCAGCAAATCCCAGTAGCGCGCGAACCGCCGCAGACGCTGCATCGTGGCAAAGTCCAACAGCTTGTTTCGCAGAAGCTCATAGGGCGGATGCCCGCTGTACACCATCAGCCATCTGGTGTCATGCCGGACGATGGGAGTGCCTCGCAGCCGTTTGAGGATGCCAACCTGGATCTCCTGCGGGCGCAGCAGGATGAGTTGATCAAAACCACGCGCGAAGCTTTCAAGCGATTCTCCCGGAAGTCCGACGATGAGGTCGGCGTGGATGTGAACGCCCGTGTGCTCGCGCAGGAATCGGAAGTTGTCCGTCAGTTTCTCGACGTTCTGCCGGCGTTTGATGAGCTCGCAGACTTCCTCATTGAAACTCTGGATGCCGACCTCGAACTGAAGCGCCCCGGGCGGAAACTTTGCCACTAATTCGCGCAGTCCCCCGGGCAGCCGGTCGGGAATCATCTCGAAATGCAGGAACAAGCCCGAGCGCAACCGTTCGAGGAAGAATTCGAGAATCGCCCGGCTGAAGTTTAAGTTCAGATTGAAGGTGCGGTCCACGAACTTGAACTGATTCACGCCGCGATCCAGCAGTTCCTCCAGGCTCCGTAGCAAAGCATCGATCGGAAATTGCCGCACCGGCACATCAAGCGATGACAGGCAGAACTCGCATGTGAACGGGCATCCACGGGACGCTTCGACGTAGATGATGCGGTGCGCCACGTCGCGGTCATCATACAAATCGTAGGGCAACCGGAGTTGTGCGAGGTCGGGAAGTTCGGCACCGATGATCTTTTCGGCCGGCGGAGTTCCGGCAAGATATTCCCGGCAAACCTGGGCGAACTTGAGGTCTGCTTCACCCGTGATCACGTGGTTGGCAAGCTGGACAATCTCCATGCCTTCGTTCTCGAAGCTCACTTCCGGGCCACCAAGAATCAGGATGATATCCGGACGGAGTCGCTTCAGGATCGACACTACTTCAGTGGTTAAAGCGACGTTCCAGATGTAAATTCCCAGTCCAATGATGCGGGGCTCGCCCACCAGAAGCGCCTCCACGATTTCCAGGGGCTTCTGGTTGATGTCGAATTCCATGATGCACGCCCGCGGGCGCAGCTCGCCAAGGTTTGCCATGAGATAGCGCAAGCCAAAGGCGGCGTGAATGAACTTCGCGGTCAGGGTGGAGAGAACTATTTCTGGCATGACAAGCTGATCGACTGCTTCGCGGTCATGCTACGAGCTTGGTCAATAAGTTTCCAACCAGTATTCTTGAAGCAGGATATGTGTGGATGATGCCGGACATTTGGACCTTGTTGATGCCAGGCAGGGCATGCTCGTCAGCGCGGAGCCGTCATGGCAAGAGTACAGGGTCTTTCGTTTTGAAGGAGTGGTCATGAGTTGAGGAGGTGAAAGCAGCGGCTGGGACGGGAATGGAGGTGTTCCTGAACCTGTGGCAAGGACAGATCGGAGTGGTGTTCGGCCAGCAGAGCCAGCACGCTACAGCGAATCAACGCCACGTTGGCGAGAAGGTTGGCGTTGCGGCTGCGCAAGCCGTCCTCGCCCATGAGCGCGTCGCGCCGCCAGTGATTGCGCACTTCCACTCCGCCCCAATGCCCCCGGATGAATTCCAGCCATTGTTCATCGCGGTATTCCCTGGGCATGGCGCTGGAAAGATAGTAGCGGCTTTCAGTGGTGGAGTGGCCGGTCTTTTTGATCGTCCGCTGGCTGCGCAGCGCGATCAGGCTGCGGGCAAAGGGGAAGTCGGCCGTCATGGGCTCGATGGCGAAGGCATGGAGGGAGCGCTCTTCGACCCGGCTGTGGCCGCTGTCGGTCTGGACAAAAAGGGGGTGCCCACCAAGGCGTCCAACGCCCGTGCTTGCTTCAAGAGTCGTGGTTGGTTGCCTTTGATCTGGAAAAGATATACTCTGCGCGGCCATAGATTGCGCTTTTTGAAATCGAGCGAAAATGGTCACTTCCCATTGATTGTGAGCTACTTGACAACTCAAGTGTCACGGTGCCAAAAGCGCAGTTTGTGACCGCGCTCAGTATAGTCACCGCCTTTTTCCACGATGGCGTGAGCGCTCTTGCGCTGGCAGTGCAAGGGATCGGCGGTGACGATCTTGCCGTCCAGTGCGGGCAGGCTCTGGATCAGGGCCAGGGCGGCGGTTTGTTCGCAGCGTTCAGTGCCTTCCTTCTGATCATAGACGCCGAGGGCTTGAGGGGCACCGTCCTCGTGCAGGGCCAGGGTGAGCAGGCCGATGTGATCGCGAATCATTTTGCCATCCATCGCCAGGGCTTGGGGGAGTGTGCCGGCCCGTTGCTGCAGCCAGTCGGTCAAGAGCGCGGCGAAAGGCTCGGGGTCCATGCGGGTGAGCATTTGGTAGAAGACGCCGTAGCCGGGGACTTTGTGGAAGGCGCGCGTGCCGGCCTTGCGGGGCAGGCCCAGTTGGCGGCGTTGGGGCGGGGTCAACGTGGTGGCGAAGCGGGCAATCTCGGCAATGTCGCGCCGCCCGGCCAGCAGCGCCATGGCGATGAGGGTGAGCACGGGACCGGTGCGGTATTGGGTGTTGGTGTCGCGCGGATCGGGTGCGCGACGAAAGACGTCCACCAGGGATTTCATCTGCGGCTGCGTGAGGGGGAGCACACCCGAGGGCGGAGCCAGCAGACCCGCGCGCGACTCTTCAGGCACCTGCGGAGCGCGCAAATGGGCGCGCGCCTTGGGGCAAAGTTCGCGGAGCCAAAGTTTTTTGGGCCGCTCGTTGGGAATGTAAAAGTCGGCCCGGTGCCGGCTGTAACCTTCGCTGAAGCCGACCGGCTCCCAACTGCTGGCCTTGTAAGCCGTGCCGGCGTAAGCCTCCGGGTCGGTGAAGCTCTCAGCCAGGAGCGGCCGATAGCCAAAGTGTTCGCGCCATTGCTTGGGCAGCGCGTGCAGGGCGGCACCCATTGCTTGGGAAGCCAGGTTGGGCGACTGGCCCTTGGCTGCCAGCACCAGGAAGCGGCGGTTTTGCACGATGAGCTTCAAACGCTCGACGCGCTGGGAGGCGCTCCAACTGATCCAGAGATCGCGATCCTTGAGCGCATAACAACTGGGTCCCCAGACCAGCAGCGCCACGGCGCGACCGTCGCGCTCGACGATCTGGCGCAGATAATCGCCCACGGGCCGGCCGGCGCCGAGGTAATGATGGGTCGCCAGTTGAGTGTCGAACCACTCCACTTCGGGTGGCGGAACGACGCGAATGGTGAGCGGAGTCCCAGTGGGGCTCTCGGTGGAGTTGGAAGCTTTCATCCCATCCTACAAAGCCAGAAAGAGGGCCTTGTGTCTATTAAAAACTCTTCGCCCTCTTCCCCAATCACTTCTGCGCTCAAATGAAAAAACCTTGTTTCGCCTTCAACCGGCCTCACCTCCGCGCTTGACCTCGTCGGGCGGGAGTGCGACAGAACTGGCAGCTATGAAATTCCCCATTGTCCTTGCCGCCGTCACTTCCACCGTTCTGGCGTCCGCCGCTGATTATCAACTTCACTCGTTCAAGAAGATCCAGTTGAGCGATCAATTCTGGAGCGAGGGAGCAAACATCGGCGATTTCAACCACGACGGCAAAATGGACATCGTCTCCGGTCCGTTCTGGTGGGAGGGGCCGAAGTTCGAGAAGAAGCATGAGTATTCCAGCACTACGCGCAGTTCGCCGGCGGGCAAGGCGCCCTTCAAGAAGAAGCTCGACGACGGCACGGAGAAGGAGATTCCTGGCTTTGAAGGTGCCCTCGGCAAAAACAACAGCTACTGCGACAACTTTTTCGCCTTCACCTACGATCTGAACAAGGATGGTTGGACGGACATCCTCATCCTTGGTTTTCCTGGTGACAAATCATCCTGGTTTGAAAACCCCAAGGGTGGGGAAGGCCATTGGAAGCAGCACGACATCCTGGACGTGACCGACAACGAATCGCCGACATTCACTGACATCACCGGCGACGGCAAACCGGAGATCGTTTGCAGTTCCAAGGGTTCTTATGGCTATGCAGAACCCGATTGGAGTGATCCGGCCAGGCCGTGGAAGTGGCATTCCATTTCACCGAACAACAATTACCACAAATTCACCCACGGCATCGGCATCGGTGACATCAATGGCGACGGTAAAATGGACCTCTTGGAAAAGGATGGTTGGTGGGAACAGCCCAAGTCACTGGCCGGTGATCCCGTGTGGAAGAACCACAAGTTCGCCTTCGCACCCAACCACGGCTGCGCCCACATGTTCGCCTACGACGTGAACGGCGACGGCAAAAACGATGTGATCACCTGCCTGGCAGCCCATGGTTACGGCCTGGCGTGGTACGAACAGACCGCTGAAGGCGGAGAAATCACGTTCAAGAAGCACATCATCCTGAACGAGCAGACCGGAAAGGACAAACCCGCGCCAAACAAATATGGCGTCGTATTTTCCCAGCCTCACGCGATGGACTTGATCGACATGGATGGCGACGGCCTCAAGGACATCGTGACGGGAAAACGCTTCTGGGCTCACGGCGCGACAGGCGATCCTGAGCCGAATGCGCCAGCCGTTCTCTACTGGTTCCAACTCGTCCGGGGCAAGGATCGCTCGGTGGATTTCGTTCCCCACCTCATTGATGACAACTCGGGCATCGGCACGCAGGTCGTAGTCGGCCACCTCAACGGCGACAAGAAGCCTGACATCCTCGTTGGCAACAAGAAGGGCACTTTCGTCTTCCTTCACGAAACCAGGAAGGTGAAGAAGGCCGAGTGGGAAGCGGCGCAACCGAAGGCTTCCGACGGAAAGTGAATTGAATCGAAAAAGGGGAGATTGAAATTGGTCGAATGCGCCGGCGCACAGCTCGGCCGGAAGCTCTACTGCCGGTTCGAGCCATGTAGCTGAGCGGTCTGCGCTGCCTGACTTGCAGCGCTCGCTCACTCCGGGCGAAACGGCAAAACGCAGCTTGGCTTTCCAATTCGAACGCAACTTTCCCTTCCCATCCTCGGGCAATCAGTGGTCCATCCTCGCCGTTTGAACCATGCCCAGACGCCGAAGAGTTGCTGCGTTCGCATCACCAATCACGTCATGTGGCAACGAACTGAAAGCCGGGCTTAAAAAATTTGTAACCATTCACGCCCTAATGCGTGAACTCAGCCGAATTTGAACAGCGTAGTGGTTCAAGAAGAGTTTGCTGGGATCAGCGATGGGACTCGCAGGCCGCTGGCCCAAGCGGTCACCGCTTCGCAGAGGCAGCCGAAAATCGATCGT
>SIBF01000199.1 GCA_009695275.1 Pedosphaera sp. | reverse complement strand
AACTGCGCTTGAGGCATAGCCCGATCTTTGTGCCCAATTTCATCTCAAGCAAGCCATCCGCTTCCAGCTCATCCCCCGCACCTCAGGCTCTTCCTTCTTCCACGAACCCCTTTCCTTTTCTCCCTACAAGTCAGGATTTCTGAGGCTCTACGTGGGTGGGGAATTCAACCGCTTTGGAAAACTGCGTCGCGCAGGCCTCGTGCGCGTCAACCTCGGGCAGCAGCCTCCGATCGCGATCGCCTCTGCCTTCATCTCCGGCACCGGAGAGTTCACCATGACCATCCGCGGGCAAACCGGCTGGACCTACCGCATTGAAGTTTCCGACGATCTGGTGAACTGGACGCTGCTGCGCGAACTGCCCAGCACTGGAACAGTTACGGAATTCAAGGACGCGGTTTCATTTGTTGAGTTCAACAGGTTCTATCGCGCGGCGCGAAAAGACTAACGGGGCTTTGAATAAAGAATAACCGAGCCTTTGGTTCTGTTAGTGAAAATGTGAAGTCCTTGCCGACTCCAAGACACTTGCGTCACCAATGGCGCGCGGAGATTTTCAATTTGCCATCATTCAAATCCCAATTCCTTGGTGATCCAGACGCCAAATGGATCGATTGATTTCGCACGTCGAGCTTCTGGAACAATCATTGGTAGTTATCCTTGAACCTCGTAATTCGTAATCGATGTGAGATAGATTGCCGCTGTCTCACTGCGAAGTACTAGCCTTCCCAGACTCACTGGAATCACACTTTTGCTCTTCATAAGTTCCATTTCCCCCTCTGTGAAGTCGCCCTCGGGCCCGACCCAAAGACAGATCGAGGCGGGATTGCGCCCGTGCTTGGCGCGGAAAAGTTCGAAGTGAACACGGGGGTGTGTGGCATCTGGAGTCAGTGCGCCAACCAGCGACAGCTCGAAGCTCCCACTTTCAGCGGCGAACTTTTGCAGTGGCAGGGGGGCGTCGATTTGAGGGAGCCAGGCGGAACCGCATTGCTTGATGGATTCGATGGCGATGGCCTGCCACTTCTCGACCTTGGCGAGCGCGCCTTCGTTATCGACTTGGGAAACGGTTCGTTCGCAGATCAGCGGCACGAATCGGTGGACTCCCAGCTCTGCGGCCTTCTGCACGGCGAGATCCATCGATTTTCCTTTGGTGACGGCTTTGGCCAGCGTCACCGCGCAGGGCAGGGGAGGTATGTGTTTCCGCTCGACCACGGCAAGCGTCAATGTGCGGCGGTCAGCCTCGCGGATGTCGCAAATGAATTGATTTCCTTCACCATCGAGCACTGTGAGGCGTTCTCCTCGTCGAACGCGCAGGACATGGAGCGCGTGATGGGCTTCACTGTCGGTCAGGGTCAACGTCGGCCCCATGCGACCGGCCCCTGGAAGATAAAAGCGATGCATGAAATCGACAGGCCTCAAGGAATTCGCAACAGCTCGGGTTGAGTCCACGACTCTTCACGCTTTTCCGTTGCTTTGCGAATGGTGGCGATGGTCGAAGGGTCGATGGCGCTCGCGGTGTGACTCCATTCGCGCCGGATGTAAGTGAGGATTGATGAGATTTGTTCATCATCGAGCACGCCCATGCCAGGCATTTCAAGTTCGTAGGTCTTGCCTTTGACGTTGATGGGACCGCGGACCCCATTGAGCGCGATGCGGACCGTGCGCTGTTCGGAGCCGATAGCCCAGTCTGAATCGCGCAGTGGAGGAGCAAGCCCGTCCTGACCGTCGCCATGCGGTTGATGGCATGCACCGCAAGTGATGATGTAAAGTTCCTTGCCGGCATCGAAGCGTTTCTGCTGCTCGGGAGTCAGCGGGGCAACCGCAATAACAGTCGGAGCGGCGGCGGGCTCAGGCTTGCCCGGCCACGTCAAAAGAGCGGCGAGCTTTTCCACGCGGCTCCTGGTTTCAGGCGCAGGTATCTTTTGCAGGCCGGCAAGCGCCGCGGGTTCCGCATCAAGCTTCGCGGGCCGGGGCTGTTGGTCGGGTTTGTCTTTCGGTGGAGGTGGAAAAGTGCCGAGAACGCCGTCGAGAAGCGCGACTTGACGCCATGCTGACGAAATGTCCTGCGTGGCGGCGATCTCCAGAAGACGGTTCACTCTCGTGGTATTTCGCTCGTTGAAGACGGCCTTTGCGAGGCTCTCCAGAAACGTGACGCGGCCTTCGGACGCTTCGGACCACGACGGGTCTTTGAGCAGGCGCTGGATAAACTCCAACTCGCGCCCGGCAAGTCCCGAGATGACGGCGTCGCGGATATAAAGATGAGATGAGTGCTTTGAGGCGATAGTGGCGAGTGAGGCGTCGTCGCGAATCTCGCCGAGGCTCAACGCGAGCTGGAGTTGAACAGCGGTGTCCAGATCCTGGAGGAGTGCTCGAAGTCGATCGGCCACGACCGGGTTGCGGCGAACGAAAGGTTCGGACAGGCGGATGGCGGCGCAACGGACTTTTGCGCTCGTGTCCTTGAATGACGACAGGACGGTTGATTCATCCAGCCTGGCGAGCCCTTGCAGCGTCCAGAGCGCGTGCAATCTGCCCAGCTCGTTGGTGCCCGAGAGAGCAAGCCGCCTCAACTTCAGAATCGATGAAGCATCGGAACGTTCGACCAGCAGTTGCTGCGCGGTGTCGCGCTGCCAGCCGTTTGAGTGCGAGAGGGCTTTGACCAGCTCGTCAGTTCCCGCCCCGTGCAATCGAGGTGCCGCCGTGGTTCTGGGACCGCCATCGTGAAGGACGCGGTAAATGCGGCCCATGTTGTTTGGCGCATGGAGTCCCCGATGCTCAACCTGCTTGCGAAGAAACGACGTCATGTAGATCCGGTGCTGGATGATGCCGTGATAGAAATCGACGACGTAAAGCGCACCGTCCGGACCATTGTAGAGGTTCACCGGACGGAACCGCTCGTCGGTCGAGGCAAGAAACTCCGCCTGATGATAGGCATTCGTTGCGGTCACGATGCCGTCACGTTCGAGAAGAATGTTGCGGTGAATCAAATTCCCCGCCGGCTCGGCGACGAACGCGTTGCCTTGAAACTCAGAGGGAAAATTATCTCCGCGGTAAATCACCGGCCCGCATGCAGCCGTAAACTCAGCCAGCTTGCCATCGCGGAGGATGCCTTTTTGGTAGCCGCGATTGACACCTGTGGTCAGGCGCAGCGGCCAGACGGACTGATCCCTGGCGATCTGCACATTCGAGCCGGCTGCAGAGTAGTTCATGTTGCGGGAAACGTAATCGTATTGCACGAGGTCGCCGCGTAACTGGTCAGTGTTAGAATTGAAGAAGAGCCGGCCGCAGTTGTCTTGCGAGATTCCCCACTGGCCGCGGCTGGCGAGAGTCGATTCGCGAGACCAACGGCCGTCACGATGCCGGTAGCGGTAGCCGTGGTAGGGGGAGTAAATCCAGTTGTCCATCGCGAGCATGAGTCCGTTCGCGCCGAGCTCGGGATTGGAATTCTTGCCGAGCTTTGGGTCGTTCTGCGTGGCATAATCGTTTGCCACTTCGATCTTCTCATCGGACCTGCCATCGCCATTGATGTCGCGGCAAAACCACAAATGCGGGGGTTCCGCGATCAGGATGCCATCTCGCACAAGGCAAAGCGCGCGTGGCATCACGAGCCCATCGATGAATACAGTGCTTTTATCCATCCGACCATCGCCGTTTGTGTCTTCGAGGACGACGATGCGGCCCACGGGTTGATCCTCACCGACGCCATCAGCGTCCGGCATATAGCCGCACATTTCCACAACCCAGATGCGACCCCGCGTGTCGAACTGCATCGCCACGGGCATCCGAACGAGCGGTTCTGCTGCGACCAGTTCGATATGGAAACCTGCCTGGAGATGGAACGTCTTCAGCGCCTCGGCGGGCGGAAGCGGAGGCGCAGGCGGAATTACCAGGTTCAATGCCAGCGCCGGCTGCTCTTCGCCTGGTTTGTCACCGCTTTGGGCGAGCGAATGCGCTGCTGTAAGGATAATCAGGGTCAAAGCCAGGGGGATCGAAGCGCGGCTTTCAGGCCGCTTTGACCACCAATCTTGTTTGAGGGAACTGTTGAATGAGGAGACTGAAGCGGCGTGAACGCTGCGCTCCGCTGTCGGGATCTCAGCGTGTCGTTGTGGAAAAAGGCAAAGATTGAGTTTGTTGAGCATCGTATCGTGAGGCGAAGGGCCTGCCGCATCGTCGCACTCTGGCTATTGATCGGCACGTGGTTATCTGAGATGCCGCGTGTTGCCAAGCGGGTTTTCTTTTGGCGGTGAATTTTTCGGTGCTGCGAACACCGCGTTCTTAAACTAGCCCGCAGACGCCTCCTGATCATAAAGCTGGTAGGAAAGTAGAACCCGCGAGGGATCAAGATCTGGCCATGAGCGGAGAGCCTCCGATGTCTGTGAACTTCGCTTATTTGTCCTGCGGATTGAGAACCTTGAACACGACGGCAGCGACAGCACCACCAGCGAAATTTGCGACCAGGTAAATCCAGATGTTCGCCCAGGCGGCAAGGCCCATCACACTGATCCCCACCGCCACCGCCGGATTAAAGGCGCCACCCGAAATGCCGCCCACTGCAAACGCGCCCGTCATCACCGTCATTCCAATGGCCAGGCCGTAAAAGGAGTTTCCGGAGGTTCCCTTCGCCGTCGCTGCGTTCAACACCACAAAGGCCAGCGCAAACGTGAAGAGGAATTCCGCCAGCAGCGACTTGGCGACGTTCAAGGATCCTGGCGGCTTGGCCGGAGCGCCCATCAGGAAACCCACAGCAAGCGCGGCGAGCACTGCTCCAGCAATCTGAAAAGCCCAGTAAGGCGCCACATCTTTCCCCGGACAGCGGCCACGTAAAAACACCGCCAGCGTCACCGCCGGGTTGAAATGTCCGCCCGACACGTGCCCACCGGCAAAAATCATGACCATCAATGATGCCCCAATGGCCAGGGGGGCCATTGCCACGCCGCCGATGACGGTGCATCCAACCGTCAACACGAGGAAGAAAGTCCCGATAAGTTCCGCGATGTATTTGTTCATGAGAGTTTTGAGTTTGGTTCTATTTCGACCCGATTAAGCAGAAGTCATCGACATGTCTCAACAGGATTCTCTTACGGCATCCTTGCGAGGTCTCGGAACTGGCTGATCGCGATATTCGACACTGCTCATTCCCTGGCCGGATGTTCTCAGCTTTAGCCTTCGTCGATCGGGTGCCTTTGTCGGTCCAAACTTCGGGCTTTTCCTTCCTGTTAGGCGTGCGAGCTTTGGCGGATGCGAATCGAGATCATCAACACAGGCAGCGAACTGATGCTGGGCTTCGTGCTGAATACGCATCAGCAATGGCTCTGCCGACAACTCGCGGATATCGGATACATGGTGAGCCGGCAGACTGCGATCAATGATTCCGGGGAGGCAATCGAGGAGGCGGTGCGCGAGGCGTTGACCCGGGCGGATTTGGTGATCACCACCGGCGGACTTGGCCCGACCAGCGACGACATCACGAGGGATCGAATTGCGAAAATGCTCGGTTGCAAACTTCGTGAAGATGCGGTGGCCTTGCGCAACCTGGAGGAGTTCTTTCAACAACGACATCGGATGGCTCCCGAATCCACTCGCGTCCAGGCTCTCGTGCCGGAGGGTGCCATCGTTTTGCAAAATGCGCATGGCACCGCACCTGGTCTGGTGATGGAGATCGCCCAAGGGCGCTTTCGACAGGCTGGGAAATCCAGTTTGCTGGTGATGCTGCCCGGACCACCGCGCGAACTTCGGCCAATGTTCACGGATCAAGTCATCCCGTTTCTGAAGGAAAATTATCCACTGCCTTCGGAGTTTGTCTGTCGGGTGCTGAAGACGACGGGGTTGGGTGAATCGCTCATTGAGGAGCGGATTGCCGGTCCTCTGCGAGATTTGACGGATGCCGGGCTGGATCTGGGATATTGCGCAAGAGTAGGGGAGGTAGATGTGCGTTGTGCTGGGTTTGGCCAGGAGGGTCGCGAACAAGCTGCGGCGGCGGAGTCGAAAATCCGCGAACTTCTTGGCGAACACATCTACGGCTCGGGCGATGATCGTTTGGAAGAAGTTGTGTTGAAATTATTGACGGAGCAAGCGAAGACACTGGCGATTGCTGAATCTTGCACCGGCGGTTTTGTTGCAAATCGCATTACGAATGTGCCTGGCGCTTCAGCGGTGCTGCTGGCCGGGTGGGTCACCTACAGCAATGACGCCAAGGGAAAATGTCTGGGCGTTACTGGTGCGACGCTGAAGGAGCAAGGAGCTGTGAGCGAAGCGACGGCGCGCGAGATGGCTCAAGGAGCGCTCCGAGTGAGTGGTGCGGACTTTGCCGTGTCCGTCACGGGGATTGCCGGACCCTCTGGCGGAACGGCAGAGAAACCGGTGGGCACCGTGTTCATCGCTCTGGCGACGAAGGAGAGCACGACGGTACAGCGCCAGATCAATCGTTACGATCGGGAGACCTTCAAGTGGGTGACTTCACAGCAGGCGCTGGACATGGTTCGACGCGCCGTGCTCACACGCTGACCAGTCACCACAAAACGAAGAATCCCGCAGGCTTTTCGATCTCAGGGTGTGCGGAAAATGGACTGGATGGTGGTGAGCTAGGGCCCGTTGTTGCCGATGGCCTCAACCGGGCAGCCTTCCATGGCTTCCTTGCACTGCCCCTCTTCTTCGGGCGTGCCGGGCTGTTTGTAAAGGTAGGAATAGCCTCCGTCGTCGTTACGGGTGAAGTTGTTCGGCGCGGTTTCACGGCAGAGGTCGCAGTCGATGCACTGGTTATCGACGAAGAATTTTCCCTCCACGTTTTCAGAGTACTTGTTCGCAATGTCAGCCATAAAGTGATTTGAAATTGTGGGGCATTTATGTGGCCCGGCATTTCAAATGGCAAGCGCATTTGCCGAGAGCGTCGTTCTTTCCCCCGGTTCGTTCCGGCTTTCCACTTGCATTTCCACTGGTGAGCCTCTACCGAGAACGCCGTGGCATTTTCCAACCTGAGTTCAGTCCGCTCGCGTTCACTCATTTTGAACGAGAGATGACTTCAGGAGGTTTTTCCATTGCAAGCCACGAGAACGAGAATAACCGAGTTCGATCCAAATTATGAAGGCTCTCTTCCACCAATTCGCGCTGACGATGCTGCTGACGGTTCCACTGGCGGGTTTGTGGGCGCAAGCTCCGGCCGCCCCTGCGGCGACACCACCCGCCGCGAGCCCAACCGTGCCACCGAAATTCAAAGACTACATCGAAGTCATCAAGGGAACCGAGCGCTTCGATGGCTTGTTCACGCTCTACAGAACTAACGACACGCTCTACGCGGAGATCAAGCCGCCGCAATTTGATCAGCCGTTCATCGCGCCGATGGCCATCGCGCGCGGAATGGCATTGGCCGGGATGCCGCTCAACTTCGGCGACGAGTGGATTCTCGTCTTCCGCCGAGTCGGCGACAAAATCCAGTTGCTGCGCCGGAACATTTATTACAAGGCACCGGACAACACCCCGTTGCAAAAGGCGGTCAAACAGAACTACACAGACTCCGTGCTGATGGCCCTCCCGATCGTCACCATCAATCCTGGGAGCCAGGGTGTCGTGATCGACTTCTCGCAGATCTTCTTGTCGGATTTCGCGGAACTGGGCATCGGAAGCATTGATCGGAACCGAACTTCATTCAGCAAGATCAAAACCTTTGCGAATAATATCGAGATGGAGGTCGAGGCCACTTTCAGCGGTCGTGGTGGTTATGGTTATTTAGGTGATTCCGGCGTGGCGGATTCACGGGGGCTGACGCTTGTGATTCACTACAGTCTCGCGCGCCTGCCCGATGCTTCCTACAAACCGCGCTATGCGGATTATCGCGTTGGCCACTTTTTGAACGCGACGAAGGATTTTGGCTCGGACAATCCGGACACTTCGTTCGTTCGCATGATCAATCGGTGGCGTCTGGAAAAATCGGACCCGAAGGCGAAGTTGTCGCCACCGAAGAAGCAAGTTGTCTGGTGGGTGGAAGACACGGTGCCGCAGGAATACCGGCCATTTGTCGAGGAAGGCATCCTGGAATGGAATAAAGCCTTCGAAAAGATCGGCTTCAAAAACGCACTGGCTGTCCGCTGGCAGAATGAGCGCGATGAGTTTGATCCGGAAGACATCAACTACTGCACCTTCCGCTGGATCACCACAAGTTCCACTTTTGCGATGTCCGCATTGCGCTCGAATCCGCTGACCGGCGAGATGATCGACGGCGACGTGATCTTCGATGCGAGCTGGATTCGCGCGTGGAAGACCGAGTACGCGTTCCTGGTCGGCAACAACCCCGCAGGGCAGGATGGCGAAACATTCATGCCCCTGGATGTGGGCGAAATCATCAGCCCGATGCTCGCGGCGAAGAGTGGTTTTGGATTGGCCGTGCCTTTCCCACCGAATCGGGCCGCGAATCTGGCGGGCGGAAGAACTCCGGGCGCGGAGTCGATCGATCTGGTGCCCGCGCAGTCGAGCCCGTGGCAACGCGCGTTGAGCCGGCGCATGGCCCCGGGCAAGTTCACCGCGTGCCAGTACGTTTCCAGCAAACATTTTGAATTGAGCCTGGCCGCGATGGCTCTGGCCGCAGGCGGGACGAACACCGACATGAAACTCCCCGAGGAATTCATGGGACAGGCCATCAAGGAAGTGGTGATGCACGAAGTCGGACACTCACTTGGGCTTCGTCACAATTTCAAAGCCAGCACGATGCTTTCGCTTGACCAGCTCAATGACCCGGCAGTGACCCGCGTGAAGGGAATGTCCGGTTCGGTGATGGACTACAATCCGATCAACATTGCCGCGAAGGGCGAGAAGCAGGGCGACTATGCTTCGACCACGATCGGGCCTTATGATTATTGGGCCATCGAATACGCCTACAAGCAAATCGACGGAGATGAGAAGGAGGAGCTGACCAAGATCGCCGCCCGGTCGCCGGACACCGACCTGACTTTCGGAACCGACGAGGACATGTACCTGAGCGACGATCCGCGGATCAACGTCTATGACATGAGCAATGATCCGCTGAAATACGGACAGCAGCGCATCGCGCTCGCGGCGGGTCTTCTCAAGGATCTGGATTCCCGCATCGTGAAGGACGGCGAATCCTGGCAGCGATTGCGTCGAGGGTTTTCAGTCCTGCTGGCGCAGTATGGCAATGGCGCATATCTCGCCGCCAATTACATCGGCGGTCAGTTCGTTTCGCGCGATTTCAAAAGCGAGAAGGGGCAGGATCCGGTCATTCCGGTGACTGGTGAGCGTCAACGTGAAGCCCTGAAGTATGTCGTCGATGAAATCCTGAGCGACAAGTCTTTCAAGTTCTCTCCAGCTCTGCTCCGCCGATTGACGACCGAAAATTGGTACCATTGGGGTGCCGAATCCATGGGCTATTACGGAGGCATGGATTTTCGCGTCTATGACCGGATTCTCGCGATCCAGCGCATCGTGTTGAACCAATGCTTCAACGCCGGCATCCTCGGGCGCATCCAAAATCAGGAGCTCCAGTCCGATGCCAATTCGAAGCCCCTGCGTCTGTCGGAAGTTTTTTCAACGCTTACGGATGGCATCTGGTCCGAGTTGAACAATGGTGATGACACGATCTCCACGATTCGCCGCAATTTGCAGCGCGAACATCTCCGCCGCCTTTGCACGATGGTCGTCGGCAACCGGCGCAGCGCTTTCGAGGAGATGTACGGATACGTCGTTTTCCTGGGCAGTGTCACCGTGCCCGCCGACGCGAAGAGCCTGGCGAGAATGCACCTTTCGGATTTGGGTGAACGCATTGGGAAGGCTTTGACCTCTCGCGGAGCAAGGCTTGATGATACAACAAAAGCGCATCTTGCGGAATGCAAGCAACGGATCGCGAAGACGCTTGACTCAAGCTACACATCGAACGAGTTCTAGCCGCTTGTGAAAGCGGGTTGCGAAAGGTGGCACTCTTCGCCAGACAGCAAATTGATCTGTTGGGTTTGCCATTCATCTGTCCGGAAGCGCAAATCCGGTCGATTACTTGCGAGCGCAGAGGTGGTAAGCAGCTCGTTCGTGCAAAACATTCAGTTCCATCCGGTGTTCTGCCTGAGAACCGAATCCGACACGCATGAACCTGGAAAGTTTGATCGCGGTAGCCAAGGAGCAAGGCGCGAGTGACCTTCACCTGGAATCCGGGCTGCCCCCGGCATTCCGCATCCGAGGGACTTTGCGCACCATCGGCGAGCCAGTCGCGGGCAAGGACCTTCTCGAAGCGGCCCGTCATGTCATTGGGCCAAATCATTGGCAGGAGTTTCTCGACCGCCGGTCGTTTGATCTGTCATCCACCATTCACGGCGTGCGGTGCCGGATAAATGTTTTGACCTCTTCACGAGGGGTAGGGTTTGCCGTCCGTCTCCTCTCAAGCGCGCAGGTCACCATCGATCATCTCAACCTGCATCCGGACTTGCGGCGTCTGATCCACAATCCGCATGGTTTGATACTTATGAGTGGCCCGACGGGTTCGGGCAAGACATCGACTCTTGCGGCGCTCATCCAGGAGATAAACCTCTGCGACAGCCGCCACATCGTAACTGTTGAAAGTCCCATCGAGTATTTTTTCCGCCCACGGAAGGCGTTCATCCGGCAGCGCGAAGTCGGGCGGGATACACCGTCCTTCGAGCAAGCCCTGCTCGATTCACTGCGCGAAGACCCCGACGTGTTGATGGTCGGCGAAATGCGCGAACCGCAGGTGATGCGTCTCACGTTGAATGCCGCCGAGACCGGACACCTCGTTCTCGCCACCGTCCACTCATCGACTTGCGCGGAAGCGTTGCAACGGGTCGTCTCCGCGTTTCCCGCCGAGATCCAGAGCGCTGTTCGCGCCCAGCTTGCCGACTGTCTGCTCGCCGTGGTGAGCCAGCGTTTGCGCTACCGGCCCGACCTGCAAATCCGCGTGCCCGAGTGCGAGATCTTGATGGCAACTCATGCGGTCAAGGCATTCGTCCGGCAGGGCGATTTCTTCAAAATTGCCTCCGCACTGGAGATTGGCGCGGAGTCGGGGATGTGGAGCTTCCAGCGGTACCAGACATGGATGGGAAAACGGACCAATTGGTTCATCCCGCGCTCGGAAGAACCGCCGGACACGGAGCCGGATCAGGCCGACAGTTCCGCAATCCTCCCGCCTCCGTCGAAACTTCCCGTCTCGGGATCTCCATCCGATCCTCCACTGCCCGCGCCCGGCTCCCGGCCGGCATTGCGGGGAAAATCCGATGCAGCCGGCCTGATCGAGATCGAACCCCACGAAGGCGGTCTCGAAGATCTTCTGAAAAAGTTTTGACTTGAAGCCGTCCGCCCAAGTCGAAGTCCCACGCTCAACGGGCTGATGTCGCAATTGCGCTCGGCCAATGAATTACTCCCCGGGCTGGACGCGCAATTGACGACGGCGCAGCAGCAGCGGCAGATCCTTTATTGGATGCTGGTATGACTGGGCCATTCGCAGCCAGTTGGAGCCGGTGAAGAAAGTGGCGCGGATGTTCAAGCGACATCTGGACAACATCGTGACCTTCTTCCAGCACCGCTTAAGCAACGGAACCATTGAGGGATTGAACAACAAGATTCAAAGCCTCAGAAATCCTGACTTGTAGGGAGAAAAGGAAAGGGGTTCGTGGAAGAAGGAAGAGCCTGAGGTGCGGGGGATGAGCTGGAAGCGGATGGCTTGCTTGAGATGAAATTGGGCACAAAGATCGGGCTATGCCTCAAGCGCAG
>SIBF01000198.1 GCA_009695275.1 Pedosphaera sp. | reverse complement strand
ACGATCGATTTTCGGCTACCTCTGCGAAGCGGTGACCGCTTGGGCCAGCGGCCTGCGAGTCCCATCGCTGATCCCAGCAAACTCTTCTTGAACCACTACGCTGTTCAAATTCGGCTGAGTTCACGCATTAGGGCGTGAATGGTTACGAGGTTTTTGACCGAAAATGTCACAAGAGTCAACTGGATAGCCATAAAAACTTATTGTCAATGGATGCCCGAATAGCCTATGGTCGCTCTCAATTGCACCCAATTGGTGCGCTGGGCAGGGGTATTTTCCTGCTCTGAGAAATGCACAAACCAACACACAAACAACATATCGCAGGAGGAACTGAGATGAAATTGAACAAGTGGACGTTGGCTCTCACCGCCGCTGGCGTAGTGAGCCTCGGATCAATCGTACAAGCAGAAGAAGCGCAGCATCAGGTGATGACCGCGCTCTCTTCGTCAACACTGAGCGGCTACGTGGATACGTCAGCCAACTGGCGCGTCGGCAAGACTGCCGGCTTTATTCCTGGCCGTACTTTTGACGGAATGGACAAGCAAGACGGCTTCAACCTAAACGTAGTCAAGCTGACGCTTGAAAAGCCGTTGGACGAAGGTCAGTGGTCGGCAGGATATAAGGCGGATCTCGTCTTCGGACCGGATGCGAATTATTATGGAACCACGTTGAACGGTGGCGGTGGCCCAGTGGCTGGCGATTTTGCCGTCAAACAGGCTTACGCGAACTTCCGCGCCCCAGTTGGCAACGGGATCGACTTCAAGATGGGTGTTTTTGACACCATCATCGGCTATGAAGTCTATGAATCCGGCAACAACCCGAACTACAGCCGTTCCTACGGCTACTCCCTCGAACCCACTCACCACACGGGTTTGCTGGCCAGCTATCATATCGTTGATAACGTGAGTGTTTCCGCAGGTATTGCTGACACCGCCTTCGGTGCAATCAATGGACGCGCAGCTCGCGGAGGGGTTCCGGCTTCTCAAACAGAGAAGGCCTACATGGGCTCGATCAGCATCACTGTGCCTGACTCAGTGGGATTCCTGAAGGGATCAACCTTCTATGCCGGTGCGGTTGACGGTTTGGGCGGTAACACCATCGACACGACAAGCGTGTACGGCGGTCTTACTCTGAACACTCCAGTCACCGGGCTGACCGGCGGCTTTGCGTTCGATTACCGCTTCAACGGTCCTACAGGAGCCGGTGGTATTGCTCCAGTCAAAGATTCATGGGCTTATGCAGCCGCCGTTTACGCCGCTTACCAAACGACCGAGAAATTGAAATTCGCGGTGCGTGGCGACTGGACTGAAGGCTCGGCTGGCACCTATTACGCCGGCACCGAGAAGAACGAGCTCCTCGGTATCACCTTGACGGCCGATTACTCCCTTTGGAGCAATTTGATCACCCGTCTGGAAGGCCGTTGGGATCATGCCATCGGTGGCGATCGCCCGTTCCCAGCCGCTGGTGTTGCTGATCGCAATGTGTTCACCCTCGCGTTGAACACGATCTTCAAGTTCTAAATCTGACTCGTAATTCGAGCCAGTGCAGACCCCTCCCGAGAAAATCGGGAGGGGGTTTTCTTTCCCATACCCGTAATCGATCACTAAATTGGCGGGTCATGGAGCGTAATGAAGCAAGATCCTCGGTTAAGCTCAAAGGCCCAAGGCTTCGCGGATGACACCGGCTTATTTCGATTACAACGCCACAACAGAACTCGATCCAAAGGTTCGAGAGGCCATGCTTCCGTACTTGGATCAGATCTTTGGAAACCCCTCCAGCGTACATTCTTTGGGTCGCCGTGCTCGATCAACAATGGATGGCTGCCGCGAACGCATAGCTGCCGTGCTGCGCTGCAAACCTGGCGAGCTGATCTTCACGAGCGGTGGCTCCGAGGCGAATAATCTGGCGATCTTGGGAGCGGCTCGCGCTTTGAAACATCGGGGACGACACATCATCGTTTCTTCCGTCGAGCACCCGTCAGTCTTCAAGCCATGCCAGTATCTAGCGGAAAGCGAAGGGTATGATGTTACATTCCTCCCAACAGACCGTTCAGGGACGATTGGGCCAGATCACGTCGCCAAACACATTCGGTCCGACACAACTCTCGTCTCCGTGATGGCCGCTAACAATGAGACGGGAATCATCAATCCCGTCGCCGGGATTGGCTCGCTCTGCCAATCGCGGGGAATTCTCTTCCATGTGGACGCCGTTCAATGGTTTGGAAAAATGCCATTCCACTCTATTGATCAGTTTGAAGCGGGACTAGTTTCCCTGTGTTCTCATAAGTTCCATGGTCCTAAAGGTGCGGGTTTGCTCTTTAGTCGATCACCCTTCTTCCCTGAACCACTGATACTCGGCGGAAGTCAGGAAAATGATCACCGGGCAGGTACTGAAAATCTTGCTGCAATTGTCGGTTTGACGGCTGCCATGGAATTCTTTCTCACAAACCCGGTTTTTCCGCCAAGTCTTCGGGAGCTTTGTTCCTTGCTGGAATCACAGCTCACAAAGATCCCCGGGGTGCAGTCCATAGGAACACTTGACGCTCGATTATCCAACACCGTGGCGTTCACCGTCACAGGAGCGAACAGTATTTCGCTCGTGGCTGCCCTCGATCTGATTGGTTTTGCCGTTTCCAGTGGGTCTGCGTGTTCGGCTGGATCTCTGGAACCTTCCCGAGTGCTGCTCGGCATGGGATTTGAGCCGAACCTGGCCAATTCGTTTGTCCGTCTGTCTCTCGGACGAGATTCCACGCTGGAGGAAGTTCAGCGTTTTTGCTCCTCGTTTCCTGCAATCATTTCTCGCTGCCGTGATAACGATTAAGCAGCTTTGGCTGTTAACAACCTGTGGATGACAAACCAGCTTTCCGACAAACCACCAGCTTTCCAAGGGCCTAAATTTTCCGGGCCGTTTGTTAACACCTCAATTTCTTTGCAAGTCCTTGAGCCAACCTTGACACCGATGGTTGTTTCACCTATTCACAGCCCTTAATAAGACTACTATTTTAGTTCCTAAGACTTTATTACTAAGCCTCATGAAATTGACCATAAGTAAAGACGAGATCATCAACGGATTGCAGGCTGTTCAGAACATCGTCAGCACCAGAACAACGTTGCCCATCCTTGCCAACGTCCTGCTCAGGGCTGAAAGCGGCAGATTGGATCTGACTGCGACTGACTTGGACGTGACAATTTCTAGTGGAGCGAGGGCGGAAGTTCAGCGGCCTGGGGCTGTGACGGTGCCAGTGAAGAAGATTTTCGGTATCATTCGAGAACTAGCAGGATCGGAACTGGAACTGGAAGTGGACGAGAAAAACGCGTGCAGTATCCGCTCGGGCCCCTCCTACTACAAAGTCAACGGTTTGCCGGCAGAAGAGTTTCCTCCAATGCCTCAGTTTGCGGAGAAGAAGCGAATCTCAATTGACCAGGAGAAGCTCAAGGCAATGCTTCGAAAGACAGGCTTCGCCATATCAACGGATGAAACCAGGTTTGTTCTGAACGGGATCTATATGAGCCTCAAGGAGCAGAAGATCACCATGGTGGCAACCGATGGCAGAAGACTGGCTTTAGTGGAAGAGGACGTGGAACTGACCGAAGAAAGCCAGGGAGAATTCATCGTTCCAACGAAAGCCATTAATGAGTTGAGCCGGTTGCTTCAGACCAAGGGCACCACAGAGGTCAAATTCACCGATAATCAGGTGGCCTTTACATTGAAATCGGAGGGTGGATTGGACGTGTTGATCATGACCAAGCTGGTGGAAGGCAATTACCCGAACTACAGGCAGGTTATCCCGGGTGAAGCGAAGGAAAGGGTCACGATAGTTCGGGAAGAGCTCCTGCAGGCTTTGAGACGCGCGGAAATCATGACCAGTGAGAAGTCCAACTCGGTGAAGTTAAGCTTCACCAAGAACAATCTGGCCATCACCGCAAACACACCGGATGTTGGGGAAGGCAAGGAAACCCTGGCAATTAATTACAAAGGCCGAGACATGGCTATCGCCTTTAATCCCACCTACCTTATGGATCCGCTCAAGGCCGTGGACAATGATGAGATCTTTATCGAGTTGATCGACGAATTGAGCCCGGGAGTTGTGAAAATCAACGGGCCATTCCTCTACGTTCTCATGCCAATGAGAATGAGTTGAGATTCAGAAGATACTTCCGGACGTGGGCTCAGGTTCTCCCCTCACCAAGCTGGGCGGTGGATCCTGAAAGCTAGGATAATTGCCGCCAAAGTTGTGTCCTGGAAGACACCATGGTACAACGGGACCAATGAGATTCCTGATGCGCTGGCTGATCCGCCTCCTTGTTTTGGGCGTGATTCTTCTGGTCGCACTTCTGCTCCTGAAAGATGTGCTCCTGAAGGCATTTACAGAGCATACCATCCGGACACAAACAGGACTGGAAGTGACGATGGCACGCTTCGAAACCGGACTCACGCAACCGCGCCTTACCATCGAAGGATTGCGCCTGTACAACACAGCGGAGTTTGGCGGATCACTGTTATTGGATGTTCCCGATCTGCATGCGGAGTGCGACATGGCGGCATTGCGTGGTGGAAGGTTCCGCTTGAAGCTTCTTCGGCTAAATCTGGCGGAACTCAACATCGTTGAGGGAATCGATGGCAGGACCAATGTGTTTGAGTTGATGGGAGTGCTGCAGGGCGGCTCGGTCCGTCCACAAATGGGTGTCCCGATGCCATCGAATTTGAGCTTTGACGCCATCGAAACATTGAACCTCACCGTGGGCCGTGTTGTATGCACCAGTCTTCGCACGCCAGCCAAAAATTTCGTCTTCGATGTCGGACTTCGAAATATGGTGCTGACCAACGTGAAGTCCAGCGATGATCTCATGGCACCAATTATCCGGACGCTATTTCAGCGGGGGATTTCATTCATGGGCGGACCGTCTGGTGGAATTACTCCAATGCCTTCACGCCATGAAGGGGCTCCTGGCGGTGAAGGATTGAAGCGGGTGGGTGCTGCCACAGGCCCCGGGCTTAATACCATGACAAATCTGCCTGCCAAAAGGTGATCAAGCTTTGGCAGATTCGTTTTGGCGTGGCTGTCAGCGCTGCATCAACCAAGGTCCGCCATGGGCCAGCTTTCGCCCCGGCTGTAATCACTGCTGTTTGCCCGCCTTGAGCGACTGCGGACGTGCTGAAGGGGCGGGCGCATTGGTCGCGGTATCCTTGAAGGCCGAACGCAAGAGCCAGTGCTTTTTCAAACCCTGCATCAGAGTATCGGCGTGGATGATGGCCGAGGAAATTTGGCTCAAGATCTGGTCGTTGGTCTGGACCTGCGTATTGAGATTGCCCGTGATTTCCGCGAGATTGATCAACGTCTTATTGAGGTTCGATGCCAGGGCCACAATGTTTGTGTCCGCGTTGGTCAAAGTGTTTCCCACCGAGAGCAGGGTGGAATTCGCGGAGGCGAGGGTTTGCTGAAGCCTGAAATTGAGGTCTGGCGGAATGAGCCATTGCCCGAGCGCACCGGGTCCATTGGTGAGCTGGGCGGTGATGAGGGAGAGGTTTGCCAGGGGTGGTCTGAGCCGCAGCGTGGTTTCGTCCAGGTGTTCGGTAAGCGTTGCCGTGTTTGAAAGCACCAGGGTGATCTGATTCGTGAGTCGGAGAAAGTTGGGCAGTGCGCTTTGCACCTGGTTGACGAGTTGTTCGAGGCGCTGGCTCAACGCGGGGGATTCGTCCGCCTGCACCCAGAATCCGTAGGAGTTTTTGGTGAGGGCGATGTAATTGGCCTTCTTTGGATCCTTGTGGTCAAGAATCATGGGAGGGCCACCCTTTCCAACGATGACGGTCACGATTCCTTCCATGCCGCGTGTCACTTCGAGCACGCGTTTTCCAAGCAAGTCCGCCGTGGCCACCCTGACGATGGAATCACTGAGCACATATCCGTAGTAGGGGCTCTTGATCTGAAACTTGATCGCAACGTTCGACCCGTTTGTCCGCGCCCAGTAATTGTCCGCCGCCTCCGGCTGGATCTCCACGATTTCGCCAACCTCGAATCCCATGAGCCGGATGGGATCTCCCACGTGCAGGCCTTCGGCGTTTCTGACGTAGGTGAAGTAGGGGATTTTGGTGAGGAACCAGCCTTTGCGTTGCGCCACGTGATAAACGTAATAGGCAAAGCCCGCCAGCAGCAGCACGGTGGCAACGATCACAAACCATCCGACGGCTCGCTCTATGCGGCTGAGTCGGGTCCTCAACTGTGGTGTCAGATCATGAACGGGCATTTTCAGGGTTTGATTGAATCGGCCGCGATCCACTCACGCAAAAACGGCTCCGGGCGTGAGCGGACTTCGGCCTGCGTTCCAAGGAACAGCCATCGTCGTTCATTGATCAATGCAAATGTTTCCGCGTGATCCAACCAGAGCGTGAGATCCTCGCTTGCCACCACCAGTGTTACAGGTTCTCCGCCAAGTAGCGGATGACCCCGGCGCAGTTCTGCCAGGGTCTCGATCCACCAGCGTGATTCGCGCCGGTCGAGCCCTCGTAGCGGTTCATCGAGGAACAGCACTTCCGGTCGCATGATCAGCGCGCGTGCGAGTGCGGCACGACGGCACATCACTCGCCCGACGCTGCCCGGCAACCCGCCCGCCAAGCCTTCGAGCTTCGTCAACGCGAGAACTCCTGCCAACTGTTCGGCCGCATCCGCATCCTCAACGTCGCGGTGATAACGCAACGGAAGAGCGATATTCTGTGCCAGAGTCAGTTCTTGAAAAAGCCTTCCGCCTTCGGCAAAGACAATCCCCATTCGCAACCGTTCCCTGACGCGCTCATCCTCGTCCAGCTGCGTCACGTCGCGGGCGAAGAGGCGGAGGCTGCCTCGCAGCGGCAGCATCAAGCCTGCGGCGGTGCTCAAGAGATCGCTCTTGCCACTGCCAGCCAGACCACTCACGGCCCAGTAGTCGCCGGCGCAGATTTGCCAGCTCACGCCTTCGATGGACATTTCATCTTCGGCGCTCGCCCGCGACACTTCGACTTCGTCGAGTTCGATCAAGACCCGCCTGGTGGAGCTGGTGTCGGTCATGTCACATCAGGAGATAAACGACGATGAACAGCGCATCCAGCAGGACACAGAAGGCGATCGATTGCACCACGGCCTGCGTCGTCACCTGGGAAACTTCACCAAGCGTCAGCGGCCGTGCGAGGCCATGGTAGCACGTGACCACGGCGATGGCGCTTCCAAAGCTGCAGCTCTTCAGCGCCAGCAGCACAAAATCCTGCCAACGCAATGATGTCGCAAGCTGGCTGAAGTAATCTCCTGGTTGCAGCGGCACATCCTGAAGGAACGCAAACAAGTATCCGCTGAACAACGACATCAGAATCAGGTACACCGTCAGTGAAAAGATCGCCAGCGCGAGGCCAATGACGCGAGGCATTACCAGGTAATGAATGGGATCGATGGCCATCGCCTCGAGCGCTTCTACTTCTCCCATCGCCCGGCCAGTGCCCAGCTCGATGACCGTCGCCGTGCCCACGCGCGCCAGCACCAGCAGCGCCGTGACCAGCGGCCCGAGTTCACGCACAACGACCGTGACCATCACGATGCCGGCATATTGAGTGGCTCCCACCCGGCTCAAGAGCGACACCGTTTGCCCGATCACAACCATTCCCAAGGCCAGTGCCAGAAAAGTGATGAGCGGCAGCAGCTTCACACCCGCACGATGAATCTGAGCATGAATGAGTGGATGAATCACCCGGGATGCGACACCGAACTTGGTCACAATCACACCAAGTGTGATCAGCGCGAAGGCACTGAGGCCGTGGATGGTATTCGTCGCGCGGATCAGTTTGCGGCCAATCCAGTGCAGGTAGGTCTGCCCAAGCGAAGCGCGACCTGGAGCGCTGTGCCCAGGATCTCTCGTGACCGCTGACGAAATTGAATCCACCGCGCCAAACTAGAAACCGATCTTGCGTGGGTCAAAGCGAAAGCCAGATTCGTTTGGCTCCAAGGTGCGTCTTTTCTCCGGAACTTTTCATCGCCACGCTTTCAATTCCTCCGCCAAACGTTCCATCGGCAAGCCGACCACGTTGGTGTAGGAACCCGAGATCGACCGAATGATGCGCTCTCCACCTTCCTGGATCGCGTATGCGCCGGCTTTGTCGAGCGGGTTGATTGACGTGACGTAGCGATGAATCTGCTCAGGCGTCAGTTGGCGAAACATGACGTTCGTTCTCTCGGCAAAAAGCTTTTCCCTGTGCCCGCGCAAATGCATGAGGCAGACGCCAGTCACCACCTGATGCGTTTTCCCCTGGAGCCGTTGCAACATCCCTTGCGCCTCATCCAGGTTCGCCGGTTTCCCAAACAAATTGTGGTCCAGGTAAACAAGCGTGTCCGCCGCCAGCACCAGTGCGTCCGGGTGATGCTTGGCGACCGCCCGCGCCTTTCGATGCGCGTTGAGCTGCGAAATCTCCGATGCCGTGAGCTGTTCGTTGTGCAGTTCCTCCGCATCGCTCGGCAGGACCGTGAATTCGACCCCGAGCTCGCGCAACAGTTGGCTTCGCCTTGGTGAAACCGAGGCAAGTATCACTGGCGGTAGATGGTTGAAAACATTCATCGGACGGTCTCCTGTGGTAAACTAGATGTCCCTGACGCGCAGAAACTGGTATCATCGTCCAACGCCCTCCGAAACAACCGCAGCTTGCCTTCAAACGCTTCATCGCTCAAAACAGGCTCCGTTCCCGACGTGGGCACTTCTTCATCGAGTTCCAGCCACGACTTGCAACCGGCATACTTCGACAGCGAAGGAATTAACATCGGTGCCGGCAAACGAAATACGCGCAAAACCACCGCGTGGATGGTTTTTTCGCGGCCCCACTCAAACCGTTGAGCGATCACCTCGTCGCGCCAGATGTGCTGCCCCCGGAGGCACTCGGCTGTTGCCAGGGAGTTCAATCGCCGCCAGTCAGCGACTCGTGCGAAGTATTCGATCCGGATCTGGGAATCGCCATTCGCCGAAATGGCCGAACGGTCAAAGCGTTCCTGTGCGAGGGCAATCACAGATTCCCGCTGCTGATGAAATGCCGTGGGAAACAGGCAGAACTCCGGGTGATCCATTTGAAAGCCGCCTGCCGTGTCGTGGATACCGCCTTTGCGAAGAATGAGGATCTGCGCGCCTGTTCCGAGGGCATCAACCACCACAGCCCATTCCTTCAAAGCAGTGCGCATGGCCGGACTCTAAACCCTCGAAGCCTTCGGAACCAGACAGGAATTTCTGACGGATTCCTCCTTCCACCCGCCACCGGCGATAACCCCTTTGCACTCCACCCGGATGCTGGCTACCGTGGTTCCCGTGATGAACATCGTCCAGATCACACCAGGTGCTGGCAGCATGCTTTGCGGCGGTTGCTTTCGTGACAACGCGCTTGTTGCCGCGTTGCGCCGCGCTGGACATCAGGCGTTGATGGTACCGCTTTATCTGCCTCTTACTCTCGATGAACCAGACCAAAGTGCGGATGTTCCGATTTTCTATGGAGGTCTGAATGTTTATCTCGAACAGAAATCCGTGCTCTTTTGCCGGCTTCCCCGATGGTTCCGCCAGATGCTGGCCTCGCGCCGGTTGCTCAAGTGGGCTGGCACTCGCGCAGCCAAGACTCGCGCGGAGGATGTCGGTGAACTGACTCTCTCAATGTTTCGCGGCGAAGAAGGCCGCCAGGCGGTGGAACTGGACCAGCTCATCACATGGCTGCAAACGCAGCCCAAACCGGACCTGATCTGCCTTTCAAATGTCATGCTCATTGGCATGGCCAGAAGGTTGCGCGCCGAACTCGGCGCGCCGGTTGCCTGTCTCCTCGGCGGCGAAGATTCGTTTCTTGATGGCCTGCCTAAATCCATTCGCGATGCCTCTTGGGCCGTCCTCACCGCTCGTTGCCGGGATGTCGATCTGTTCCTGCCTCCGACCCATTACTTTGCGGCACTCATGAGCCAGCGTTTGCAACTCCGTCCAGACCACGTGGCCGTGCTTCCTGTTGGCATCAATCTGGACGGCTACCCCGCGTCGCGCGGCTCCCCCCAACTTGAGGCATCGGACGTCGCGCCAGTTCTGGGCTTCTTCGCCCGCATGTGTCAGCAGAAGGGGCTGGATACATTGATCGATGCCTTCATCTTACTGAAGAAAAGCCGCGCTGTGGCGAAGCTCCGGTTGCATGTCGGCGGCGGTTGCGGCCCGGGCGATGAACCCTTCGTCGCCGAGCAACGGCGGAAGCTTGAATCCGCCGGAGTGCTCGCCGACGTGGAATTCTTCCCTAACGTCGATCACGCGCGGAAGATCGAATTCCTCCAGGGGTTGACGGTATTTTCAACACCGGCGCTTTATGGCGAAGCCTTCGGCCTTTACCTGATTGAAGCCCTGGCGGCTGGCGTGCCGATCGTCCAGCCTCGTCATGCGGCATTCCCGGAGATCATCGAGGCGACCGGGGGTGGAATCCTGTGCGAGCCCGGCAATGCCGCATCATTGGCGGGAGCCATTGAGTTCCTAGTCCTGGATCCGACGCGCGCCCGTGAGATGGGCGAGCGGGGCCGGCAGGCGGTGCGTGAGAAATTCGGGATCGATCAAATGGCCGGGAAACTTGTACAGCTGGTCAAGCAGAGAAGTTGAAGTCCGGAGCTGTGGGAAGGGACAGGGAGCACTCGCACTGAATTCAAGCGTGGGAGGGCTCAGTGTCCCCACCGAGCAATGGCATGGGTGGAGATGTGATAATGCAAATGAACTGGCAGAATCACTGCTGTCTGGTGGAAAGCCTGCTAAACAGGGAGCAATAAAAAACGAGCTCACCACCAAAGATAATTAACGTCCGGCGCGGGGGTGCTGACCCAATCCTTCACCTTGTCCGGGAAAGTGTAGAGCTCGGCGTGGGCATCGCCAAAGAGGACGTTGAAGCTCCTTTTCGCGCCACGATGCCATTGGGTTTGTTTGTTGAACTGATCCCGGTTGCCGTGCCACGGCCAGTCCGCCTGAATCAGTTTCGTTGTGGACTTGAGACCCACTTCACTCCCCCTGATGGACTTGTTCTCCTTGATGAGCGAGTCGCCCGTAACCTTTTTGACACGAAAATTATCTCCCGCCCATTGCACCAGGTAACTGGTTCCGTAGGCCTCGAAGCATGTGCGGACGATGTTCGTCCCGACTTTGATCCCACTCTTGAAGTTCAGAGCATCTCCCTTGTCAGACGGGCAACGAAAGCTTTCCTCGGCTGGGACATAGACATTGAGAACCCGGTTGGTCCACCCGTATTTGTCGCTGTCGTAGGCATTCATCCATCCCCTTCTCCCACCCGCCGTGGACCAGGTGGGTTGGACGGGGTAAAAATCATTGTTGTCATCCACATACAGGTGGAAGCCAAGGCCCTGCTGTTTTTGATTGTTCAGGCATTTAATGGTCTGCGCTTTTGCCTTGGCCTTCGAGAGGGCCGGCAGAAGCATTCCCGCCAGTATCGCGATGATGGCGATTACTACGAGAAGCTCGATGAGTGTGAAGCCAGTCAACAATGATGACGCGTGGCGGGCCGTGCGACGTATGCGGAGAGAGAAGGTCTGCATGGTTAAGGTATGGTTGCATGGTTAGAGTGAGATGGTGAAGGAGGATTTTTGTAGCAATAGAACGCCCCTGCTTGATGCTGTCAATCTGTGTGTCCTCTGGGTCAGCAGTTCTCATTTTGACGGCTGAGGTGGAATGAGGCGGTCTGAGCGGTCTGAAGGTTTTTTCATTTTGTCCTGGACTCACACCGTTTTTTGGTTTATCCCGGTTTCGGATGCTAACCGAACCGCTCATCCAGGGGCGTTATCTG
>SIBF01000197.1 GCA_009695275.1 Pedosphaera sp. | reverse complement strand
GGCCGAGTTACACGAGGCCCACTCTGACCACCACGTCCCATTCCAGTGGGGATTCGTGTTCCAGTTGGGGACTCGTGTAACTCGTCCTTCCGAGGTTCATGGTCTCAACTCGCGTCCAATTTTTGGAGGTTCCCCCTTTCCATGAACCGGAAGATTGTAGCGCCGACTTTCCAGTCGGCCGGACTCGCCGGTTGGAAAACCGGCGTTACGAAGCTGAACCGGTTCAAGGTTTCGATTCGCGTCTAATTATTGGAGGTTTTCCCTCAATGAACTGGGAGACGAATCAAGATCCATGGAACCTCCACGGGGGCATGTCCCCGCTTTGGCTGCGCTCTGCAAAAGTAAGACACGGTTTGGTTCCTTCACCGTGCAGCCAAAGGAGCGGTTTGCCGCTGGAGTCCAAAGGTCTGGTGATCTGCACGCGGTTCAGGGGTTTAGTGAGCGAATGGTTGCTTCGGTAAATCCGCCCTCCATTCCACCGCAAATCGTGAGGAGAATGTTTCTGAACTGGGCCTTTTGGTTTCCCGACCTTTCCGTTCAACCCACGATCTGCTGAGTTGAACTTGCCGCGTTTCTTTGCGTTGTGGCGTTATCCTCCTTGACGCTCCGTCTCCCAAAGACCAAACAGAAGCCCATGCACCCCGCATCAAGTCTCTGGCTCCAATTCGTATTCATTATCGCTGCAATGGTTCTGAGTGCTCCCCAGCACAGCATGGGCGCGGCGAGTTTGACTGTGGAAGCGGGTTCGGTGTCCCGACGCGCCAGCATTGTCACCACGATATTGCCCACGTCACTTCGAGGAATCCAATACCTGCGGACTGCCGATGGTAAAACGATTCCGATCCAGGTCTCCGAGGACGGCGAGGCGGCGTTTATTCTGGAGGAGCTGGGTTCAGGAAAATCAGCCCGTTTGGAATTGTTCCCGGCATCGCCCGAGGCTCATGCGGGTACTGGCATTCAGACAACCCGTGAAGGCAGGAAGCTGAAACTCAATTCCGCCGGCCGTTCAATCATTGAGTACCAAGCCGATCCCGCCGAGCTTCCGCGTCCGGATCTTACGCAGATTTATCAACGCGGCGGCTACCTGCATCCAATCTTCAGCCCGTCCGGCAGGCCTGTGACCGATGACTATCCTTCCAACCACAAGCACCACCATGGGATCTGGTTCCCGTGGACCAAGACGGAGTTCGAAGGCCGACATCCGGATTTCTGGAATATGGGAGACGGGCTCGGCCGCGTCGAGTTCGTCGCGATGGACAAGCATTGGAGCGGTTCGGTTCACGGGGGTTTTCGCGCGCGGCACCGCTTCATTGACCTGACGGGCGAGACACCAAAAGCGGCGTTGAACGAAGAGTGGGAGGTGCGCGCCTACAACCCGGGCCGTCTGTCCGGCGGACGGCCGTGCCATGTGTTCGACCTGGTCTCGACGCAACAATGCGCGGGTCCGGGCGCGCTGAAATTGCCGCAATATCATTATGGTGGACTGGGCATTCGCGGCCACGGGGATTGGAACGGGGAATCGAATGCCTTCTTCCTGACATCGGAGGGTGAAACAAACCGGCTGAAGGGGAACGAAACTCGTGGCCGCTGGTGCCATATCGGAGGAGTCGTGGAGGGAATGCGCACTGGCATCGCGATCCTATGCCATCCCGGCAATTTCCGTGCGCCTCAACCGATGCGTCTCCATCCGGGCGAACCTTTCTTCTGTTTTGCCCCGCAGCAACTCGGCGAATTTGAAATCACGCCGGGCAAGCCGTACATCTCGCGTTACCGATTCGTCGCCTTTGATGGACTTCCTGATCGTGCAGAGCTTGACCAGGCCTGGAACGACTATGCGCAGCCGGCCAACGTAACTCTCGACCTGCGATAGTCTGGTCAGTGCTGACGGTCCAGTGCGTCAGATTACGTTTCGGTGGACTTCGGCAGTGTCCTTATCTTGCTCCCAACCTAATCCGGAACGATTCAATGGGAGTGCGAAATTTATTTCGCAGCGGCGTGGAATGCCCGACTGGGCTGGAGATTTCACTGCGGCTCCTTGCTCTTCGCGTTGGTGACCTTCCAGCGACCTGATTTTCGACTGCCTGGCACGTCCTCGAGACCATAGTCCTTGGGGGTTCCTTGGGTCCACGCGGAATGAATTCCGCGCTCCTACTGCATGGATTCGACTAATCTCAATCCCTCAGCGAGAAGGATTAATAGTACGAGCAAGATTAAGATTAGAATACGTCCAGGACTTCGTCAGGAGTGCAGCCGGCGCGTATCGCACCGTTACTCCTGGACGAATCTCAGCACGCGGGATTTCTCGGAGCGCTTTCGTTGATTCGCGTCGAGCACTTTTTTGCGGAGACGAAGATGCTTCGGTGTCGCTTCGACATACTCGTCCACATCAATGTATTCAAGGGCGCGTTCCAGGGAAAGTCTGAGCGGGGGATTGAGCTGGATGCCCTTGCCATCGCCCTGGGAGCGCATGTTGGTCAGGCGCTTTTCCTTCACCGGGTTGACCGGGATGTCGTTCTCGCGAGCGTTCTCGCCGACGATCATGCCGATATAGACCTGTTCGCCCGCCTCAATCATCAGGCGACCCCGTTCCTGCACCATGTTCAGGGCGTAGGCAGTGGCCTCGCCACCATCCATCGAGACGAGGGAGCCGTTCTTGCGGGCCGCGATCTCGCCGCGATCTTCACCGTATTCGTGGAAGAGATGGCTCATCACACCCATGCCCTTGGTCGAGTTGACAAGGTCGGTCTCAAAACCAATGAGGCCGCGCATAGGAACGAGCGCCTCGACAGAGACGACGTTGCCGACGTGGTTCATGCTCGTGATCTGCGCCTTGCGGTTGGAAAGGTTTTCCATGATGGCCCCGAGGTTCTCACTGGGGATTTCGACGAAAAGCTTCTCGATGGGCTCGGACGCGTTGCCGCTGGCGTCCTTCTTCCAGAGCACTTCCGGCCGGGAAACGAGCATCTCGTGACCTTCGCGGCGCATCTGCTCGACGAGGATGGCGATCTGCATTTCGCCGCGGCCGGAGACGGCAAAGATTTTAGGGTCCGGCGTTTGGGCAATGCGCAGGGCGACATTCGTGCGGATCTCCTTCACGAGGCGATCCCAGATGTGGCGCGCGGTGACGAGCTTGCCGTCCTGGCCGGCGAGCGGACCGTCATTGACGGCGAATTCCATCTGAATGGTCGGCGGATCAATCGGAATGTAGGGCAGCCCCGCACGCAGTTCGGAATCGCAAATGGTCTCGCCAATGAACACGTCCTCGAAACCGGTGAGGCCCACAATGTCGCCGGCGTGGGCTTCTTGAATCTCGATGCGCTTCATGCCCTCGAAGTGATAGATCGCGGTGATCTTACCCTTGGTGATCCTGCCGTGGCCGTGACGGCAAATGGCGGGGTCGCCGAGCTTGACCTTGCCTTCGACAATTTTGCCGAAGGCGATACGGCCGAGGTAATCGGAATAGTCCAGGTTGGCCACCAGGATCTGGAATCCATCACCCGCCTTGGCGCGCGGTGGCGGGATGTGCTTCACGATCGCGTCAAAGAGCGGCTCCATCGTGCCGCTCACATGGTCGAGTTCAACCTTGGCGTAGCCGCCCTTGGCGGAGCAATAGATGAACGGAAAGTCGAGCTGCTCGTCCGTGGCATTGAGCGACATGAACAATTCAAACACCTCGTCGAGCACCTTCTTGGGCGTGGCATTGTCGCGGTCGATCTTGTTGATGACGACGATGGGCTTGGCACCGGCCTCGAGGGCCTTGCGCAGCACGAAACGCGTTTGCGCCTGTGGTCCGTCGGTGGCATCCACGACGAGCAGCACGCCGTCGATCATGTTCATGATGCGCTCGACCTCGCCGCCGAAGTCGGCGTGGCCGGGAGTGTCCACGATGTTGATGTGGTAATTCTTGTATTTGAACGCGGCATTCTTGGCGCGGATGGTGATGCCCTTTTCCTTCTCCAAATCCATCGAATCCATGAGGCGCTCCTCAGACGACTCGTGCTGGTTGGCGCGGAAAGTTCCCGATTGTTTGAGGAGGCAATCGACGAGCGTGGTCTTGCCGTGGTCCACGTGCGCGATGATGGCGATGTTTCGGATGTGCTGCATATCAATAACCGGCGCTGGTTCCACACGCCCAAGGTAATCAGCACATCCGACCAAAGCGAACGGGATGCGTGCGACTACCGGGACGGCGGGTTTCTGCCGGGCCGCGTAAGATGGCGCTTTGCCCGAAAAGGTCAAGCACGCGTCCAAGGGTTGTTGGGGAGTTCCTTGTGCTCGTCCGGCATGGTGTCATCTCATTTTGAGAACACCTGCTCCTGCGATATCCTCTCTCCCCGTGCTTGACTTTCGTTTGGCTCCACCGGCAGCATACGTGCCGTCCCCAGCAACCAACGATTACATCCATATTACATCCATGAATGTTCTTCTTTCTCCCCGTGTCCGGCGTGGCTTCACGCTGATCGAACTTCTCGTCGTCATCGCCATCATTGCGATTCTTGCAGGCATGCTTTTGCCGGCACTGGCGAAGGCGAAATCGAAAGCCCACCAGATCAAATGTCTGGTCAATACGAAGACTCTGACACTCGCGACATTCATGTATTTGTCAGACTTCAACAAACCAGTGCCGTACAACGGGCAGGCCACGGCGACCATGGACAACGCGCTGTGGGTGACGGTCCTGGCCACAAATTACGGCGCCATCAATGAATCGCGAGTCTGTCCGGCGGCGCCGTCCGCGTCCAAGAAGGCCAAGCGGCGACATCCCAGCAGCGGCTCCGTGAATCAAACCTGGCTGTGGACCGGGTCCAAGGGCATCGACTATGAGGGCAGCTATGTGTTCAACGGATGGTTTTACGGTGATGACGACCCCTATTTCAGCACACCGGATCAAAAGCCGAAGAAGTACCGGAACGAGTCCGATTGCCCCAAGCCGTCCAGCACTCCGGTCATTCCTGATGGCAACTGGATTGACACCTGGCCCCAGCCGAGCGACCCGCCGGCCAAGAATCTTTTCACCGGTGACGATTTCGCCGGCGCGATGGTCCGCCTCACCCTCCCCCGACATGGGGGGGTGAGCTGGACGAAGGCCATGCAGTACAACCCGAAGAACGATCTGCCCGGGGCCATCAACATCGGGTTCGTTGACGGTCATTCAGAATTGGTGAAGCTGGAGAGGCTTTGGAACCTCGACTGGCACAAGAACTGGGTTCCACCAGCGAAGCGTCCGGGCAAGTAGCCGATGGCTCCGTCCCTGGGACCGACATTTCACCCGCATTTTCGCCGCGTTGAGCGGAACAGGCTGCCAGCCTTCAGCAGCCGCGCATCATCGCCATTTACGAAGCAATCAATCACGCGCGCGGCTTGCCCGATTTTCTTCGTTCGAACCAATAGTCTGCTGCGTTGCCTGGGTTCGAGTGGCGTTATCAATCTTTGCGTAAGTTCATGCATATTTTGGACTGCGCCAGCAGAGCGCGGCGGCGGCGGCGCTTTCAAAGGCGAGAGCATGGTCGTTACAGTGCGAAAGCGGTGTCGTCGCTGCGCTTTGCCACCGCACTCCAAAAAAGCTTAGCACTCATGAGAGGTCATTCGACGCATGAACTTACGCAACGACTGATAACAGTGGCGACTCACGGAGCAACCTGAGATGACGCAAACTCTGGCGGACCAGTCGCGGGCGCGGGATGATTCCGGAGCAGGCGAGTGGTTGCTGGACGGCCAACTGTTGCCGCGTTTTTTCGTGGGAGAGATTCTTCGTTCCTTCCGTCAGCGTTTCAGTAGGCTCCACGGTGACCCGTGAAAGCATCAGTCAACAGCGCCCCAACAAACGGGCCGAAACTCATCCCCACGCTCGGACTCTTCAGTGGTGTGATGCTGGTGGCGGGCGGCGTGATCGGCTCCGGCATTTTCCGCAAAGCGGGTGTCATGGCCGCGCAGGTTGGATCACCTGAACTGTTGATGGGCGTGTGGCTGCTGGCCGGCGTCATCTCATTGCTCGGCACGTTGAGCAATGCCGAACTGGCAGCGATGATGCCACAGACCGGTGGACAGTATATTTACCTGGATCGCGCGTATGGGCCGTTCGTCGCGTTCCTCTACGGGTGGGCTCTCTTCGCTGTGATCCAGTCCGGTTCCATCGCCGCTCTGGCTTATGTGTTCGCTGAATACACCACGCAAATAGTCCGGCTTCCGGAGGCGTCGGAGCCGTTTCGATCAATGGCGCTTCATCTCCCGCTGATCGGCGATATCGCACCGTTCAAGGAACTCGGCGTGAAGGCTCTCGCCACCACCGTGATTCTGATTTTGACGGCGGTGAATTACCTGGGTGTTCGTTTCGGCGGCGTGCTGCAAAACATTTTCTCCATTGCGAAGATGAGCGCCATGCTCGGACTGGTGCTGCTGGTTGCGTTCACGCCCGGTATTGGACAGCCCGCGAATCTCACGACTGCCAGCCAGGTGATTCATCCGACGGGACTGGCGTGGTGGGCGGCGGTGGCCGCGGCCCTCCAAGGCGCGTTCTGGGCTTACGACGGCTGGCACAAGATCACTTACATCGGCGACGAACTAAAATCACCGCAACGAAATCTGCCGCGCAGCCTCATCCTGGGAATTCTGCTGGTCACCGGACTTTATCTGCTGATGAGCGCGATGTACGCCTACGTGCTGCCGGTCGATGAAATGGCACGCTCGAAACTTGTCGCAGCAGATGTGGCGGAGCGATGCTTTGGGGGCGGCGGACGCTGGATCGCCGTGGCAGTCATGCTCTCCACATTCGGGGCGGCGAACGCTGTGATCCTCACCAGCGCGCGGGTCTATTACTCCATGGGCGAACGCGGCATGTTCCCGGCGATGCTGGGTCGGGCGCATCCGCGATTTCACACACCTTCCATGTCGCTCGTCGCGCAGGCGGGATGGAGCGTCCTGCTGCTGTTCAGCGGCACATTCGACAATTTGACCGACACGCTGATTTTTGTAAGCTGGTTCTTCTACGCCGCCAATGCATGGGCCGTGGTGGTGTTGCGTCGCCGCGAGCCGGATGCGCCTCGTCCGTTCAAAGTGCCGTGGTATCCGCTTGTGCCGATGCTCTTCGTCGCCTTTGGTGTCGCATATCTCATCCTTACCCTCTGCAACGACGTGGCCGCCTACCGCAAGGCTGTGGCTGCGGGCCAGCCTGCGTTCATGAACTGCGCTCTTGGCGCTGCCCTGGTTTTGTGTGGCACTCCGATTTATTTCTACTACCGGCGGCGAAAGCCACCTGGATAAACGAAAAAACGCCGGAGTTTTCAACGAATCACTGGCTTGATCTCACAACCATCCTCAAGGGGATGAAGCGATGAAGAAGGGAATTGAAGCCAGGCCGAAGAGTTCGTGGAATGGGTCTCACGCCTTTTTCACGAAGCAGGCCTTCAGGCCGATGGCCATTCCGTCCATTTTGCAGGAGATTTCGTGATCACCGTCCACCAAACGGATGGGTTTTGATTTCGTTCCCACTTTGAGAACCTGAGAAGATCCCTTCAACGGCAAATCTTTGATCAGCATCACGCAATCGCCATCCGCGAGCACGTTGCCGTGGGCGTCCTTGACAACGCGCGGGGCGTCGGTGGCTTCGGGCTCGGGCGCACGTTCCCATTCGTGTCCGCATGTGACGCATTCCCAGCGTTCGGGGTGGTCCAAAACTTCGGTCATCTCGCACATTGGACAGGCAGGGTTGCTCATATGGAAACAGGATGATGCTGAAAAACTCCGCGCCCGGCGTCGTTGCGGCGGAGTTCGCCGATCTCCCCTTCGTTCCTCCCGGTCAGGCGGTGACCACCATGTCAAAAGTCTCCGACTTCGGCTGCTCGGCATCTTCCTCATCTTCCACTGATTTCACCGCGGGCGGAGGAGGCACGAGCAACGCAGGCTTGTGACCGGTCACCTGCTCGTCATGTTTGTGGAATTTGACACTGACGATCTTGCTCACGCCGTGTTCCTGCATGGTCACGCCGTAGAGCACATCCGCCATGCCGATGGTTCGCTTGTTGTGGGTAATGATGATGAACTGCGAGTGTTCGAGGAACCGTTGAAGAACCCGGATGAACCGGTTGATGTTCGATTCGTCCAGCGGCGCGTCCAACTCGTCGAGGATGCAGAACGGGCTTGGCTTGACCTGGTAAATCGAGAAGAGCAGCGCGACAGCCGTCATGGTTTGTTCGCCACCCGAGAGGAGTGAAATGCTCTGAAGCTGCTTGCCCGGCGGGCGGGCCACGATGTCGATGCCGCTCTCGAGAACATCCCCTTCGTCAACCAGGATGAGATCCGCTTTTCCACCGCCGAAGACTTCGATGAACAGGTTGCGGAAATTCTCGCGGATCTTGAGGAACGTCTCAGTGAACATTTCCCTGGTCTGACCGTTGATCCTGTTGATCACGTCGAGGAGCTGTTCCTTCGCCTTGACGAGGTCGTCGTTTTGAGTGGTGAGGAACTGGTGCCGTTGTTCGATTTCCTCATACTCCTCGATGGCGACCAGATTGACAGGACCCATTTCCTCGATCCGCTGTTGGAGCGAATTGACCTGTTCAGTAACCTGATCCCAATTGGTGGCGGTGCCGCTGGCGGCCATTTCCTCCGGTGTGAGTGTCTGAACCTTGGGAGGGCCCTCGCTCGCATCGGTAATGGTGATGCACTCGCTGCGGATATCATCGAGCTTCAACTGATACTTCTCCGTGATCCGCTGGCGAAGATTTTCCACCGCCATGTTCTTCTGTGCCAGCTCGACCTCGATGGTGGTTCGTTGCTGCTGGATTTCGGTGAGACGGCGGCGCTGGTCCCGGAGATTTCCCTCGCGACCCGAGATTTCAGACTCCTGTGTTTCCTTGCGACCTGCGAGTTCAGCGAGCCGTCCGTTGATCTGGTCGCGGTCGTGTTGAAGAGAGTCGATCGCCGCCTGTGAATCCGCGCTTTCCGCAATGTGCTGTTCCCTGCGGTTGATGAACGAGGCTGTTTGCTGACGGAGGTGAAGGAGGGATTGGCCGAGTTCGCGCAACCGATGCTGGAGCGCGCCATGCTGCTGGCGGAAAGAAGCGCAAAGCTGCTCCTCGGCGGCGAGCGAGACTTTGGTTTCGGTCAATGCGGCGTTGGCCGCTTCCCGCTGCTGACGGAGCTCGTCGAGCCCCGAGGTAAGCTCGGCAAGCTGCCGTTGCAATGCTTGTTCACCCGATTCGAGATCGCCAATCTGCAGGGCCAGCGTCTCGCGTTTACGTTTGCCTTCCTCCTCCTGTGTGGAGAGGCGGGAGGATTCGTAGCCGACAGTTTCGATCTTTTGTTGAAGCGATTTGAGCGAGCTCTGCAGCGCGTTGAATTCGCCCTGGCGGGTGGCGATGGCAACTTCCTGGTTGCGCAAATCGCTCTGGGCTTGCTGGAGGCTGGCCTGCAACGCCGTTTGCTCGCTATGCAGCGCCCCCTTGCTCCGGCTGGCTTCAGTGACCTGTTCCTGAAGCTGGACGAGGGCTGACGCGAGTTCTGAAATCTGATTTTTGCGCCCGAGGACGGAAGCGGCGGATTTGCCGGAACCGTTTCCATTGCCGGCACCGCCGGTGTAGATGCCGTGGCAATTGAGCACTTCGCCGCCAAGAGTCACGAAGTCAAAGCCGCCTCTGGTTTCGCGCCATGCGATTGTGGCGGCGGCCAGGGTTGGAACAATTCGAGTGCGATTGATGAGGCCTTCCAGCAGCGGACGCACGGAAGCGTCGGCTTCAATGATCTCCAGCGCGGCGACGCCGGGAAGGGTGGGGGGCGCGGATGCTGTCGGATCGCGCTGGAGTACTACTGATACCGGAGAGGCTCCTCCCTCCGCAAGATTGGTTGATGTGGCCGGGGCTTCGCGCAGGTCGAACGCCGCAATGCTGGCCCTGCCCCGTTTGTGCGTCGATAAATCAGCGAGGATCCGTTCCGCCGTGTCGGCCGTTTGAGTCAGGATGACTTGAAGCTGGCTGCCAAGCGCGGCTTCGATCGCGGTGATGTACTGATCCGGGACGCGAATCTTGTCGGTCAGTGGACCGAGCACACCGTCGGTGCTTTTCAATGCCGCCACAGCGCCGGCGCTGAATCCCTCGTAGGCGGTCTGGAGTTGTTCAAGGACGGCAAGACGCGAACGCTTCTCCGCTTGCTGGTGAACGATTACGTCAAGGGCCTGGCCGGCTTGATTGAGCTCCTGTTGCAAATCGCGGAGGCGCTTCTGGCGATCCTCGACCGTGCCGCGGCTGGTCTGGACGCTCAGCTTCTCAACCTCGACGTTGGCGGCAAATTCATGAAGGCGGGCTTCAAGCCGGGACCGCTCTTCGTCGAGCTGAACCTTTTCAGCACTCAACTTTTCAAGGCGGACAACATTGCCCTGCTTCTGAAGGTCCAGCGAATTGATTTCATTCCGTACACGGCTCAGTTGCTGGCCGGTGCCAAAGGCTTTGGACTGGATTTCGCGGAGGGCGTCCTGGCGATTGATGAGCTCGCCTTCGATCTTTTGGAGCGCATCGCGCCTGACCTGGAGAGCGGAGCGATGCTGGTCGAGAGCGGACTGGGAAGATTGAAGCCGGGCTGCGATGCCCGCCGCTTCCTGTTCGGCTGCCATCTGGCGTTCCTCAGTCTGCGTGATTTCTGACAGCGCCTTGGCGTTTTGAGCATCAAGTTCGCGGAGCCGTTCGTCATTGTAATGAACGCGCGCCTCGTGGCGCTCGATCTGGCTGCGGACTTCGCCCCCCTGCTGCTGCGCTTCGATGATCTTATCCTCGAGCCCGGCGAGAGCGGCGCGCAGTTGTAACACCTCATCTTCACCACGCTGGACGTCGGCGGAATACGTTTCGATCTCGATGCGCAGTTTATCCGCGGCAGTTTGGCGTTCGCTGATTTCACCTTGAAGAACATCGAAATGATGACGCGCCAGTTGAGTATCGAGGTGTTGCAGCTCCTGCATGAGCTGCTTGAAACGCCGCGCTTTTCCGGCCTGGCGCTGAAGCGACCCGATCTGGCGTTTGACCTCGCGGATCAGATCCTGGACGCGCAAAAGGTTTTGATCGGTGTGTTCCAGCTTTCGGAGGGATTCCTTTTTCTGCGCCTTGAACTTCGTGATTCCAGCGGCCTCCTCGAAGACCATGCGGCGATCCTCGGGTTTGCTGGAAATGATCTGGGTGATGTTGCCCTGGGCCATGATGCTGTAACTGGATCGGCCCACACCCGTGCCCATGAAAAGCTGCTGGATGTCCTTGAGGCGGCAGGGAGTCTTGTTGATGAAGTATTCGCTGGCACCATCGCGAAAGACCCGGCGGGTCACCGTGACTTCATTGAACTCCACGGCAACTCCGGCGGCTTTCAAATTATCCCCTTCCACATCACTGATTGTCAGTGAGACTTCGGCCATGCCGAGTGGTTTGCGACTGTCGGTGCCGTTAAAAATCACGTCCGCCATTTCGGAACCGCGAAGGGCTTTTGCGGATTGCTCGCCAAGCACCCATCGAACAGCGTCCGACACGTTGGATTTTCCGCATCCATTTGGGCCTACGATCGCCGAGACACCGGGGAGGAAATTCAGACTGGTTTTGTCTGCAAAAGACTTGAAGCCAAGGACAGTGAGGCCTTTCAGATACATGATGGCTAGAGAGAAGGCTAAAACAGCGCTTTGTGCAAGCCAAAACCACAATTAGGAGTGCCCAAGTAATCCGCGGGCACTACTAATTGTAATTACTGATCCGTTATAGTCGCTGCACGAGACTCACACCCCCGGACTTGGGTGGAATTGGATTGAGCCCACTATTTCAAAGATCAGGCGCAGTTCGGTGCCTGGGAAAATTGTTTCGGTGGCGGTCAGTTCTTCACATAAATGCTGGAGCGTTTGGTCATGGGCGGCGGTGGTTA
>SIBF01000196.1 GCA_009695275.1 Pedosphaera sp. | reverse complement strand
GGCATCCCAAAGACTACCTCCCAGCCGCCCACTGGGAGAAGTCCACGCTGCGCAATCGCCACACGTGCCAGTCACCAAAACACCAAATCCGAAGGATTTAAACCAGTCACTGTCTTTTCCGGTTTACCCCGCTTTTTCTGAGGTCTGCCTGTCGTGCTGGTGAGTGCAAACAGGAGGAATTACGAGCAAAAATGCCATAATGAGAATTGCTGGCAGAGGATTGCAGAGGATTGTCACCTCCCGAACAAGCGGTTACCATCATGACTGTGCCACACAAAGCTTCTGTAGCGGGAAAGATACTGGGCACGGCGACGGATCTGGTCGCCGGCCAGATCCGTCCCCAGACACGCTCCGGCACGTCTGCGGGCGTCATGCCGGACCCGCGCTTTCGCCTTCGGATCACCGTGGTCGAGCACGAGCACTCCTGTCAGATGCATACCCACGAGTATTCAGAAATCTGCCTTGTTTTCGGGGGCCGGGCCACTCACCTGACGGAATATGGCAATCATCCATTGGGAGCGGGCGATGCGTTCGTGATCAACAGCGACAACCGCCACGGCTTCACCGACACGCACAAACTGAAGCTGTGCAACGTGATGTTCGATCCGCGCCAGTTCCTGAGCGGTCAGCGGGATCTGCACCGGCTGATGGGTTACCACGCGCTCTTCGATCTCCAACCCCGCGCGACGCATCCGAAAGAATTCAGGGAGCGCCTGCACCTGCTGCCCACCGATCTTTCCCGGGCGCAACAACTGGTGGTCTCAATGCAGGATGAAACGAGCCGTCACGAGGAAGGATGGCAGACCGTGGTCCACTCCTTTTTCCTGCAACTGGCAACCCTCCTGTCACGCTGTTACGCCAGTCAGCAGAAGCACCAGGTCACCCCCTTAACCCGGCTGGCAAACGTGGTTGCTCATATCCAAAAACATTTCCGAGAGCCGCTGAGAATCGAGGACCTGGCCCGGCTGGCGCATCTGTCCACCAGTCAGTTTCAGCGGACATTCAAACGTTCCTATAACACGACGGTGGTGAAGTTTGTCACCCGGTTGCGTCTCCACGAAGCCTGCGAACTGTTGAAGGACCTCAACAACGACGTCACCCGCGCCGCTCTCGAATGCGGATTCAATTCACCTGCTTTTTTCTCCACCCAGTTCAAGGAGCTCATGGGCGAGTCGCCCTCCGCCTATCGTCGGCGGCAGGGTCAATGATGGGATGAAACAATCCGAGCAGCAGCATGCCGCAATCCTGTAAGAGGACGCCGCAAATGGGAATGCACCGGCCATGAGAACGCGATACGATTTTCAGCATGTTCATCATAAATAGCAATTCTCCAAGTCTGCGGAGAATTGAGGCTGCTTCCACCGATGGAAACACATGGGAGCGGTATTCGGTGAGCAAGTTCGGCCACTGGCCATTACTGTGAAGGTTCCCCTCTCCCTGACGTCCCAAAACCCACAAGTCACGGCCAACGCCTCATTTCGCAATTACACAAAACTCACGCAGCCCATCCAAGAATGATGAAACGAGAAAAACTCTCTGCGCATGGCCCGGAATTTTCGCGCATGGTTTATGGCACCTGGCGGCTGCTCGACACCAAGCCGACCACGCAGGAAATCAACCGCCGCCTTCACGCCTGCCTCGAACTCGGCATCACCACCCTTGATACGGCGGAGATATACGGCCTCTACGAAGTGGAGCAAGTGCTCGGCGCCGCGCTCGCTCTGTCGCCGGGACTGCGGAATAAATTCGAGCTCATAACGAAGGCCGGAATTTATGTGCCTTGTTCCTACCATCCCGAACGTCGCACGGCGCATTACAACGCCACGGGCCCCCGCCTGCTCAAGAGTGTCGAAAAGTCCCTGCGTTTCCTTGGCACCGACCATGTCGAACTATTTCTCGTCCATCGCCCCGACTGGCTGACGCGCGCCGATGACACGGCCGCGGGATTGAACGAGTTGTTGCGCACCGGCAAGATCCGCGCGGCGGGCGTGTCCAACTACAGCGCTTCGCAATTTGACCTGCTGAATGCGCGCATGGAACAGCCGCTCGTGACGAATCAGATTGAGTTTAGCCTGCTGCACCCGGAGCCGATCAACGACGGCACACTGCATCAGTGCGAGAAGCTCGGCGTGCTGCCGATGGCTTGGAGTCCGCTCGCCGGTGGCCGAATATTCGATCCAAGCAATTCCGCCGCACCGCGCCTGGCTGAGGCAGCGAAAAGCATGTCGTCCCGTTACAACGCCGCGACGCTGGAACAGTTGGCCTACGCCTGGATTCTGGCTCATCCGAGTCATCCGCTGCCAGTCATCGGCACGAACAAACTCGAACGCCTGCAATCCGCTGCGCAGTCCGATGCCATCGTGCTGGAACGTGAAGACTGGTATGCGCTCTGGGAAGCGGCGCAAGGCCGCAAGATTCCATGACCTGACAATTCAAGCAGTGGCTTTGACTGAACATCACCATTCGGGAGTGACTACAGGTTTATCCTGGCGGGAGAAACTCGGTTATGGAATCGCTGACGCGGGGTTCAACTTCTATTGGACCAACATCGCCACTTTCCTGATGATCTTCTACACGGACGTCTTCGGGATCACGGCGGCGGCGGCCGGCTCGGTCCTGTCCGCGACGAAGTTGGTCACTGCGATCATCCCACCCATCGTCGGCGCACTGGCAGACCGCACTCGAACTCGCTTCGGCAAGTTCCGTCCCTACCTGGTCTGGATGGCGCTGCCCCTCGCCGTCTCAGGGGTGCTGACTTACACGACTCCCGATCTGGGCGACGGCGGGAAATTGATTTACGCTTACGGCACCTACTTCTTCATGGTGTTGTGCTACACCGCCATGAACATTCCCTACAATGCGCTTTCGGGCGTGATCACGAATGTTCCACAGGAACGCACCAGCATCAACTCCGTGCGTTTCATCTGCGCCTTTGGTGGGAGCACGCTGGTCACCGCCGCCACGCCTTTCCTGGTGCAGTGGCTGGGCCGCGGCAATGACCGACTCGGCTGGCAGCTCACGATGGCTTGTTGGGGAGTCGCGGCTTCCGGTTTGTTCATGGTGACTTTCTTCAATACGCGCGAACGCATCGAGCCGCCGCCCACCCAGAAAACCAACGTGCGGCAGGACCTGATGGACCTGGTGAAAAACGGACCCTGGTGGGTGCTCTTCTTCATGGCGCTGTTCACCATGATGACGGTTACCCTGCGTTCCGGCTCGGCCGCTTACTACTTCAAGTACTATGTACAGCGACCGGATCTCTTAGCCGGATTCCTGCCCGCTTACATGATTGGTGCTGCCGTGGGGGCTTCGCTCACGCCCCTCCTGACGCGCTTTCTCGACAAGAGGCGGTTGCTGATGATCCTGTTGGGCACCACCGGGATTCTCTCGATGGCGTTATTCTTCATCCCAAAAGATCAGATTGTGTGGATGTTCGCATTGCAGATTGCCATCGGACTGGCGCTCGGCCCCAAGGCACCGCTCACCTTCGCCATGTATGCCGACACGGCGGATTACAACGAATGGCGCACCGGGCGGCGGGCGACCGCCATGACCTTTGCGGCGGCTACCTTTTCCCAGAAACTGGGCATCGCCCTGACGGCCCTGGTCATGGGCTTCGTCTTAACGGCTCTGGGTTATGTCGCCAACGTCCCGCAAACGGAGAAATCGCAATCTGGTATCGTGCTATTGATTTCGATGCTCCCTGCGGTCTTTGCGTTCCTCGCTTTTGCGGCGGTGCTGTTTTACAAGCTGGACAACCAAACCATGACCCAGGTGCGGACGGATCTGGCGGCGCGCAAAGGAGGAGCAACTGGGGCCCACACTTCTTCCGTTGCATGAACCCGGACAGCGTTTCCAATCTCCAAGTGACCGTCGATGGGCGGACTTTGTCGGGCAACCGTGTTACGGATATCGCGCCCGGCGCGACCCGCAAGCTCACGGTGAAACTTCCCGGATGACGGCTGCCTCACTAACTGAAAATGACTCTCGGTTTTCCCCTACCCCATAACAAATCAATCAACCAAAACGGAGAAATATAGAATGTTTAAACTAAGCGCGTTACTTGTTGGTCCTGTGAAATTGGAGCCCGCCAAGCTCGCCCCCGGATTTGAAATGTGCGAGATCCCCGCCGGTCAACTGCTGGATGCCGGCATGAGCAATGAAGAGTGGGAAAAGCGAAAGGCCGAATTGAAGTCCTATTCTCTGCCTCCCATGAAGGCGGCCAGTCACTGGCTGGACAAGCCCTGCACCACTCCCGGCGTTGATTGGGAGTTGATCGAATTCTGGACCCGGCGTGTTCTGAAACGGCTGTCGGAATTGGGCGTCGAGTATGCGGGCGTTTACGGCAAATTCTTTCCCAAAGTCCAGGGCTACTCAGAGGCTCGCCAAATGGATCAGGCCATTCGTTACGCCAACTTCCTCGGCGATACGGCCCGCCACAACAACTTGTCGATTGTGTTGGAGCCCATGGGCGACTTGCAAACCTGGTTCCCCAGCTACAAGGAGGGCATTGCCTTCGTCAAACGCGTCGATCACCCGAACGTGAGGATCATGGCCGACCTCAATTATTTCCTGGTTCTCAACGAGCCCTTTGATGACATCAAAGAGTCGCCGGAATTGTGCCTGCATGCACACATCGCCGGCGAGAAGGGCCAGCCTGGCGTGGGCGATATGGCGAAGATCCATAAAGATTTCTTCCGCGTTTTGCGGGATATCAATTATGAGCGTGGCGTTACCGCGGCGTGCGCCTGGCGCAGCACGGTGCCGGGTGAGTTGGATTTGACCTTCGAGACAGCCAAGTCCCTTGCCTACATGCAGAAGTTGCGTGAGGAAGTTTACAGCGAGTAAGTGGTATGCCTGAATAGTTATGAAATGTTATCTATGCTCCAGACCCGACATCCACGCCTCTATATCACGCCTCAACGGATTGAAGAACTCCAGCGGACCGCGCGAACGGACCAAGTCCTCGCGGGATTGATCAAGAGACTACTCGAAGAAGCGGATCGGCTTATCGGTCAGGAGCCCACAGAATTCCTCATTGTCGGGCCCCGGATGCTGGCTCGTTCGCAGCAAATCCTCAGCCGGGTGAGCACCCTGGCGCTAGCGTTTCGGCTGACCGGTGAGGGAAAATACCTCGAGCGAACCAAGCAGGAACTGTTCGCGGCGGCTGCCTTTCCGCATTGGAACCCCAGTCATTTTCTCGATGCGGCAGAGTTGTGCACAGCCTTTGCCATCGCCTACGACTGGTTGTATTCCGATTGGTCGGAAGGGGATCGCCGAGTGATTAAGGACGCGCTGGTGCAAAAGGGTCTGGAGGCGGGAGCCGCGGCCCATCAAGCCAAAGCTTGGTGGATGTCGGCCGCTTCCAATTGGAATTTGGTGTGCAATGGCGGATTAACCATCGGCGCCCTGGCTCTGGCCGATGAAGATCCAGCGCTGACCCAGCCAATTATCGACACAGCCATCGCCAACCTCCCGCTGTCCTTCGGCTCTTTCCAGCCGGACGGTGCTTGGGAGGCCGGACCGGATTATTGGGCTTATACCAATCGCTATGCGGCTTTCACCATCGAGGCCTTGAATACTGCGCTAGGGAAAGATTTCAATCTCTCCCAGGCTCCGGGATTCAGTCTGACAGGATTATTTCCGTTACACTGCACCGCACCTTCCGGCGCCTCCTTTAACTTTGCGGATGCGACGCCAGAAAACCGTTCCACTCCCTCGCTGTTCTGGTTGGGCCAGCGCTTCAACTTGCCGGCCTGCATCAATGAAAACCATCGCCGCCTTCGCCAACAAGAGACCCGACGCCCTGCGCCGGATGCCTTTGACCTCGTCTGGTATCAAGCCCCGGTAGCTGCGGTGGAGCCTTTGCCGTTGGGCGCTCATTTCCGCCGCGTCGAGGCGATCACGCTGCGCAGCAGTTGGAGCGATCCCCAGGCGCTGTTCGTCGGTTTCAAAGGCGGCTTCAATCAAGCCAATCACGGACATCTCGATCTGGGATCATTTGTGATGGAGGTCGCGGGTGAACGTTGGGCGATGGAGCTGGGATTGGACGACTACGATCTGCCCGGCTATTTCGACAAGGTGGAAGGTGGCGCCCGTTGGAAGATTTTCTGTCTGAGCAATCGCTCCCATAATACGCTGGTCATCAATGGCGACCTGCAGCGCATTGATGCCAAAGCCCCGATCTTGCGCTCCAATCTTTCCGGCACCAGTGGCTTTGCCGTGGCTGATTTGACCACTGCCGCCCGGCCTCATGTGAGTTCCTGGTTTCGGGGAGTGAAGCTGCTCGGTGGGAAAGCACTGGTGATTCAGGATGAAATCGGCTGGGCCTCGGAAACACGCCAGGTTCGCTGGCAGATGCTGACGGATGCCGAGATTCAGCTATCAGGCGCAGAGGCCAAGCTGATCCAAAACGGTAAAACGCTGACGGCAAAAATTCTCTCACCGGCCGGAGCGCGCTTTAGTCAAGAGTCGGCCGAGCAGTCACCGCCTGAGCGCGCGAACAAAGGCTTAAAGCAGTTGATCGTCACTCATCAAGAAAGCCAGCCGTCCACCCGGCTTTGCATCGTGCTGTGGATTGAAGCCGTCGATACAGAAATCAACGGGCTTGATTCGTGGAGTAGCGAGTAGCCGCGAGGGTTGAATCACCCGTCAAATACATTCGTGGCGGGGATGTCCCACTGACTGTTGCGATTTATGATCGGCGACTCATCACCGGTCGTGCTTTACGTCCGATGAATTGTGCTCGACCAAGGACGCACTGTTGAGCGCGGCACGCACGACAGTTTGTTGAGGCAGGAGGGCGTTTACGCCCGGTTACATCAGGAAATTGTCAGCTTACAGCCGAGATGACAACAACGTCCCGACCCCAACTTCGCTCGGCCTAAACTTGCCGGTTGCTGAAACATGGCCTCTTTCAGCAGCCTGCCGTGGAAGGAGCCACCGACCCGCGTGGGCGGGTTGCCAGGCGGCCCAGTTCGCCGGTTCCGCGACCCACGGTTGCACCAGGCAGCGTCAGCAAGCAATTTTCTATCAGCTCCCAGTTGGTCGCCAAGTCGATGCCACGACATGGAATCCATATCTTTCTTATTGCTGAAAAACCTGTGGAAAACAACTTGCCCTGACGCCCAACACGGGGGCGACATGATTAGTGGCGTGTTGCAAAAATCCACGTAAATTTACGGCATGTTCATCATCGGACTCGGCACCGCAGCGCCACTGCAACGCTACACTCAACCCGAATGTTGGGACGCCTTTCAACGCGCCGGGTCATTTCCCAACCTCTCGTCTCGTTCCCGCGCCATCCTTAAAAAAGTCCTTTGCGGCGACAGCGGCATCGCCACCCGTCATCTCGCCCTGGATTCCCTCGCCGAAGCATTCGAACTGAACCCCGACACCCTTCACGCCCGGTTCGTCAAACACGCTCCCGCCCTGGCCATCACCGCCGCCCAACGTGCGTTGGCCGACGCCAGTTGCACCGCTGGTGAAATGGACGCCGTGCTCGTCAGCACCTGCACGGGCTACTTGTGTCCCGGGCTCACGAGTTATGTGAACGAACAACTCCATATCCGCGCAGATGCGCTCGCGCTCGATCTGGTCGGGCAAGGTTGCGGGGCGGCCCTGCCCAATCTGCGCACCGCCGAAGCCCTGGTCGCCGCCGGGCGCGCGAAAAAGGTTTTGTCCATCTGCGTCGAAGTGTGCAGTGCCGCGTTCTACCTCGACGACGCTCCCGGCGTGCTCATCAGTGCCTGCCTTTTTGGCGACGGCGCGGGCGCGGCGGTGCTCTCAAGCCAGGCGGCAGCCAACCGGCGTCGGGTCGAATGGAAATTCGGCGTATCCCGGCTGGTGCCCGCCGAACGCGAGTTGCTGCGCTTTGAACAAAAGGGCGGCATGCTGCGCAACATCCTTTCGCCGAAAGTTCCGCCCTTCGCCGCCGCCGAAGTGAGCCTCCTGCTGGACGAGTCGGTGAAAACCCTTGCGATTGACCGTGCGGCCATCACGGGCTGGATATTTCATACGGGTGGCCGCGATGTATTGCTGGCCCTGCGCGACAAACTCGGCTTGAGCGATGCCGACGTGCGCCATAGCACTGCCATCCTACGCGAATTTGGCAACGTGAGCAGCCCGACCGTTTTCTTCGTTCTGCAAGCCGCCCTCAATGCCGCCGCGGCCGGCAGACTTTGGTGGATGTCCTCGTTCGGAGCCGGGTTCAGTTGCCACGGCGCGTTATTGGAAGTGGAACCGTTAAAGTGACGAGAGATGTCCATGCAACGCCGCATCGAACCCGAAATTCTGGACGAACTGCCGCCGTCTGACCCGCGCGCGATCCACTCCCGCGCCGACTTGCGCCGGCTCAACTGTCTGATGCGTCACGTGGACATCCTGTGCGCCGCTTCCGCCCGCCGCTTACCCCGCCGGCCGCAACATCTCGCCGACATCGGTGCGGGCGACGGCTCTCTGATGCTGGCGCTTGCCAGGAAAATGCACCGGCGCTGGCCGGGAGTGCGTGTCACTCTGGTGGATCGTCAGCAAACTGTTTCGGCGAAGACGCTCAAACAATTCGGCGAACTGGGCTGGCAGGCGAAGACCGTTGCGGCGGACGTCTTCGATTGGCTGCAATCAGCCCGGCGCCCGGACGCCATTTTTGCCAATCTGTTTCTGCACCATTTCCCGGACGCAAAACTCGCGGAGATGTTCCGATTGATCGCCGGTCGGACTGATTTCTTCCTCGCCTGCGAAACCCGCCGGACCGTGCCGCTTTTTCTGGTTAGCCGGGTGTTATGGTTGCTGGGCTGCAACGCGGTGACCCGCAACGATGCCGTCATCAGCATACGAGCGGGCTTTGCGGATCAGGAGCTTTCGGCAATGTGGCCAGACAGAGGCGGATGGAAGATGGAGGAGCACGGGGCCATGCTCTTCACCCATTTGTTCGTCGCACACCGCGCGACTTGAGGCATGCCACCAAAACCAATCACCCTCGTCGGTGGCGGACTGGCCGGGTTGACACTGGGCATCGGGCTGCGGCGGCACGAAATTCCAGTGACAATTTTCGAAGCCGGGCAATATCCGAGACATCGCGTATGCGGCGAATTTGTCAGCGGACGCGGCCAGGAAACGCTGGCCCGGCTCGGCTTGCGCGAAATGTTTGAACGCACGGGCGCGGTCAGCGCGAGCAATGCTGCATTTTTTTCCCAAACCAAATCCATGCCTCCCCGCCCCCTGCCCTCGCCGGCAATCTGCCTTTCCCGTTTCAACCTGGATCACGCCCTGGCGCGGGAATTTCGTCGGCTCGGTGGCGAATTGGTCGAGAACCATCGTTGGCAAAAAGAATTTGGCGAGGGCATCGTCCGCACGACTGGCCGACGTTTGCAGACCGAAGAACATGGCAGTCGCTGGTTCGGGCTGAAGGTTCACGCGCGTAACGTGACCTCGACCGCCGATCTGGAAATGCACGTCTCGCCGCGCGGTTATGTAGGCTTGTGCCGCGTCAACGGCGGCGTGGTGAACGTGTGCGGGCTTTTTCGGCGGCGGACCGGGGAGGAAGATGCGTCACTCCATTGGCACAAACTGCTCTGTGGCCAACCCGGTTCGCCGCTGGATCAGCGCCTTGCCAATGCCACATACGATGAGGACTCTTTTTGCGCCGTCGCCGGGCTGTCCATGGAGCCGCAAAGAGCCGAGACTCGCGGAGAATGTTGCCTCGGCGACGCCATTACTATGATTCCGCCCGTCACCGGCAATGGAATGTCCATGGCTTTTGAATCGGCGGAGTTGGCGGTTGAGCCGCTGGCCGCATGGAGTCGTGGTGAGAGTTCATGGCCGGACGCACAACAACAAATTGCCCACCGATGCGACACGGCGTTCGCCCGGCGGCTGGCGTGGGCGAAATGGTTGCAGCGCGCCATCCTTGCACCCGCCCTGCAAAACTCGCTCATTACGCTGGCCGCGCACAGCGAATGGTTCTGGCGAACGGCATTTGAAAGAACTCGGTGATCTGACAGCCTTGCCGTAATGAAACCGCTCGAGGACTGCAAACTTTACGTTTTCGTGGACACCGCCCACCTGCACGGGCGCGGGCCCGAAGTCGCGGCGCAGGTTTCTTTCCTTGCTCTTGAGGCTCCCCGAGTTCTGTTCAGTTTTTGGGTAGCGAAATGATGAGTTGCGTTGCCAGTGCCTTCTCTGTGGTTTCAATGACCTCCTTCAGCGCATTGTGATCAATGAACGGATTCGGCCTTTCGCCACGCTGGAGACGGGCAAGCTTTTCCGCCAGCACAAAGGCTCCGCCATGTGGTGCCAGAAAGATGTCGCACGGGAGTTTTTTCAGCTTGGCAAGGCTCTCACGGTAAGCCTCGACAATTCCGGGAAAGACCTTGTTGTCGCGCAGCTTCGTCCCTTCAACCAAACTCAGGCTGCTGAAGAAAACGACATTCATCGGTTGCCCATCTTCGAGGACACGCATCGTCCATGTGGTCGCGCCTTGCGTGTGGCCGGGTGTGAGATGCGCGGTCAGACTGGCACCATCGAGTGAAATCGTCTCACCATCACGCACGATCCGTCCTGCCTTCACCGGATCGTAAATCATCACCTCTTGTGCGAATGGGCTGTAGTCATTGCGTCCACCACGCGCGGCAAGCGCCGCATCCGCCGCACTCAGGCACACGGTCGCGCCGGTGAATTCTTTCAGGAGCGCATGGCCACCGACGTGATCCACATGAGCGTGACTGGCGAGAAGGAATTTGATGCGCCGCCAATCGTGACCAAGAGTCGTGATGTTCGTCAGCACAAGAGGCAGCGTGTCAGCAAAACCAGTGTCGATCAGGATGTGTCCCTCAGGCGTGGTGATCAGGAAGGAGCTGACGCCGGCAGTGCCGACATAGTGGATGTTGCCCGCGATGCGAAACGGCTTGAACGGTTGTTTCCAGGAATCAAACAACCGGCGGGCCACTTCCGGTCGGCGAATGTCCTCGTTCGGAGGTGAGCCAGCAGCGCGGTCTGTGACTCCCGCGGCAGCGAGGGCGTACGAGAAAGGTGCAAATGGCAGGCAGAATAGCGCGACAGCAATTGGAAGTTGAAAAGCAACAACAGCTAATTCAGAAGCAAAGCGGGAGCGATGCGAGAGTTCCGTTCTCCAGAAACACTTCGGCTTCGCATTTTCAGTTTTCATTCCGCTATCAAACTCCATTCCAATGCGGAAACCAATCTTCGCGGTTAAGCTTCCATTACCGAAAGTCGAGCGCAGCTCCGTGCCGCTGCAGTCAAGTCTGACCATCCTGTCACTGCCTGCCGTGGATTTTACAGCTCCAAAGCGATCATTCCGGCGGCATGAAAATGTTGTGAACTCATGAGGCTGGCAGTTCCACACGAATCATTCGCCGGCTGAGGCGGGTGATGAGGTCGCTGCGCAGACTATCGATCAGCACGGCCACGAAGATGATCGCGCTGGTGATGAGCGGGTAGAGATACGGGTCGGCCTGGATGATGACGAGGCCATTGAAGATGCTCTTGAGCAACACTGCGCCGAGGACAGTTCCGGGAAACACCTTGCCGCGTCCGCCGAACAAACTCGTGCCGCCCAGCACTGCGGCGGTGATGGCGTCGAACTCATAAAGCTCACCGAACTTCGGCGACACGGCGCCGAGTTGTGAGAGCGCAAGAATGCCGCCCAGCCCGGCGCACGCGCCGCAGATCACATAGACCGCCGCAAGCAGTCGATTTGCACGCAAGCCGGCCTTCTTCGCAGCTTCGACATTATTGCCCAAGGCGGTAACCGTTCACGGATAAGGCAGCGGCCTCCTAAAACTTTCTTGATTTTTTGCTGGCGTCTCTTCGTTCCCTGACTCACGATCCGGGTCGATGGAACTGGTCATTCGCAATCGGAGGCTCACGGAGAGGGATTTGACC
>SIBF01000195.1 GCA_009695275.1 Pedosphaera sp. | reverse complement strand
CGCGGAGTGCTTGGACAAGGATGATGAGATGCTCAGGAATATCATGCAGAATTGTTCGCATCCCAAGGCTAATAGGTGCGCAGTCCAATTTGTACAATGTAAATATCTAACTATAAACCACTTGCAATCTAATTCAATGGCAGTGCTCCGTCTCTCTCCCCGCTCGTTCCTCGCGGAGAGAGAGGGTAAAGACCTGTGTCCAAACTGCCGGTTACTGGGCAGAGAAACGGAGATGAGGCCAGGATGCTCGGATTTCCCATCTCTTCAGTCTCCTCCCCGCTCGTTCCTCGCAGGGAGAGGAAAAGAGACTCCACATCGCGCCTGTCCTCATTCGGAGATGCGCCCGGCGACTCGTAACCAATCTGATTCCGTATCGACATCGGAACGTTCTTGAAGTCGATGCACACTCAAGCCGAGAGACTCCACCCGGCGGACGGTCTGTGTGAAGACTTGCGGAGTGCTCCAGGCGATGCCCGTGAAGAGTTGTGGCTGCGATCGCCTCAATCCGATGAGCCAGTAGCCGCCATCGGTCGCAGGACCGAGAACCACTTCATGGGTTTCAAGAGCCTGCCAGGCGGACTCAATGTCATCAGCCGTCACCGTTGGACAATCTGATCCAATGACGACAACCCGATCGCAGCCCGCTTTGAACGCGTCATTGAAGGCTCGATTCAGGCGGGCACCGAGATCTCCATCGAGCTGCGGAGCCGCAGTCCAGCCGGGAAGAAGCCAGCGGCTAACCTCGGCAAATGCATCATCAGGAGTAAAGCGCAGCTCGGTTGCCGGGAGCTTGGAGAGGCGTTTGATCAGGATATCGACAAGCGTCTGGTAAGCTTGAAGGGCCGCAGCTTCCCCGATGGAGGCTGCGAGACGGCTTTTGACGAAGCCCAGCCGGGGAGCTTTGAGAAATAGGATGAGCCGACAGGAGTTCATTCCAAAGCTTGATCGCGCACTTCGAAAATCAGGTTTGAATTCATCCAACGCCGGCAAGCTGATGGGACGTCTGCTTCAAGTGTCCTGTTCCTTTTTCGCACCCATGAACAGAAGCATGAGATCAACGATGAACAATAGAACGATCGTGATCTCCAGCATCAGCATCCAGCGGTTCATCTGGTCATGCTTCAGCATTTCATAAAGGTGGTCGAGCGTCTTGAGCTTCTCGTTGATCGTGCGGTGCCAGTCCGCCAGGTGGAAGCGGGCGGCGATCGTTTCGTAAACACGCGCGAGATGCCAGTCGCCGAAAAACTTGGTGATGTTCGAGAGTTCATCACTGAAGCGTGCCAGATCGATCCGGATTTCTCTCAGCTCGGCGATCACACCGCGCCTATCCCGAACCGGCCGTCGGCGCAGGTCGCGATACGAGCGCTCCAGCGCCACGTCGAGGATGCGATCGTACGCCTCCAGCTCGGCGAGTTGCAGGTTCGCCAGCTCCATGATGTAAACCGATTCATCGAACTCCTTTCGCTCGTCCACGAGCAGCGCCGCATCCCAGTCGATCACCACCAGATCATCCTCGTAGTAGCTCAGGTAGCGGCTGGTGGATTCTGTCGCCTCCTGGTTGGATAACCGGCCTTCGTCCGGCTCCTGTGTGAGGATGGCCGCCACTTCACGGCGATTCTGCTCCAACCACCGTTCCGTTTCGATCACCGAGCCGTCCTGGTCCCGCAGCGGTGATTCGATGCAAAAAACCGTGTATGCCTCTTCCTCCTCCAGATTGGGAATCGGCCGGATCATTCTGGGCCCAAGCTCACGGCAAACTTCGGCTGCCAGGCGCCGGACTTCATCCTGGAGGGATCCGTTGGTGAATTTGAGATCGTGGAACTCGACCAGTTCTTGAATCGACTTCACGCGAAACGGCACTCGAACCGTGATGCTGATCGCGCCCACGGGCAGCAGCTTCACCGCCCGTTCCACACGCACCGGACCTCGAGGGCCGATCCTTTCGCTCGGAGGCAGCCGCAACATCTGCGGCTTGTAGAAGAAAAGGTGCCTTGGGCTGCGCTTGCTGGTATCCACCGAAAACTGCGCGACCGGTTGCCCCAGCAATTCCTTCAACGGCTCCCGGCTCATGTCGTAGGCGATGTCGAAGGCGTAAATGTAAACGACCTCGCCCGAATAAGCCTGTCCAGCCGCTTCGTTGTTCTGAAGTAGGTTCATAGACGCAAGCCAAGTTACCCCAACCGGGCCGGACTCCGAAATAGAAAGTAGCTCCAACTTGCCGGCGGACTGGCCCACGAACTGCCCGCTGCGTCGCCGTGGCTAATGCCATTCAATAACCTCCGCTAACTCAGGGAGTTTGTGCGTGTCTTCCTTGCGACGGCTGCTTAAATCCGCGGCCATGATGTTTTCGGTGGAGCATATTGGTTTGGCCGCGCGCGACACGGTGGCATTGAAGCACTGGTACGTCAGGATTTTTGAAGCCCGGATTGTCTTTGAAAGCGCCGACGTGCCTCCGGCATTTTTTCTGGAACTCACCGGCGGGTTGATGATCGAGATTTATCCATCAGCCACAGGCGTCGCCGAAACCAGCAACAACCGCCTTGCCGGCTGGCGTCACCTGGCGCTGCAAGTGGATTCAATCGAAGCGGCGCGCGAAGAATTGTCCCGGCGTGGTGTGGATTTCTCCGAACCCATCAAACCGGCGGGCGGGGGTGGGCGCGTTCAGTTCTTCCAGGATGGGGAAGGGAATCTACTCCACTTGATTGAGCGCCCGGCCGGCTCAATCTTCCGCCGCTAACTGATCTTTTTTCACCTCTCATGAAAGCCTTTGAAGCAATCATTTTTGACATGGACGGCGTGATCGTGGACAGCGAGCCGCTCCACGAACGCGCTTTCATCGAAGTTTTCGAGGAGATGGGTTACGGGGCGTCGCATGGCATGCATTTTCCCGCATACTACGGACAATCCGACAAGACCCTGTGGCTGGACTTCGTCTCAAAGCACAAACCGCCACAACCTCTCGATGAGCTGATGGCCTGGAAGCAGGATCGCTTCCTCGACATTCTGCGGAAGGAGCAGCCCATCTTTGAGACATTGCCTGAACTCATTGAGAAGCTTTCAAAGCGCTACAAGCTGGCGTTGGCTTCGGGCTCGTTGCACGTGGTGATTGATGAAGTGCTGGCGATGAAGAGTCTGCGGCATTACTTTCCGATCCGCGTCAGCGCGGAAGATGTAGCTCATGGAAAACCTGCGCCAGACGTATTTCTCCGGGCTGCGGAGCTGCTCGGAGTGAATCCAACGCGCTGCTGTGTGATCGAAGATTCTGCCGCCGGAGTCCAGGCGGCCAGATCCGCAGGAATGCAGGTCATCGCCATCACCAACACGCTGCCGGCGGAGCGACTGGCGGCGGCGACACACATTGTTGAGACTTACGAGCAGATCGAGAAGTTGCTTTTGTAATGTTCGCCCCGGAATTCCGGGCCTGAATACCGCAGGCTCTGGGCTGCTGTCAGAATCGCAGCTTTTCGGATTTACCATCTGGAACCACGTTTTCGGACGGCGAAGGCCTATTTCCTCCCGTAAAACTTTGGATCGACTTCCGCAGTGCCAGCGCTCTTCACAGCCAGAAGCGCCTTCATATCCGAGACGAAAGCATTCACATCGGCGGGCATCGTATCCCATGAGCACATGAAACGGCAGCCGCCGCGACCGATGAACGTGTAGAACTTCCAGCCGCGTTCGCGGAGCCCGTTGATGACGTGCGGCGGCAGTTCGGCAAAGACGGAGTTGGCCTGACGCGGAAAGAGGATTTTCACATCAGGGCAATCCTTGATGCTGTCGTGCAGAAGTTGAGCCATCGCGTTGGCATGCGAGGCGTGCCGGAGCCAGGCCCCGTTCTCAAGCATCCCGACCCACGGTGCCGCGAGAAAGCGCATCTTGGAAGCAAGCTGTCCGGCCTGTTTGCAGCGGTAATCGAACTCCCGCGCCAGCTCGCGGTTGAAGAATACAACGGCATCGCCCACGTGTGTGCCGTTCTTCGTGCCGCCGAAGCAGAGCACGTCCACACCGACCTCCCATGTGATCTCCCGTGGCTTGACTCCGAGGGAGGCGACAGCATTGGCGAAACGAGCGCCGTCCATGTGCATCCTCAGACCCAGACTCTTGCACTTGCTCCAGATGCCCTTGAGTTCGGAAATCGAATACACCGTGCCCACTTCCGTTCCTTGCGTGACACTCACGGCACGCGGTTTTGGATAATGAATGTCTATCCGCCGATGAACCATCTTTTCGATCTCCGCCGGATCAATCTTCCCGTTCTCGCCGCGGAGGAGGAGCACCTTGGTGCCATTCGAGAAAAACTCGGGAGCTCCGCACTCATCGGTCTCCACATGCGCGATCTCATGGCAAAGAATGCTGTGGTAGGACTGGCAGAGGGAGGCGAGCGCCAGCGAATTGGCGGCAGTGCCGTTGAAGACGAAAAACACTTCGCAGTTCGTCTCGAAGATGTCGCGGATCAGGTTCGTGGCGCGATCAGTCCAGGGATCATCTCCGTAGCCGGGAGTGTGGCCCTTGTTGGCTTCCTCGAGGGCTTTCCAAGCTTCGGGACAAATGCCGGAATAATTGTCGCTGCCGAACTGTCGTTGCAGGTTTGGAGTCGTGGAATTCATGGATGTCACGGGATGGTTCTGTGGATGATGGCGCTGCCGCACACGATTGGCTGACGTGAGCGATGAACTTCCAACGGTGCCGGATCAGTTGGGCACCCAGCCTTTGCCGGGTATGAACTCCCGGCTGCCGGAAGATTTGCAGCCGGCGCTGCCGATCAGGAGAAGCGCGGTTAGTAGTAAAAGGCAGACTCGTAACATGGACGTGACTGTAAACGAAGTTGTCAGCGCGGCAAGCTTGCTGCAAGTTTGCCCCGGAACGTATGCCTGACAAGTTCAAGTCCCTGCGTGGTCAGCTCCTGCTTGATGGAGGAATGTTGCACGGCTCATTCTTTCACCGCACGGTGATCCTTGTCTGCCAGCATGACGAGGAGGGGGCCTTCGGGCTTGTCTTGAACAAGCCGGCCAACAGCAAAGTGGGCAAATCGATTGGTCGCGATCTGCCAGAGCCACTTCGAGAGGAACCCCTTCTCATAGGTGGCCCCGTTCAATCGGAGGCCCTGAGTTACCTGCACACGGATCAATTCATCCTCGAAGCCAACGTCATCCCCGATCTGCATCTGGGTCATTCCATCGAAGGTCTCATCGAGCTGGGCGAGTCCTTCTCCCCGACGCGGAAGGTGCGTGTCTTTGCCGGCTATTCGGGATGGACTGGAGGACAACTCGAAGACGAAATGAAGCGCAAAGCATGGCTGACATACCCGGCTTCGCTCGATCTGGTTTTTGAAAGGGATCCAGCGCAGCTCTGGCAGCATATCCTGCGGCTGAAAGGCTGGAAGTTCGAGCTGCTGGCGCAATCGCCGGAAGATCTCTCCAGGAACTGATTTTTAGAGGCCCCAGCCGGCTCGAAAGGAGTCTTGACAGGGTTTCGATGCTCATCGGAGAGGGTCGAGCGCTCGGAGTGAACAGCACCGCGCACCTATTTCGGAGGTAACTTCACATTATAGTTCGGCTCAAAATCCTTGTGCCAGTTCAGCGTCCAGAGCGTCTTCACCCGTTCCTTGGCGGCATGCCCATCGACATAGCCAACGTTTATTCCTCCGGAGTGGCGATCAATGGCGAAGCGCCCCATGAACTGTCCTTTCGCATGGGGAAAATTTCCGCCGCCGTAACCGGCTCCTTTCAGATCCACTGGCGGACGGTCCTTCCCGTCCGGCCAGGAACCGACCCAAACTGAATCGCCGTAAACGGGAACGTCCGCAGGCGATACAGAAAACTGCGCATAGTATTGGTTTTTCGGGAAGTCGTTGACGTATTCGCCCTCGTTGTCCATCCAGAGATTCATGCCGTAGCTTCCCTCAGCCTGGAGAACGCGCCAGGTTTTCGTGCTTGTGCCCCACCATGACTCGTCCAACTGGGGTTTGGCTTTCGGCCGCTTGGTGGCCGGACAGATCATGATCCGCATCACCCCATTCAGATTTTCGTTGGGTTTGTTCTTGTAGGCCTGATCCCCGAGGTAAGGCGCGATCTCGTGAAACCAGTATTCACCCACTTTCCCGATGACGGGCGGGATGTGATCCTTGTTGTCGTCGGCGTAGAACCGCGTGGCGAGGGCCATTTGGCGAAGGCTGCTCAGGCAAAGAGTGGTTTTCGCCTGGGTTTTTGCCCTGCTCAATGCAGGCAGCAGCATCCCGGCAAGAATGGCGATGATCGCGATGACCACCAGTAGTTCGATGAGTGTAAAGGCGCGGCGGGCGGGTGGATATCGATCAGCCGAGCGGTCCGGGCGAGAAAATAAGTGCGTTTTCATAACATTGGGATTGGGTGGATTGGAGTGATGCGAACTCTTGCTGGTCGAAATGGGAAAGCAAGCCAGTAGTTTGAGCGTGTCCCGATTCGGCCACCGCAGGAGCGAAGCCAATTCCGCAGCAGGTAAACACAGCGGTTAAATAAAACTAGAAAACGAGCGTCGAACCCCGCACTTTGAATCGAATGTCGTCCGTCGTTGAACGCACTGTCCAGGTCAGTTTCCGGCACCAGATACACTTCACGGAGGGAGTGTTCGATCCGGCGAATCCGTTGCTTCGCGACGTGCTGATCAATGGCGAGCGGCACCGCTCCCATAAAGTTCTGATCGTCATGGACGAAGCGCTCGCCAATGCCTGCCCGGGTCTGATTCCCGGCGTTCAGGCTTACTTCGCGGCGTTTCCCGGGGCACTCCAACTGATGTGCCCACCCCTGGTGGTCGAAGGCGGCGAGCGGACCAAAAACTCCTACTTTCACGTCTCCGAAATCCAATCCCAGGTGGACCGTTATCATATCGACCGCCATTCCTACCTCATGGCAGTGGGCGGCGGTGCCATCCTGGACATGGTCGGGCTGGCCGCCGCCACGGCCCATCGCGGACTGCGCCATGTCCGGATTCCAACCACCACGCTCAGCCAGGCCGACTCCGGTGTCGGTGTGAAGAACGGCATCAACGCGTTTGGGAAAAAGAATTTCATCGGAACGTTCGCTCCGCCATTCGCCGTCATCAATGATTCCAAGCTCCTGGATTCACTTACGCCCAGGGACAAACGCGCGGGCTACATCGAAGCGGTCAAGGTGTCGCTGATTCGCGATGCGGAATTCTTCGAGAGCATCGAACGCGACGCTGTCCGGTTGCGTGAGTTTGATCCGACCGCGATGCGCAACCTGATACACCGGTGCGCCGAGCTGCATGTGAATCATATCGCCACCTCTGGCGATCCCTTCGAGTTCGGCTCGGCCCGGCCGCTCGATTTCGGGCATTGGTCCGCTCACAAGCTGGAGCAGTTGTCCGAATTTAGAATCCGCCATGGCGAAGCCGTGGCGATCGGAGTTGCCCTGGATGTGATTTACTCGAGACTCATGGGTTTCGTTCCGGCAACCACCTGCGAGCGTATTCTGATTCTTCTTGAGGCACTCGGATTCGACCTCTTTGCCAATGAGCTCTCGCACGTGGACTCTTCGGGGACGTTCATGGTCTTGAAAGGGCTCGAGGAATTCCGCGAACATCTCGGAGGCGAACTCACGATCACATTGCTCAAAGGAGTCGGACAAGGCTTTGAGGTGCATGAGATGAACGATGCCCACGTGATTGCAGCGATCAACGAGTTGCACGCCCGTCATCTGCGGCGGCCGCAAAAGGTTTGACCTGTTGCTCCGTCGCTCACTCGTGCTTCCATTTCTCTGACACCCGGACAAGACTTCCTTCATGCAACGCACTGCTGTCCTCAACGTCGTGGGTCTTTCCTCGTCGCTGATCGGACCGGGCACACCTCGAATTCTCAAGTTCCTTGAACGAGGAAGCCGCGCGACGATTCTTCCCGCGTTTCCGGCGGTGACTTGCACCGCTCAATCGAACTACGTAACCGGGCAATTGCCCACCAACCACGGCATCGTGGCGAATGGTTGGTACCATCGTGAATTGGCCGAGGTGCAATTCTGGAAGCAGTCCAACCACATTGTCCATGGTCGAAAAATCTGGGATGACCTTGGCGCAATCGACTCCAGCTTCACCTGCGCAAAACTTTTCTGGTGGTACAACATGTACTCCACTGCGGATTACTCGATCACGCCGCGACCCATGTACCCTGCCGATGGCCGCAAGCTGTTCGACATCTACACGGCACCTTCTGGAATCCGGGGAGAAATTCAAAAGGATCTCGGTCCGTTTCCATTCCCAGGCTTCTGGGGACCGGCGGCCGGTGTGAACACTCCGCAAGGCTCCGCCGACTCGGTTACCAAATGGATCGCCGCTTCTGCCCGATGGATTGAAGAGAAACATCAACCAACCCTGTCACTCGTTTACCTGCCGCACCTGGATTACAACCTTCAGCGTTTCGGTCCCTCCGATCCTTCGATAGCCAGAGACCTGGCGCGGATTGACTCGATCGTTGGTGATCTGATCGACTTCTTCGAGCGGCGAGCAGTGCGGCTGATCATTTTGTCGGAGTATGGCATCACGGAAGTTTCCAACCCAATTCATCTGAATCGGGTGTTTCGCGAGCGTGGCTGGCTGACGATCAGGGAGGAGTTGGGCCTCGAACTTCTGGATGCTGGAGCCAGTCGCGCTTTTGCCGTGGCGGACCATCAAGTGGCGCACATTTACGTGAACGATCCTTCGATAGCGGCGCAGGTTCGCGAAGTCACGGAAACGCAGGAGGGTGTGGAGCTTGTCCTTGGCCCGGCAGACAAAGCCCGGTGGGGCATCAACCACGCACGCTCTGGTGATCTGGTGGCGGTGAGCGCCTCCGACGCGTGGTTCACCTATTACTACTGGCTGGATGATGCTCGCGCTCCTGACTTCGCCCGGTGCGTGGACATCCACCGCAAGCCTGGCTACGATCCGGTTGAGCTGTTTCTCGATCCGCACATTCCACTTGTGAAACTGAAGATTCTCCGGCGCTTGCTGCAGAAGAAGCTTGGCTTCAGGATGCTGATGGACGTGATTCCGCTCGACGCCACATTGGTGAAAGGTTCTCACGGGCGTCGGACATTCGACAGCCGGGACCAGCCGGTTTTGCTGACAAACCAGCCGGGATTGCTCACGAAACCCAATTATGAATCCACTGAAATCCACGACCTTATCAGCAGGACTGTCCTCGAAAACGGTTGATCTCTCTCCATGAACCTTGCGATGCAGCACAGAGTTTGGGAGGACACAGAGAAAGAAGGCAGTCCGAACCTCTGTGCCCTCCAAAACTCCGTGCTCACGTTCCCCATGCCATCCCTGGGTTCATCGCCTCGATTCGCGTCCAATTGTTGGAGCTTCCCCCTCCCATGAACCGCCGACTTCAGCACAGAGTTTTGGAGGACACAGAGGAAAGCCACGGAACAGATCTCTGTGTCCTCGAAAACTCTGTGCTGAACGTATGCGTCCACACCTCAACACAGGTTCGCGATCCGGATGCATGGTTCTGAAATCATGAGAACCTTACAAATACCAGGTGTCACACTCTTCACTGGCAATCCATGAGTTTCTGCTATCGCCATTTTGTGCGGCCCGTTCTCTTCACGCAGGAGTCGGAGAAGGTTCACAATCGCACGCTGCATGCGCTGGGAACAGTCAGTCGCAGCCGGCTTCTTTGCGGAGTCACAGCATCGATCTATGGCGCTCAAGGCCTGCCCATCGAACTCTGTGGGCTTCGATTCCCCAATCCCGTGGGACTTGCCGCTGGGATGGACAAACAGGCTGCCGCAGTGCCCGTGTGGGAGGCTCTGGGCTTCGGCTTCTGCGAATTGGGCGGCGTCACGTGGCATGCGCAGCCAGGCAATCCAGCGCCGCGCATGTTTCGAGCGATACCCGACCGCGCTTTGGTCAATCGTATGGGCTTCAACAACGGCGGCGCGGAAGCCATGGCGCGTCAGTTGACCGCGTGGCGTCAAGCTGGCCGCTGGCCGAATCATCCCGTCGGCATCAACCTCGGCAAATCAAAAATCACCCCGCTCGAAAAAGCGGCCGAAGATTATGCCAGCTCCTTCAAGCTGCTGCGTGATCATGCGGATTTCTTCGTCGTCAACGTCAGCTCGCCGAACACTCCCAACCTTCGGCAGCTTCAAGACAAGTCGGCGCTCGACGAAATCCTGGCGGCGTTGCAGGAGGAGAACAAATCGTTCGTAGTTCCTGGTTTGTCGCGCACGGCCCGAACAACGAACAACGAACAACGAGCAACGAACAGAAAACCAGTTCTGGTCAAAGTCGCCCCTGATCTTTCCTTCGAGGCGCTGGATGAAATTCTGGAGTTGACCGGTCCGCGCCACATTGCCGGCATCGTCGCGACGAACACGACCATCAGCCGGCCGAACTCCAGTCATCCGGCGTTGGGGAAGATTTATGCGGAAGCCGGGGGCTTGAGCGGAGCGCCGTTGCGGGCCCGGAGCACGGAGGTGATCCGACATCTCTACCGCCAGACGAAGGGGCATCTCCCGATCATTGGCGTCGGCGGCATCTTCGACGGTGACAGTGCATGGGAAAAGATCACCGCCGGCGCGTCGTTGGTGCAGATCTACTCCGGGTTGGTTTACGAGGGCCCGGGTATCGTCAAAAAGATAGTCCGGAATCTTGGGGAACAGCTAAGAAAGCACGGTTTGTCGCAACTGTCCGAAGCTGTGGGAATCTTCTCCAAAGAATCCTAACACTACAACGACACTTCCTTCGATGTCTCAACCACGGATTTCACGGATGCTCACGGATGGGCCGGAATCCACTGTCATCTTATCCGTGCAATCCGTGCAATCCGTGGTCAATTCTCCGAAGTGTCGCTGTATAGTGCTAGCCCGCCGGAACCATGCCTATTCGCCTTGTTGCCAAAGACCGGCGTTAAGCTGTTTCAACCTTCTCCTTGCGCCGGGATCCCGTCATGCTTCAGCCGTGAGTGACGTCACACGCATTCTTGATCTTGTTCAGCAAGGCGACTCGAAAGCCGCCGGGGAGTTGCTCCCGTTCGTCTATGGGGAATTGCGCAAGCTGGCCGCGGTGAAAGTGGCGCAGGAAAAACCCGGGCAAACCCTCCAAGCCACCGCGCTCGTTCACGAAGCCTGGCTGAAGATCGCCGGAGACGGCAACGAGCGGTTCGCCAACCGCCGGCATTTCTTCAAAGCCGCCGCGAGCGCGATGCAACAGATCCTCATCGACAACGCCCGGCGAAAACAGCGGCTCAAACACGGTGCCAACCAGGTGGGTGAAGAGCTGCATGAGTCCCGGATCGCTATACTCTGCGCGGCCATAGATTGCGCTTTTTGAAATCGAGCGAAAATGGTCACTTCCCATTGATTGTGAGCTACTTGACAACTCAAGTGTCACGGTGCCAAAAGCGCAGTTTGTGACCGCGCTCAGTATACAGTCGTGCCGTCCGAGGAATTGCTGGCTGTCAACGATGCTCTGGCGGCCCTGGCGCTCGAAGATCCCCAAGCTGCGGAAGTGGTGCAGATGCGTTACTTCGTCGGCATGACCGTCCCGGAAATCGCCGACGCCCTCGATCTCGCGCCCCGGACGGTGGACCGGCATTGGGCCTTTGCCCGGGCCTGGTTGAAACGCGCGATCCGGACGTCCATGCGCGCCGGAGGGACGAGTTACACGAGTCCCTGACTGGAATGGGGGCTGTGGTCAGAGTGGGCCTCGTGAAACTCGGCCCTCCGAGGCAGGGAGATACATGCAGAGCCGCCGAACAAACGAGGCTCAGACCTCCAGACAAACTCGGTCGATCGGGTCGAAGTGTGAGCCTCCTCACGTCGGCAGCTACAAGTGCTCAGAAGCTTTCTTAAATTGGTTCTTGGAAGTTTAGCGTTGGGATTTTCATTGGGGAACGGGGTAGAGGTTGAGGCCGCCGAGATGGAAGAAGATGTCGGTCTTGAATCGTTCCGGGTTACGATACCCATAGGCTTTTTTCACCAGGCTTTGAATCTTGTTGTTCA
>SIBF01000194.1 GCA_009695275.1 Pedosphaera sp. | reverse complement strand
CGCCAACTTCAGCGCCGCTTTCGCACTTGCGGCCAGTTTTGGGAACGCCCCGGCTTGACTCGCCTCATGGCGTTGGCCGTCATGTTCAAAAATGGCGACCAAGACCACATCTGGAACTGAAGGCACCCATAACTTTCAGATGCACGGCATCCCGGCGCGAGCGTCAAGTTGAGCTCGGATTCTCCAGTCGCGGATTTATGATCGAGCAGCCAGATGCTCTGGTCGCCCGAGGTGACGCGGAGATCGACGGAGGCCGCCGCCGGAACGCGGCCGGCGAATGCGAATCGCCCGTTCGCGTCCGTGGTCGCCGTTGCCGATTCGTTCATCCCGGACAGAACCGTCACCGTCGCATTTGTCATCAGCTTCCCGGCCGGGTCACGCACCGTTCCGGCGAAAAACTTGATGTCGTTACCTCCGCTGAGAGTTTTGGCGGAGGTCGAAACAACTCGGGCATTACCCATCAGGCGTCCGTGATGCGCCGCCGGCGTGGCATCCTTCACGACACCATTCTCGACGTTCTCGAAATTCCAGAGGCCAAACAGGCCCGGCTCCGAGCCGGTCAAGGACTGGTTCATGTTGGCGCGGATTTGCTCCGCGGTGCGGGCTGCTTTCCAGACACGCACCTCATCCAACTGACCCTGAAATAACGGGAAAACCGAAGGATCCCTGATCGAGGCGGTGTTGCGACCAAGAAAATGATTCTTGCCGTTGGGAATCGTTGCGAAACTGTAAGGCAATTCGTTCCTCTGCACCAAGACGCCGTTGAAATAGAGAGCCATCCCGCCCCGTCCGGACACGGCGGCGATGTGGCACCATTCCTTCAAGCGGAGCAGTTCATTCACCTGAAATCCTCCCCTTTGCGATCCATTAAATCGAAAGCGCAGATGAGGCCCTCCGTCGATTTGGCCGATCACCATCTCTGCATTGTCTTCGCCGTAGTCAAACAGGGTGCTCGATGGGCCCATGGACTCCCACCGGGCCCACATTTCAACTGTGGCATCGGTCAACTCATCGAAAATGCCGGCCGGCAACTCGACGTAGCCGTCCTTGCCGTCGAGTTCGAGGACGTGTTCCGCCTTCGGCAGCTCTGCGGGCATGGACCGGGCGTTGCCGTTCAGCACCGCGTTGGCAGCGGCATTGGCGGCGTTGCGACCGGGGTTGGCCGGATCGTCGAAATTGAGCAGCGCGATCAGCCCCGGTTCCTTGCCGGAAAGGCGGAAGTGCATGTTGGCCAGAATCTGGCCCACCGTCCGTTCGCCCGCCCAGACGCGAACTTCGTCCATCTGACCCTGCAATTCCGGATCTCCGTTCCCGGATACCGGCTTCCAATTCGAACGTCCGAGCAGATTGCGTTTCTCCACCTTCGGCATCATCTCAGTCGGTGCGAGGATTCGAGCGAACTTCTCCCGGAGCAGTATGCCATCGAGGTAGAGCTTGAGGGTGTTGGTCCCGCACACCGCGGCAATGTGGGACCAGGCACCCGTTTGCAGAACAGATTCCACCGTTATGACATCGAAACCGTCCTGTCGATCCCTCTGCAGCGAAAGAGTCGGGGTCGAACCATAGTTGCTCACGGATAGACGCGCCCACCCACCGTGAAATCAAAAAAACGCTGATAGCCCTGGAAGCTCTCCCATTTCACCCACCCTTCGACCGTGACCACGGAGTCATTCGTGAAGGCGCCGGCGGGCAGCTCGACGTAGCTACCGTCCTTGCCGTCGAGATCGAGCACGCGATTGGGCGCGGCAATCTGGGCGTGGAGTGGAACGACCGAAAGCAAAAGCAGCAGCACGGCGAATAGAAATGCGCCGCGATGTATTTGCCGAGTTGCTTGCATGCTGAGGATTGAGCCGGAACGCGAGCGGCGAGGGAAGTGGCAAATGCCGGGCGAGCCAGGAGCGAAAGTTTCGTAAGACTAGAGGGATTGCCAAAAGTAGTTTCCGAAAAGGTGGGGCAAACTTGCCGGTTTGCCGCGAGGCCCAGCAGGGCCTCACCCACCGTTTCGGAAACTACTTTTGGCAAATGCGATAATTCTTCGAGGAAGTTTGTGGAGTCTCCATAAACCGCCCATCGGAGCGCGGACAGCTTTGTCCGCGCGAATCCAATCTTCCCGACTCACGGACATGGCTGTCCGCGCTCCTGGTCTATGACCGGTTCATGGTCTCAATGCGCGGTCGAAAAACCGTCGAGGCTGCCCCCGGAGCGTGGCTGTGTCGAAGACCAGCCGCAGAAGCTTCGACATGGCCTTGGCACTGGAAGAACCCTATGCCCTTCCTCCATTCGACGTGCTGCGGCTGGTCTTGGCGACACAGCCGCGCTCCATCAACTCCTTGTGATCATGGCTGCACCTTCTTCGCCTTCTCGATGTCGTAAACAAATTCTTCATTCCGATACCAGACAGCGTTGCGCGTTTCGCGGCCGGCCAGGATCAAGTCGAGCCGACCGTCCCCATCGAAATCGACGGCTTTGAGGTCATAGGCTTCCTGCCGGTTCGTCGTGTCAATGTCATGCGCGGTGAAGGAACCTTTCCCGTCGTTTTCATACCAGCGCACGAGCTTTTCACCGAAGGAAGCCGTGGCCACATCCAGATCGCCATCGCCGTCGAAGTCGCCCACCGCCAGCGCGTGCGGGTCGCGCAGATCGGCGTCGATGACATGCTTCTTCCAACCGGGGCCTCCGAACCAGAAAACGCCCGTCCCATGACCGCAGCTCGCCACTACATCCGGCAGGCCGTCGCCGTTCACGTCGGCGGCCTTGATGTTGGTCGCGCCGTTTTCCTTTGCGATCAGATGCTTGGTCCACAATGAATCAGCGCCCGCCCCCTGCTCCCACCAGGTGAACGTGCCGCCACCCGAATCCCCGACGAGCAAATCGCCGCGCCCGTCACGATTCAGGTCGGCGAAGTCCATGTAATGTGGCCGGCCATCAGCGCCGCCTTGAGTGATGACATGGCGTTTGAAAGAAGTCTCGCCGCGAGCCGGCGTTTGGAACCACGCGAGGCTCTTGGGAAACAGAGGCCCCATGATGCTGTCCGCCATCAGGTCTTTCGTTCCGTCGCCATTGACGTCGCCCGTCCACAATCCGTGAATGCCATTGAACTCGCGATCGAGCACATGCAGCGGCCACGGTTCACCGACCCGCCCGGTGTTCTCAAGCCAGGCAATGCTGAAGTCGGGCCCTTTGGGTTCTTCCGCCGCTTTTCCAGCCTCGCGTGCCTGGCGATACTCAATCCAAGGAGAGCGGTAACGCCCGACGACGATGTCCAAATCGCCATCGCGATCCGCATCCAGCGACACGCAATACAGCATCTTCGTGTCTTTCGTGTCGGTCAGCACCTGCGGTTTCCACCCGGGCGCCACCAGGGCGAAGACTTTCGTTTCACCCATCGCGATCAAATCCAGCTTGCCATCGCTGTTGGCGTCCACCGCTTCCACACTCCAGATCGATTCCGGCAAAGGAGCGGAGTGGCGCACCCATCGAGGTGAACCTCTTTGCGCACCCTCGGCGAAATGCGGCACCAGACCCAGCCATAGGCCCAGAAGAATCATCGGTGGTGTTCTGCTTGAAAAATGATGTTCAAGATTCGGGTTCATATTATTCATCCATTCTTCGCTGGTCCGAAGCGGTTGCGATCTGCGCCTGATTCCATCTTGCCCACTAAGCCGGAACGATTCAATAGGAGCGCGGAATTTATTCCGAAGCGTTGCGGAATGCCCAAGTGAGATGGAGTTTTCCACTACGGCACATTGCTCTTCGCGCTGGTCACTATCCACTATCCCGTGACCTGGTTTTAGACTGCATGGCACGTCGTCAAGACCACAGTCCTTGGAGTGTTCTTGGATCCACGCGGAATGAATTCCGCGCTCCTACTGCATGGATCCGGCTCAGGCAGGCGACTCGCCCACCCTACCCCATGCGGATCGCCATCGAAAAGGGCCTCGAGATCCGGCCCGGCATCAAGCCCTGCATCTGCGGCGAACACGGCGGCGGGCATGCGGGATCTGCATGCAGGACAAGCTCGCCCTTGTGGTGAGCGCCCATCCGACCGCTCCGGAAGACCGGGGCGGCTCTTTGTTTCCGTCGCCAGACCAGCGATGTTGTCTCGACCACGGGATTAAATTGCGCTAATCTGGTTTTACATGATCGCTCTTGCCGATTTCACTGCCGTCTCGCTTTCCGAGTTGTTCGAGGACTGGGGCTACAAACCCAGTCATGCGGCGCGCGTGCTACGGGCGTTCTATGCAGGCAGCGACATCGCAACTTCGCCATCGCGGGGGCTGCCGCAGGGATTGGTGGAGCGGTTGCGGAGGGATTTCGCGTCCAGTGCGGCGACCCTGACGGTGCGGCAGGTGGCGGAGGATGGGACGACCAAGCTGCTTCTAAGCCTCGGTGACGGGCGGACGGTGGAGTCGGTGCTGATGCCGGACTACCGGCCTGACCGCGCCGCCGGCTGCCTTTCGTCACAGGTCGGCTGCGCGATGGGGTGTGATTTCTGCGCCACGACCAAGACTGGTTTCGAGCGCAATCTCACAGCCGGAGAAATCGTCGAGCAATTTCTAGCGTTGCGGAGAGAAGCGCACGCCGTCGGGCGCAAACTCCAGACCGTCGTCTTCATGGGCATGGGCGAACCGCTGCTCAATCTCGATGCGGTTCTCGCGGCATTACGGCGGCTCGCAGACAATTCACTCGGGGCGCTGGGCTGGCGGCAGATCACGGTGTCCACGGTCGGCATCGTGCCGGGCATTGATGCGCTTACGGAGACGGGTTTGAACGTTCATCTCGCGGTGTCCCTCCACGCTCCCGACGATGCCACGCGCGCCCGGTTGCTGCCAATGGGGAAACGTTTTCCGATCGCGGACATCCTCGCGGCAGCGGATCGGTTTCAGGCGAGCCGTGGCCGGCCGGTGACGATTCAGTATTGCCTGCTCGCAGGTGTGAATGATTCACCAGAGCACGCTCGTCTCCTCGCGGAGTTGCTCGGATCGCGTCGGATGCACGTCAACTTGCTGCGCTACAATCCCACCGGCTTGAGTCTGAGCGGCATCACCTACCAGCCATCGTCCGACGAGGCCGCCGAAGCTTTCGCCGCAGTGCTGCGTGGGCGGAAACTCGTTGCGCACTTCCGCCGCTCGCGTGGGCCCGACATCGAAGCGGCTTGCGGCCAGTTGCGTCGCTGGGCGGCAAGTCTCCGTGTTTAGTCAAGAGGCTCGTCCGCGGGCAAGCTTCCAAGTGTGCGAAGACGATTACCCGGGTAGCGAGGCAAGAAGTGGGACATTGGCTGGGGCTGTATCACACGTTTCAAGGTGGGTGCAACGGTAACGGTGATTATGTGAGTGACACTCCGGCGGAGGCTTCGGCGGCGCTCGGCTGCCCGACAGGTCGAGAACCTGCACAAGCACGGGGTTGGATCCGATCACGAACTTCATGGATTACACGGATGACCCTTGCATGAACACGTTTTCGGCCGGACATGTCGCGCGAATGCTGACGATGGGATCCAGCTACCGCGGACTTTGATGATTTGAGTGCATGCAAGGAGGAGAGCGGCGGATATCTCCGCTCCTGTCAGAAGTCCTCCTAAATTCTTCAGTGAGTCATCCACTGAAGTTTCCCGGAATGTGTGGCCAAAGGTCCGCGGATTCGGTCAAACGGTCCACGTCATTTCACGACTCTTCCCCGAGTTCAACGTTCCAATAGGCGATATCCAGGAAATGCTTCCAACTATCGTGATAGTGCAAACCTACGTTGACCTGGACGAATGGGTGCCATTTGGGTCGCTTGGGTTTTCTGACAAGATGCAGGCCGGCTTCTTGGGGGGTGCGATTCGCTTTCCGCGTATTGCACGGGATGCAGGAACAAACAATGTTTTCCCAAGTGGTGGGACCCCCTCGATCGCGGGGGATCACGTGGTCAAGATTCAAATCTTTACGATCAAAAGTGTGACCACAGTACTGGCAGAGATTTTTGTCACGGTCGAAAATGTTCAGTCGTGTGAATTTGACTTCCTTCTTTGGCAGGCGGTCGAAAATCAAGAGCATGATCACGCGTGGCACCCGGATTTTGAACGACACGGTGCGAACGCTTTCCGCACTGGGTTCCTGCTGGGAGAAGTCATGCCACTCGCCGAAGCTGAACGTGCGAAAGGATCCGTCGTTATCTCCAAAGACGACTTGAGCCTGCCCTTGGAACAAGAGAGTCAACGCACGCCGTGCTGTGCAAACATTCACTGCCTGCCACAGGCGGTTGAGAACCAATACTTGCTGGTCCAAAAAGGTGTTCATTCCATTCCGGGACGGATTGAGGCGCGGACGTTAGCATATCTAATTGTCGCGTGTCAATTCGAGGGGCCTTGAAATTCTGCCATGAAATTGTCCTTTGATTTTTTGGAGCCAGCGTCCCTACTTATCCAACGAAATAAAATCTATGAAGCTTGTCCTTCTCGTCATGGTTGCCTGCGGAATACTTGTGCCTGCCGTCTTCGCTGATGGCACGGATGATTTGTACGTGAAGATTTACGGTGTGATTCAGGAGGGCGACCGCCTCAGTGTTTCGGGTCAGTCCCCACTGGCGAAAACGAAATATCTGGAAGCGGCGACCGCGCTCAAGAAACTCCAGTCCGAGAGTCCCGCCTGGAATCCCGCCGTGGTCAAATTTCGCCTCCGCTATTTGACAGAGAAACTGGGAGATACTCCGATTCCAGAGACCGGCCGATCGGTTCAGCCGGGGTTGCCAAGGACCACGCCTGCAGTCGTTGCTCCGGTGGTGGACGAGCGTGACAGTCAGATTGCTGAGCTGAAGGACGCCTTCCGCCGGCTGGAAGGCGAAAAGGCAATTCTCGAAGCGAAGCTCAAAGAGGCGCTGACCGCCCAGCCCGCCGGAGTGGATCCTCGCGAGTTGGCGCGAATGGAGGAACGGTTGAGGACCACGGAAAAGGAGCGGGAACTTCTGCGCCTTGCCCTTGACCGGGAACGCGCCCAGAAACCGACGACGAAGGACACCGCCACCATCGAATCGTTGAAGAGCAGTCTGGCGGATGCAAACCGGAAACTCATCCAGCAACAGGAGACAGCCGCCGCGCTTGCGCGTGAGAAGGAAATTCTGGAAGGAAGAGTGGCTCAACTTGAGCGTTCGGCCGGAAGCAACGTGGCGAGCCTGCGAGCCGAGAACGAATCTCTCAAGAAACAGATGGCGGCGCGGCCGCAAGCCAAGGAGAGCAAGGATTCCGACCGCCGGACGGAAAAGCTTCAAGCTGAACTCAAGGACGCTCGCGATGCAACTCAAGCGAGCGCTCGAACCATTGCCAAACTTCAGCAAGAAAACAGAGATTCAGACAAGGCCCGCGGACAATTGCAGAAGCAGCTGGCAGACGCCACTTCGGAGCTGAAGTCGTCCGATGTCAAAGCCACCGAGCTTGCAGATCGCCTCAAGAAATCCGAGGCGAATGGCAGAAAAAAATTGATGGCGACAACTGAGCCGAGCGCCAGGGAACTGGCCGCCCTTCGCGCGCGACTGGTTGTTCTTGAAGCGCAGAAGGTTCCTTACACTCCGGAGGAACTGGCGCTCTTCCGCCAGCCGGAACCGCGTCCGTTGAAGCAGCAGGTTGTGAAATCTCCCACAGCCCCGGAACGGAGTGTCCCGGCAGGGGCCGCGCCGTTGTTGGCGGAGGCGGAGCGGGCCTTCGCGACGCGGAATTACCCGGCGGCGGAACAGAAGTACCAGGAAGCTCTCAAGCTCGACGATCGGAGCTCAACAACCCTCTCCAACATGGCCGCGACGCAGATCGAACAGCGCAAATGGGACGAGGCTGATGCCACCATCAAGAGAGCGCTTGCCACCGATCCAAACGATTCACATGCAATGACGTTGATGGGAATTCTTCATTTTCGCCAGGCAAGGTATGATGATGCTTTTGCCGCGTTGAGCCAGGCCGCGCAGGCTGACCCGCAGAATGCCGAGGCCCAGAATTATCTTGGAATCACGCTGAGTCAGAAAGGCCAGCGGGTCGCCGCCGAGTCCGCGCTCCGCAAAGCCGTCCAGATTTCTCCCGGCTATGGCAGCGCTCATCATAACCTTGCGGTGGTCTATGCAACTCAGAAGCCTCCATTTCTCGCGCTCGCCCGATGGCATTATCAGAAATCGCTTGCGGCGGGACATCCGCAAAATCAAGAAGTGGAGAAATTGCTGATGCAGGCCGAGACAACCGACGCAAAGTGATGGAGTTTCATCCGGCGCGCGCATCATATCCGGCTTGCGCCTCCGGGCGTCAGGACGATTGTGAATAATTCAGCGTGGACAAACACGGGGTGTGGTGCCTTATTACGCGTGTTCAAATTCCTTCAAAGACATTTTGGGCTTCGACCGGACGCAGTAGTTGGGCGCCAGCCGCAGGCTCGTCAGAGTATAACTTTTTGGGACGAGTGATGAGATCGATGATATGCCGATGTTGCGGCGCCGTGATGCGCGAGGAAATCTCGCAAACCAACCCGAACGTATGTGTTGGTTGTGATTCGATTGAGTGGGATCTGCCCCAGGAGATCCGCATGGAGCGCGAAGCTCTGTCGGGATTTGAGTACACCGCGTCCGGCTCTGAAATGATGGAACATGGAGCACTGTCCTCCGAAGTGCCGAGTGAATTTGCCAGGTTTGTGGAGGTGGAGGATCCCAGTGTCATAGAATGCCTCGACGCGGAAACCGCCGCGAAACAGGCGATCGCCGAGGTGGCCGGAGCCGAAGGGAAGGCCGAGACAAGGATTGAGCAGGAAAGCCCGGCACCCGCGAATTGAAGAGGCTGGCCCGCGTCACGCAGCTCAAGATCCATCAGGGAGGACTCGTTTGATTTGGATAATTCCGGATTGTGAAGCAGCCAGAGGTGCCGCGCGTGCTTCGAGCAAACTCGCAGAACGAATTCAGGCAGGACAAAGTGCGCATCCAACCTCACCTTATGTTACGATGCTTCTACATTCTCACCGCTCTGCTTTTCGCGACGACTAGCTTCTCTGCTCAAAAGGTCGCCCAGGCGCGATTGACATGTCTTTCTCTCCGGTTTTCCCCTGCAACGGCCAATACGCTGGGCCAGAGCTACCTTTTGGAGATCGGCACGGTGCCGTCCGCCGGCGAATTGAACGGCGAGCTGGCTCCGACATTCGATGACCGGATTCCCAGCCACGGCACTTCATTCCGTCTGACCAGTGCGGTCTTCCCCGAGCCTTTGACTGGCGATCTGGTGATGGACGTCGCAGGCGACGCGGACACTGATCTGGACGGGTATTCAGATTTCTTTGAAGTGGATAAACCAATCGCCGCGACGGTCACTCCTGGTTTTTTTAGGACTGCCTTGGATAAGGGGAGCGTCTCGGCTTCGTGGAGTCGTGAAGCTGGCTCTTCGAAGGGAACATGCAAACTGAAGTTGAAGTCAGACACGTTTGGTGAATTGCCGACACTACAGGCGACGTTCGAGTTGCTCAATTACCAGGGCCCGCTCACCTACACCACCGACACCGGCCAGATCGAGGGTTCGATCAATCTGGAGAGATCGGGTGATGTGAAGGATATTCTTGCGGGCAAGGTCACATTCTTGAGATCGGTGACGAATCGTTTCGAGGATCTCAAATTGGTGGGAGGCAGCTGGACCAACTCGGAGCAGAAGACGCTCTCCCTGTTTGACACGCTTGTTTCGCGCGACAGCACGCTCCGGACGAATTACTTCACGATTGTCGAATTCCAGGATGGAGATCTACGAACTGCGGATGATGACTTCTACAATTGGCAGCTTTCGATAGATGACCTGAACGACGCCGACCATGATGGCATTCCCGACTTTTCAGATGACCCGGCTCCCCAGCCTGTCACGTTGAAAATTGTCCCTTCTGGAGATCGCGTCCGAATTGAGGTCAGCGGCCAGGCCGGACGGGCTTTTGATCTGGAAGAGACCTCGTCGCTGGTGGCACCGGTCAAATGGACGTTCGTTTCAGGAGTCATTTTGCTGCAGAATGTTCAGACAATTGAGGCGCCTGTGGTTGGACGAGAGACGGCATACTGGCGGTTGAAGGAGCGGTGAGTTCACGGCGGTTTTCAGACTTCGTAGCTTGCCAGAAAATGGCTGGCTTGGCATCAGAGCATTCCGCATAGTCTGCGCCACATGAAGTCAATGACCGGTTACGGCCGTGGCGAGGCGTCGCAGAGCGGCTTCAAAATCACTGTCGAGGCCTCGTCCGTCAACCGCAAGCAAAGTGAGCTGGCCATAAGCCTGGCGCGCGGCTTGGAAACATTGGAGCCAAGGATCCGCGATGAGGCGAACAAACGGGTGTCGCGTGGCCGTTTGAACGTGCGGGTCTCCTGGCACGCCGGGGAAAACGCCTCGTCTGCCGCCCGTGTGAACCTGCCTTTGGCGCGCGCTTACGCGAAGGAGCTGGGCAAGCTGGCGCGAGATCTCAAGCTCGCGGGGGAAGTGACGCTGGACACCTTGCTGCGGATACCAGGCGTGCTCGAGTCAGGCGACGATGGATCTCATGCCGAAGAGTTCTGGCCTGCGGTCGAGAAGGCGCTTCGAGCCGCGATGGATTCCCTGGTGAAAATGCGGGAACGCGAAGGGACCCATCTGGCGTCGGACTTGAAAAACCGGGTGGGGACGCTTCGTGAGAGTGTGGGGCGCGTGGCAAAAGGCGCGCCGGAAATGGTCGAACATTACCGGGAGCAATTGCGCGAGCGTGTGAAGAAGGCAGGACTGGAGACGCCTGCGCCGGACGATGAACGGCTGCTGAAGGAGATCGTTTATTTTGCGGATCGTTCTGACATTTCGGAGGAACTCACCCGGCTTCAAAGCCACTTCAAGCAATTCGACTCGCTTGTGAAATCGAAAGAGCCCGTGGGCCGGACCCTGGATTTTCTGGCGCAGGAGCTGAACCGCGAAGTGAACACGATCGGATCAAAATGCACTGACGGAGCCATCTCGCGTGAGGTCGTGGCAATGAAGGCTGAATTGGAAAAATTTCGGGAACAAGTGCAGAACGTTGAGTAGCTGATTTCACATGGGAGACAAGGTTGCCAATTCACTGCTGATCCTCATCTCAGCGCCTTCCGGGGGGGGCAAGACGACGTTATGCGAGCAAGTTTTGGAAAAGAACAAATCCACCGTTCGAGCTGTCACGTGTACGACGCGCCAGCCGCGTGATGGGGAGAAGGAAGGTGTGGATTACTACTTCCTGGATTCAATGAGTTTCCTCCGGCGCGTGCAGGCCGGGCACTTTCTTGAGCACGCCACGGTGTATGGGAACAGTTATGGCACTCTCAAGGCAGAGGTTCTTGGCAAGTTGCGCCAGAATCACGATGTGCTCCTGAGTGTGGATGTGCAAGGCGCCGCTGCCATCACGGAACGCGCCGCGGAAGAACCGGAATTGAAGCGCGCCCTGGTCACGGTGTTCCTGGCACCGCCGTCACTTGCAGTGCTCGAATCCAGATTGAAGAAACGCAACAAGGATTCCGCAGATGTCATCAAGCGCCGCCTGAATGTGGCAAAGCAAGAAATCGCGCAGTGGAAGCACTTTGATTATCTCATCATCAGCCGTTCGATCAAGGAGGATGCGGATCGAATGCAGGCGATCATCACCGCTGAGAAACTGCGGCATGAGCGCGCGGTCGCGCCGGAATTGGATTAGCATCTGCTATCATCCGCGTATTGTCTGCGAGGGACAGGGAGCGGAGGTGATTTATGATCCCTGTTCTTAAATTTCGATCAAGGGCCGGACTTTCAGAGGCTCGGTTTTTCCTTTGGCAGACAACTCGAAGGCCGGCCCCGCTTTCACAGCGGATCCCAACTCAACGGAAGTGGTTTCCGAGAGTAAAACCTGCCCGGCCTGAGCCTCAGAAATCCTGACTTGTAGGGAGAAAAGGAAAGGGGTTCGTGGAAGAAGGAAGAGCCTGAGGTGCGGGGGATGAGCTGGAAGCGGATGGCTTGCTTGAGATGAAATTGGGCACAAAGATCGGGCTATGCCTCAAGCGCAGTT
>SIBF01000007.1 GCA_009695275.1 Pedosphaera sp. | reverse complement strand
TGGTAAGTCGTGGCGCCGAAGGGCCAACAGAAGCATTCGTGGGAGATTTCATCCCATTCAAAGGTGGGGCTTTAGACACCTTGTGTCTAGGAAAATCTTCAACTCACGCCGCCGCACTCACATCCCCAAGCCCGGCGAAATGCCGTGGGAAAAAAACTGATTCAGACAGAACAAGCTTGCCAAGGGAATGGGGTCCGCGTTTATTTACTGCGACCCAATTGATCAGGACTTCGGCAGATCGCGTGGCCTGCCCGCGTCTTGAAAGATCTTAAGCAACCTTAACAATATCAACTCAGATCAAGAACGTAATAATATGAATACAATGGCAAGTAATCAGCAACGTTTACGATTTCGCAGACGACTGTGGTCGGTGGCGGCTCTCGGCGCGGCGGCCATTTTCATGGCGCAAACCGTGTCCGGGCAGTTGATCTACACGGAAGATTTTAACACGGACGGTGACGGGACGCGTTACACGACGCGAGGGCGGGGGTTGGTCCTGCTCTCGATCGAAGGCAATCAGGAGCCCTCGTACTGGACGCACAGCTCTGATGTCACCAAGGCTGGTGAAGTCGTCGGTGTGGTTGTCCCCGCCGCTGGCCGCCGGGCCGCTCTCACGTTCCAGAGCGCCGTTCCGGAGGCGCTATTGACTCCCGATGGTTTGAAGCTGATCGATAACACGATCAAATGGCTCACTGGCGACAAGAAGGGCAAGGTTGTCATGTCGCCCTCGGCTGCAGGAGAAGGCGATCTGCTGCTTTCCGCGCGCATGACGGCGGCTGGGTACACGGTGGCGGATGACGACACGGCGGCGGCTTTGCCAGATGCGGCCACGGTGGCACTGGCGATTTCCACCAGCGGTGGCATCACCCCGACCCGGTTCACGCGTTATGGCGCGCCGATGCTCTCCTTCAACGCCTCCAACCACGATGACGAACTGCTGACCAGTATTGGCGCGTCGAACTCGTCCTTTGACCCTGGCACGATCACCATCGCCGACGCGGCGCATCCGATTGCGGCGGGCCTGCCCAAAACATTCCAGTTCGTCACCGAAGCGGTGGGATTGGACACGCTGGGATCGACGCTCCCGGAAAAGGCAAAAGTCATCGCCACCTACAAGTTTTTGAATCCGGACACCAATCTGGAGGAAACACGGCCCCTGTTGATTGTGGTGGAAAAGGCTGACGGCTTGCTCGGCGGCCCTTTCAAAGGATTTGAAGGTGCAGGTTTTTGGGCCGGAGCCGACATGAACGAACCGACGGTCACGCCGGACTGCTGCAACACAGCGGATGATCCCCGGCAGCTCACGCTCAAAGCGGTGAGTGTTTCCGGCAAGAAGGACGTGCGCGTGACCATAGCGCTGGCGGCCACGGACATCGACTTTGAGAACTCGGACTTCCTCCGCGTCATGATTGATCCGGACGGTGCCGGCCCGGCTGAGTTCACCCAGATCGTGAATTTCACGCCCCCCACCGCCAACGATAAATTCTTCACCGATCCTGCCGGGAACAACCGCCTCGCCGCCGTGTTCCGCGATGTGGAATTCAAGATATCCGACGGTGCGACGGACCTGGTGGTGCGCATCGAAGCGATTTCCACCTTCTTCAACGAGATCGTGGGTTTCGACAACATCCGTATTCATTCCGGCCCGCTGGTCGTCACGCCGCCGGCCCCGGCGCTTGGGGGAGTCGAATCAGTCAAGCTCACCCACATCGTTTCTGATACGATCCTGTTCAAAACTGCCAACGAAAACCTGGACAACTGGGAACCGCATGCAAGCGTGCTCGGCAACAGCACGTTCCTGATTGAAGCCAATACGTTCGCTGACGGTTCCACCGACAGTCAACGGTTCTCCCTGGCCTTCCAACCCGCTGCGGGCGGTGCCGCCAAATTTGGCGAAGTCTTCTTCTCGGACGATGGAAAGCCATTCACTGGAAAGATCAATGCTTCACGCCAGAACGGAAACCCGGGCCGTGTCGCTGGTGATAAACGCCCCGGTGCGGTAAACATCATCAGTGGCGGTGAGGCTTCACCACACACCGTCGCTGCTTTCGGCTCGGATGCTCGTTGGACCCTGGGCTACAACCGCACGAGAGACGATGGCGTGGAAAGCCGTTATGGAACTGTCCAGATCTTCAAGTTCGATGGCACAAGCCAGACTTCGGTGAGCAAAGCAATCGACGTTGCCAATGGACGCTTGACCACGGGGCAGACGCCTTCGGATCAGACCACACGCTTCGGCGGTGACATCATGGCGTTGGACAACGGTAATTTCGTTGCCGCTGTCGAAGATCGTTCAAAGGTGCGCAACCCGGACGGAAATGCGGCGGTTGCCACGGTCATTGCTCCTAACGGATCGGTTGTGAAGGAAACCTTCGCGGTGGCGAACGGCGATCTCTGGGCGAACCTAGCGGCTTACAAAGGCGGTTTTGCCGTGCGCGTTGCCGGAATCATCTACTTCTTTGATAACGCAGGGAATCCCAAGGGCCAGGTGGATCCGGCGGATTCCACCATTGGTTTTGACCGTGGTCGGGGCGATGGAACGCGACTCGCCGGTCACATCAACTCCCCGTTCGTTTATCTCGCGGGCACCGTGACGGACACCAAGGACGACGGTTCACCGATCAAGGTTCCGTATCTTGCAGCGTTCGATTCCCGCGATCAGAAATTCACCGCCTCGATCAAGGTGGGCGACATCGATGGAGACTCGGACCGGGTGAACCTCGCAGTGGACGCGCTCAACCGCGTGACCGTGGCGTATGAAGGCAAGCCGACCGATTACGAACAGTTCCAGATGATGGCGCGGGTGATTGGTTATGATGCGGCAGCCAAGAAATTCACGGCGCTGACGCCGGGTTTCTTTCCGTTCAAGAACAACTCCAAGACGGGGATTACCGCCAGAGGCCCGTCAGTTGCGGTTACGACCAAGCAAATCCTCATCGCGGGCAAAGGCACGCTCAATAGCCAGAACAAGCCTGATCTCGGACCGGATACTACGGCCAAGACCACCGTTTACGTGGTCATCTCGCATCCAGCACCGGCCGAGGATCCAACACCTGCGGTTATTATCGATGGCCCTGCAGACGTCGCCACGGGCCTCGTTGGATACTGGCCCATGAACGAAACGACCGGCACGGTGGTTCCCGACTCCAGCGGCAAAGGACACAACGGTGCGATCATCAATAGCCCGACGGGGACTTGGGTGACGGACGCGGAACGCGGAGCGGTTTACAAATCGACCGGCACCAGCGTGATCAGCTTCGGCGAGCTTATTCCTCCCATGACCACGGCCAATGATTTCACGTGGTCGCTCTGGCTCAAATCGGACGAAACCGGAACTGCCGCCGCAGCCAACAACAACACCGTCTTTGGCAACCGCTACAACTCAAAAGGAGCGGACTTCTCGCCGCGCGAGTTCATCAAGTTCACTCCCTCGAACTTCGAGTGGCACTTCAACGCCGCCGGACAGAATGTGGACTACACGGACTTCGTTGTTGGCAAGTGGACGCACCATGTTGTGGTGAAGAAAGGCACCGCGCTGACCTACTATCGCGATGGTGTCGAAGCCAAGGCTGGTAAGATCACTGGTGGCCCGAAGAATGCGCAACCATTATACCTCGGTGGTCAGGGCACTCAGGAGCGCTGGAAAGGTGCCGCGGATGAAGTCGCCATATACGATCGCGCCCTCAGCGCGACCGATGTGAAACAGGCCTTCGATCTAGGCAAAGCCAACCAACCGCTGGTAGCGCCTCCGGTCACTCCGCCGCAAGGGGGCACGCTCACCCCCGCGTCGGCGACCTTCTACATCAACACGCCGGACACCATCAATAACGGCAAGACCGAGAGCATGGGAGTTGCCGTTGCCGCCAATGGCAACGTCCTCGTGGGCTGGGAAGACGACGGTGACGGGTTGAAAGACCAGGAAGCTGTCTGGACTCTCTTCGATTCCACCGGCAAAGGTTTGACCAAGGAGGTCACGTTCAAGACAACGCAGGGGGCTGATACGCTCACCTCGAAGTTCCTCGCTTATTTCCGCGCGGATAAATCTCCCGTGGCTGGCAACAACGCCTGGGGCCCGAAGATCAAAGCCAACCTCTTCGGCGACGGCATCGGCATGGGCGGCACGGCTTACTCGCTGGGGTTGGAAATTCCAGAACTGGGGCCTGTCAATCTCCAGGCCAACGGCGAAGGTGGAGATTTCCCGGCAGTCCAATTGCTCAACAACGACGGCTCCCCGGTGAACGTGTTGGCTGGCGTGACAGATGCCTATGCCGACCGTGATGGCGACATTCGCATTGGCGACTGGGATTATCTGAGCAATGGAAACGTCGTCATAGTGGGAGAAAGCCGGCAGAAGGCCGACTTGATGGACGTTTACAAAGGTGCAGAGGCACAGAACCACGCGATTTATCGAATCGTCGATTCAACGGGCAAGGAAATCACCGCCGAGGACAAAGTCAGCGAAGTGGCTGAGAAGGCGGAAATCTGGCATGGCGTCGGCGTGACCAAGAGTGGTTTCGCGGTGCGCTTTGCTTCCTCCAGCAATGCGGGAACCGTCCGGCTGTTCGACAACACGGGCAAGCCGATCACGGGTAACATCGACCTGGCGACACTCGCGGGAGCGGGAGCGGAAGCTGCTGGGGCGGGCGGACGCGGCGATGGCGCAGGTTTCCACGGCAATGGCAATGACGCTTATGTCGCCATCAGCTCGAGCGGCGCCATAGCCCAGGTCACTGTCATCGGCGCGGATGGGAAACTTCGCTACACGCGAAATGCGGCGGAAGGCGCCGACATCGCATCGATCGGACGCGTGGATGCAGCCATCGACGCAGCGGGTAATGTTCTGGCCGTTTTCCCGGCTAAAGCAACCGCCGATGGTTCGGTCAGCTTGATCTACGGACGGCTGCTGGATCCGACAGGCAAACCGCTGACCGATGTCTTCCTTGTCAGCGAGACCGAGGTGCCAGGCAAAGCCACCGCAGACGCCACCGATCCTCGTGTCGCAATGCGTGGTGGTGTGGCCGCGGTTATATGGGAGAGCAAGAATCAGGGTACGGGCGATCCATCAGTGGTTGCCTCGCGGTTCTTCAAATTCGGCTCAGCAGTGGTGGGTGGTGAGAAACCGACGATCGCCACTGTGAAGATCGTTGATGCCAACCTGGTCCTGACATGGACTGGTGGCCAGGGGCCGTTCAAAGTACAACGCCGTGACGATATCGGCAGCGGAACCTGGGCAGATGTGTCCACGGTCAATGAGCGTACCGCTTCCGTGCCAGCAACCGGCATCGCAGGCTTCTTCCGTATCACCGGCCAATAGGACCGGGCGGAAAACAAGACAGTCAAAACTCGAAGAGCGCGGATGATTTCGTCCGCGCTCTTTTTGCGTTTCGATAGCGGTGGCGGCGGACTCTCCGCCATCTCTGATTCTGAACTTCCAGGCAGGGTGCCCAGCCTTCCGCGCACCGCGAAAGTGAGAGGGAACAGTTTAACAATCGTTGCGGAAGTTCATTCGCATTTTGGAGTGCGCCGGTAGAGCGCAGTTGGTCGCTAAAGGGACCGTCTCGTCCTTCAGTTTCATCGTGCGACGGCGCTTCTGAAATGGAGAGGACGTCAGTTGCAGTGGGAAAGCGGTGTCGTCGCTGCGCTGTGCCCTGCTCCTTATACGCATTTCCGGATTGCAGGACAAACAGTGAATCCCGACGGGATTCCGTCTCCAAGCCCAGGGTTGCGAGGAACGAGCTACCCTGGGAACCCATCGGAGAATGGACCTCAACCCCAACGGGGTTGCATCCTGGATTGTGACCGCACCGCCGCAACCCCGTTGGGGTTGGCGGGCGCGGGTTCGCGCCACCCAGGGTAGCTCGCAAGCTCGCAACCCTGGGCTTTGAGGCGCAATCCCTTTGGGATTGTCCTCGAATGACGCAAAATGCATATAAGGAGCGGGCGCTTTGCCACGGCACTCCAAATTCTTCTCTGTATCGAGGTGGTTCTTACAGCACCCATTGACTCAACGACTGATGGTTCTAACAGACGGTGCGCACGGCGCCGTTCAATAAGAGGGGTGTAACCCACCTGGCACTTTGGAACTGGTGGTAAACGTTCCCCCGTGGTTCACCGCATGGCTACAGGCCGCAGCGTGAAGCCCGCGACCGTGCCTTGGATCTTGTTGACCGAGCAAAAATAGCAAAATTCGTAGGCGCGATCCCTTGCGAGATCTTCGAGACTGTGGAATTCGCCGATGTGAACCCCTTGCTCGACGAGCAGATAATTGTGGACGGGAATGAAGCTGCCGTATTTGGCGCGGTAGGCGGCGGTGTCCTCGGGCTTCGGGCCATATTCAAGTCCGCTGGTGTCGCTGCCGATCAGCATGGCTCCGTTTTGTTCGACGAGCCATTTCGCGGCCTCGAGATTTATCCCTGCTGAATCGTGCTCCTTCATCAGGCCCTTTTCGTCACTGCCCGTTTTTCCCCAATGCCGGAGGGTTCCCGTGCGGATGAGAACAACATCGCCCGGTCGCAAATCGGTTCCCTGCCTGCGCAATGCGGACTGCAAGTCCTCTGCTGTAATCACTGTGTTCGCCGGGAGCGTCTCGACGTTCTTGTAGCCTGCGACGTCGATGAGCACGCCGCGTGCGATGATCGGCGGGATGGTGGTCGCGTCGCACTTGCGGATGCCCCAGTTGCCGCCCCAATCTTTTTCTTTGAAACCGTTGTACCAATGGTCGTCGGCACCGGCGGTGACGTGGCCGAGGCCGTCGATCTGCGTGGCCACGTTGTCGCTGATGAACAACGCGCAACTGTGCCACGTAGTTTGCAGCACGTTGTCATTCAGCAGCGGCGGAAGATCCCCCTGGCGCTTGACTCCCTCTGGCGTCCGGAAGGACATGATCTCGCCGGGGCTATGCCCGGGCCATTTGTAGGAAGTGCGGTCGTAGGTGATGCCGAGATCGTAGGTCTTGCCTTGTTTAACGACGCGCAGGGCGGCAAGCCGTGACGCGTCGGTCATTTCATTGAGTGAGCCGACTTCATCGTTCGTGCCCCACACCCAGCCCCAGCCCTTGCCCTTTTCCCATTTCTTGAGCACGGGGACGTCGGCAGCCCTGGACTGGAGAAGTGTGCATGAGATGATTGCGGCGGTTGTGAGTGGCAGCAGCATCCGAAGAGAGAGGACATTGGGTTTCATGCCCTCATCGCGCCCGAGGGAGGAACTACTGTCAAGTTGTTTGCTGGTTGCCGCGGGTTGGTTGCCGCCCTACAGATCGATCCACTGCTTCAGCTCGGCCGACCGGACGGCGGCTTCGGTCACGGCCTGCGCCTGCGCGCCATCGTGGAAAGTGACCGAGCACGGGCGCTGTTCACGGATGGCGTTGACGAATTCCGCTGCCTGATCGTAGCGGAAGGAAACCAGCGGATCACCCACGCCTGGATCACGCGGCGAGCCTGGCCAGACATGGAACTCGCGCGGGATCGGCAGTGCCTTCAATCCCGGCCCGCCCACCTTTCCGTACTGCAATTCATTCCAACACCCCGTGGTGAAGCTGAAGCTCGCTTCGCTGCCGTTCAACTCGACGCGGTCGGGGCTGCGCCAGCTTTCATTCACGCCGCTCGCGAGTTTGGAACTTTCCAATACACCTGAAGCTCCGTTGGTGAACTCCGCAAGGATGGCCACCCAATCGTCCGTGTCATTCGGCGCGCCGTCCCGCATGGGGGTGAGGTTCATCAAGTTCGCCACGAGCCGCTTCATCGGCCCGATGAGATGATGGGCGAAATCAATGCGATGACTCAGCATGTCGCCGATTTCTCCCGTGCCAGCGAGTTTCTTTTGCTGACGCCAGCCCACGTTGCGCGTGCCCCAGTCCTGGAGCCGGCACGAACGATAATGATAAGGTCTGCCCAGATCTCCCTTGCCCACGAGGTGATGCAGGTAACGCATCGCCGGCACAAAGCGGTAAGTGAATGCGGTCATGTGACGGACGCCGGCCTTGTCCGCCTCGTCTGCCATTTGCCGGGCATCGGCGGCGTTGAGCGCCAGCGGCTTTTCGGAGAGCACATGCTTGCCCGAACGCGCGGCGGCGATGGCAATCGGTGGATGAAACACGTTCGGCGTGGCAATGATCACTGCATGGATGTCGTCGCGCCGGATGATATCCTCCCAGTGGGTGGAATGTATGGGCGCGTTGGTCTTTTGTCGCGCGGCTTCGAGTGTGGTGGCGTTGGCGTCGCAGAGTGCCGTTACCTGCACGTCCTTGCAAAGGGCCAGGCCGGGGAGGTGATTTTGCAGCGTGATGCCGCCGGTGCCGATGATGGCGAAGTTTAGTTTGCTCATGTTGCTATCTTGTAAAAGGTGGCCGCAGTATGCCGATCACCTGAATGAACTCAAGATCGGCGAGGTTTCAAACTTTCGAGCCTTCGACGTTGACGGGGAGTTGAGGATTGAAATTCCGGTTTCTGCGATTGACTCCTTCGTCGAGAAACCGCATTTCACGGGGCTATGAACTTTCTGAAAATACGTGTTTGCTTGCGCGTTTGGTGCGGAGCGCTGCTCTTCCTGCTTGGCGGATCAGCCTCGTGGTCAGCTTCTGAGTGGCCTGAATTTCGAGGGCAGACAGGGCAGGGGATAGCGACCGCCATCGATGTGCCTCTCTCATGGAACGAGTCCAGCAACGTTGCCTGGAAAGTTGAGATTCCGGGCGGCGGCTGGTCATCGCCCGTGTTGAGTCGTGGAAAGTTGTACCTCACAACCGCAATGGAAGAAGCCGGAGGGATTTCACTCAACGCGGTGTGCGCGGAAGCTTCAAGCGGACGGATCATCTGGAACACCGGCGTCTTTCGGCCTGACGCGAATATCACCAAGGCGATGCACAAGAAGAACACCCTGGCGAGTCCGACTCCGATTATTCGCGGTGACAGACTCTTTGTGCATTTTGGCCACATGGGCACGGCGGCGCTGGATCTGGATGGCAGAGTGGTGTGGAGGCAAACGGAATTGAAGTACCCGCCGACACATGGCAACGGCGGTTCACCGGTTGTCGTCGATGATCTGCTGGTGTTCAGTTGCGACGCCGAGTCTGATCCATTCCTGGTGGCGCTCGACGTCCGATCTGGGACTGTTCGTTGGAAAACTCCTCGAGACACTCCCGCGAAAAAGAAGTTTTCTTTTTCGACACCTCTTCTGATCGAAGTCGAGGGGCGGGCTCAAATCGTGAGTGCGGGAAGCGGTTTCCTCGGTGCCTACGAACCCAAGACGGGCCTGGAGCTGTGGCGTGTGCGCTACGGCGAAGGTTACTCGGTTGTGCCGCGGCCTGTTTTTGCGCACGGGCTGCTGTTCATCGGTTCCGGCTTTGATGCGCCATCGGTGTACGCGGTGAAACCAACCGGAGCGTCCGGCGACGCCACGGAAACCAATGTGGCATGGTCTGCGCGCAAAGGAGCGCCAAACACGCCTTCGTTGGTGGTGGTCGGAGATGAATTGTATTTCGTGTCCGACAGCGGCATCGCCACCTGCGCCGACGCCCGGACGGGTACGGTTCATTGGAGCGAGCGTTTGGGAGGTGATTTCTCGGCATCGCCGGTTTATGCCGACGGGCGGATTTATTTTCAGAACGAGACCGGAACCGGGTATGTCATCGCGCCCGGCAAAGAGTTCAAATTGCTTGCGCGAAATGAAATCAATGAGCGGACGCTGGCTTCGTATGCTGTCGCGGATCGGACTATCTTCATTCGCTCGGAACGGCATCTTTGGCGAATTGGGAGCGGGAAAACGAAATGAGATATGGCCCACAAAGGTTCCCAACAAATGATTCGAAAAGCATTTGTCATGTCGGTGAATCCTGGTGCGGAGGCCGAATATGAGCGGCGTCATCGCCCCATCTGGCTGGAGCTTGAAAGCACTTTGCTCGCGCATGGAGTTCATTCGTACTCAATCTTCCTCCACGCGGCAACGCGGCAACTTTTCGCGTACGTCGAGTTTCGCGACGAAGCTCAATGGCTGGCCGTCGCTCAGACTGGCGTTTGTCAGCGTTGGTGGGCGCACATGAGGGACATCATGCCGTCGAATCCCGATAACAGTCCGGACGCGATCGAACTTAAAGAGGTTTTCCATTTGGAGGACAGCGCGTAGTCTGAGAGCCACATGACAGTCACGCTCTTCATCCCGTGTTTTGTTGACTCGCTGTATCCGCGAGTGGGCATCAGCATGGTGCGAATTCTTGAGCGCCTTGGCCATCGTGTTGAATGTCCCGAGGACATCGCGTGTTGCGGTCAACCGGCGTTCAACTCAGGCTATTGGGACGAGTCGCGCCTCATCGCCGGGCCAGTTCTTGAAAAGCTCAAGAACAAGGAGGCCGTTGTCATCGCCTCAGGTTCGTGTGGCGCGATGTTGAAAGTTTTCTACCCGCAAATGTTCCACGGCCTGCCACAGGAAGCGGACGCGAATGTTCTTTCGAAGAAGGTGTGGGAGTTCTCCGATTTCCTAGTCGCAAAGTTGGGCGTCACCGATCTCGGCGCGAAGTTTCCCGCCAAAGTCACCTTCCACGACGGTTGCCACGGGTTGCGCGAACTCGGCATCAAGAAATCGCCGCGCCGCTTGCTTGAGAAGGTGCAAGGCATCGAACTCATTGAAATGGCTGATGCCGAGACCTGCTGCGGCTTCGGCGGCACGTTTGCCGCGAAGTTTCCGATGATTTCCACCGCGATGGGTGAGGTGAAGTGTACGAGCGCCGCTGAGACCAGTGCCGACTACATCGTCTCAAACGATTCGAGCTGCCTGATGCACATCCAAGGTTTGCTCTCGCGTCAGGGCAAGCCGCTCAAGACCATCCACCTCGCGGAAATTCTCGCCCAGCAATGAGCGCCAGTTCACAAGCCAGAGATTTTTCCGCGAAAGCCCGCGTCATCACGCGAGATCTTCGCCATCGTGGCCTGATCCAGACCGCGCTGAAGAAATACGAGGTCGCGCGCGGCAGGAAGGCGTCCGCGTTCAACGACTGGCAGTCCGCGCGCCAGGCCGCAGCCGAGACGAAATGGGATGCGATCAATCATCTCGACACCTACCTCGAGGAACTGGTCGCCAAGCTAGAAGCGCGTGGTACCAAAGTTCATTGGGCCAGCACCGCCACGCAGGCGCGGGAAATCATCCTTGGCATCATCAAGTCCAAGAATGCCCGCTGCATCATCAAGTCCAAGGCGATGACCGCAGAGGAAATCCATCTCAACGACGCGATGGAGAAGCAGGGCTACGAGGTTGTCGAGTCCGACCTCGGCGAATACATCGTTCAACTCCGCCACGAGCCGCCGTATCACATCGTCTTCCCCGCGATGCACCTCACGCGCGACGACATCAGCGATCTCTTCCAGCGCGAACTCGGCAGCGCGCCCACGCGTGAGCCGGAGGAGTTGACCATGATTGCGCGCCGGGCTTTGCGGAAGAAATACCTTGCGGCCGACATCGGCATCACGGGGGCCAATTTCGCCATCGCCGAGACGGGCATGATCTCCATCACGGAAAACGAGGGCAACGCCCGCCTCACCGCCGCGCTGCCCAAGACAATGATCTCGCTCCTCGGCATCGAGAAGGTTCTGCCCAAGATGGAAGACCTTGCGCTCTTCCTTCCGATGCTCGCGACCGCCGGTGCCGGACAGGCCATCACTTGCTACAACACGATGTATGGCGGCCCGCGCCAGCCCGGCGAGTCCGACGGTCCGGAGGAATATCATGTCGTGCTGCTCGACAATCGCCGCACCGAACTGCTGGCCGACCCCGAGCAGCGCGACGCGCTCCATTGCATCCGCTGCGGGGCGTGCCTCAACGTCTGCCCCATCTTTCGCAACGTCGGCGGTCACACCTACGGCACGACCTACAGCGGTCCGATCGGCAGCGTCATCACACCGCACCTGCGCGGCTTGCAGGATTGGAAGCATCTCAGCGCCTCGTCGTCACTCTGCGGTGCCTGCACCGAGACTTGCCCGGTGAAAATTGACCTGCACCATCATCTCTTGCACAACCGGCGGAATGCCTCGGTAGAAAAGCCGTCCTCGCTGGAGCGGTTCGCCTACAAAATGTTCGCTTTCGTCGCCAATCGTCCGGGGCTTTGGCAGTTCAGTAAAGAAATCGCCCGTCTGCTCCAACCGCTCCACCCACTGGTGAAGGGCACCGCGCTCGATCCCGCGAAAAGTTGGACGGCCACCCGCGAACTGGCCCCGGTGGCGGACGAAAGCTTCAAGGAATGGTGGAGGAACCGAAGATGAAAAGTTCCAAGTTCCAAATTCCAAGTTCCAAAGAAACCTCAAGCCTCAAGCACCAAAACGAAACGACGGTGAGTTATCGGATGCGGCGCGGCAAGCCGGCGATGGAAAGTTGGCCGGAAGTGGAATCGCAGGCGTTGGAGCTGCGTGAAGGGCCGGGGTCGCCGCCCCCGAGTGGAAAGCCTTATGATTTGGAGGAACGCACCGCGCAGTTTGGCGAGGCGGTGGTGCGGTTCGGGAAAAAGATACCGCGCGGTCCCGGCAATGATCGGTTGCTAAACCAGCTTGTCGGCGCAGGGACGAGCGTGGGAGCGAACTACGCGGAGGCGAGCGAAACCGTTTCACGGAAAGACTTCAAATACGCGATCAGCCGTTGCGTGAAGGAAGCGAAAGAGACGCGCTTCTTTCTTCGCATGATCGCCGCCGCCGAACCTCAATTGGCAGACGAGGCGCGCACGTTGTATCGAGAAGCTCGCGAACTCCACCTGATCTTCGCCAGCATGTACCGGAAATGAAGTTCCAAACTCCAAGTTCCAAATTCCAAGTTCCGAACAAGCCCCACGCTCCAGGTTCCAAGGAACTGGTGGTGGTTAACCCTGGCGCTTTCAGCGAGGCGCAGCAACTCTGGCCTACGACCGCAGACGGCAGCTTTCTTGGAATTTGGTGTTTGGAATTTCTTTGGAACTTGGAACTTGAGATTTGGAACTTCCCTCCCGTGCCATGACCGAACGTGAAAACATCCTCGGCCGAATCCGCGAAGCCCTCCGTCTTTCCGCGCCGCATCCCGGCACTCACGGCGGCCATGAGCCTGCGGTTGCCTTTGCCGACCGGCCCGTCCACGTCGCGCAGCAATGGCTTCCGCCGGGTGGTGAAACATTCGAAGAACAGGTCGAGCGCTTCCGAGCAGCGAGTGCGGAGCTGAAGACGGAATTCCAATTGTTCGCCTCGCGGGAGGAAGCCCATGCCTCGCTCGCGAAACTTCGCGACAGCGAGGGTTGGAAAAAAATCGCGGCCCACTCTGGCGAACTTACCGATCCAGCCGCCGCCGCCCTCGGCCTCCCCGTGCTTCGCTCCGAACGCGGCTACGACGTGAACGAAATGGAGACCTGCGACGCCGGACTCACGGAATGCGACGCATTGGTTGCGCAGACCGGCACGCTCATCGTCACGAGCCGCAGCAGTGGCGGCCGCGCCGTGAGTGTGTTGCCGCCCCATCATGTGGTGCTGGCTCGCCGCGGGCAGATGGTGCGCGACCTCGCAGCCGCCCTTGCGCTCGTGCAGCGCAAATACGCGCACGATTATCCAAGCATGATCTCCCTTGTCACCGGCCCGAGCCGAACCGGCGACATTGAACGCATCCTCGTCCTCGGTGCCCATGGCCCGAAGAAGCTGACGGTCCTCTGTTGGTGACGCTCAATGTGGTTGCTGAGAACGGCGTTATCAGCCTAGTTTTTCCAAGATAAACTTCTCCAGTTTGAGAGTGTCCGCTGCGAATGATCGGATGCCTTCGGAGAGCTTCTCGGTGGCCATTTGATCTTCGTTATGCATCCAGCGGAAAGCCTTCTCATCGAGATTGATCATAGCGATTGGGGCTGCTGCGCCCGCGCCGAGTTTTCGCGGGACTTTGCCGGGAGTTTTCTGAAGCTCGTCCAGCAACGCGGGGCTGATGGTCAGAAGGTCGCAGCCGGCGAGTTCGAGGATTTCGCCCACGTTGCGGAAGCTGGCGCCCATGACCTCGGTTTTATAACCGTGCTGCTTGTAGTAGTTGTAGATCTTTGTGACCGACTGGACGCCCGGGTCCTCCCCGCCGGAGAATTCCTTGCCTGTGCTCTTCTTGTGCCAATCGAGGATGCGGCCGACGAACGGAGAGATGAGCTGCACCCCGGCCTCAGCGCATGCGATGGCTTGGGCGAAGGAGAAGAGGAGAGTCATGTTGCACCTGATGCCATCGCGCTGGAGGATTCGCGCGGCGGATATTCCCTCCCAAGTTGTGGCAAGCTTGATGAGGATGCGCTCACGAGGAATCCCCGCTTCTTCGTAATAACCAATGATCGTTCGGCCTTTGGTGACGGAATTTCCGGTGTCGAAGCTCAATCGCGCATCGACTTCGGTCGAGACGCGGTGGGGAACAATCTTGAGAATCTCGATTCCGAACGCGACCGCCAGTCGGTCGAGCGTCAGGGCGAGCAACTGGCTGCCTGGTGCGTTGGCTTTCTTCGCGTCGGCGATGGCTTTGGCGAGGATTTGCTGGTACTCGGGCATCTGTGATGCCTTGAGCAGCAATGTCGGATTGGTGGTGGCATCCCGGGGCTGGTACTTGCGGATGCTCTCGAAATCACCGGTGTCGGCGACGATGATGCTGGATTCTTTGAGTTGACTCAGGAGGGTGCTCATAGGAGAAAGCTTTTTGTTATTACGTATTTCAGAGTGAATCAGGACAGACTTGGAACGAACAATGTTCCAGTCTGTCACAGACTCACTGGGTATAGAGTGTCTCCGCCGGAGAAACAAGTGGACACTCAAGCTCTTGTGACCGATCTCCGATAAACCAATGAGCATGCAAGTTCGTGTATTTGAAGAATCCTCATCCACAGGCGCCGGGAAGGTGCGTCCCCGCATCCTGGCGGTGGACGATCAGCGCGATTCCCTCCGACTTTTGCAAATAAGACTGCAAAACGCGGGGTTGGAATGCCTGCCCTGCTTGAGCGGCGCCTCGGCTTTGGATGTACTCTCGCGAGAGCGGGTGGACCTCATCATCACCGATGTCATGATGCCGGAGATGGACGGATTTGAACTGTGCAAGCGCATCAAGGCTGATCCCCGACTTGCGGATGTGCCTGTCTTGTTTCTCACCGCCAATACCGAAATGGAGGACAAGCTGCGCGGACTGGAGGTTGGCGGGCATGATTACTTGAACAAGCCTGTGGATCAGCAGGAACTGGTTGCGCGCACCAGGGCTGCTCTGAGGGTTAAAAATCTCCAGGACGAACTCAAGAAACAGATTGAACTGCAACGGGAGATTCACAGGCTGCATCAGGGAATGTTGAGCGAGCACTGGCAAAAGACCCTCGGCCAGCTCGCGGCGAGCCTGGCACATGAGATCAATAATCCGCTCGCGGTGGCTCTGGGCAGCGTCCAGTTGCTCGGGTTTGAACCCGATCTGGGGGGGGAAGTCCAAGGCCGTCTCCAAATCATCGAACAGAGTTTGCAGCGCGCCGCGCGCAAGTTGCGAAGCCTGCTGTTTATCGCCCAGACACGGCGCGATCTGCAGACGGTCAAGCTGTCGGAAATTGTGGAAGATTTGCTGGCGCTCATCAATTACCGGGTGGTGATGCAACACGCCACTGTGAGCACCCAGCTTGCGCCGCATTGTGAATGGCGTGGGGTGCCCAGCGAGCTTGGGCGGGCATTGCTGTTCATTTTCGACAACGCGCTGGAAGCCATGGATGGCGTGACTGACTCTGTCCTGACCGTGGCAATCGAAGGTTCCGCGACGAATTGCCTGATTCGGATCGCGGATAGCGGCGTTGGTATTCCGCCGGAGGTGCGCAAGCGCTTGTTCGAGCCGTTTTTCACAACGAAAAGCCCGCCTCATAACGGCGTCGGCCTTTTCCTGGCGGATGAAATTGTCCGGAGTGGAGGTGGTAAAATTGAGTGCTGCGCCTCGTCCACACTGGGGAAGACGGAGTTCTGCGTGACACTTCCGACCGGGACGTAGGTTAGCGCTGAATCACTCCCTGAACTGCGTTGTTATTGTAAGTTCCGCGCCAGACAGGAGCCAGGCTGATTTGACTGCGGCGCTGGATGGCGTTGAGCCATTCGCAATCTCCCTTTGTATTCCATAATTGATCCGGCTCATGTCGGCTAGGGTTCCGGGATCGAGTTCGCAAAGTTTTGCTTCAGCTAATTCATTCCCCGACTTCCAAACGAGATCCAAAGCTCACGCCGCAAGGGCGCAATTGGCGCGTTCTTGAAGGAGGGCCGCACGAGCCAGTTCCAACTCGGACTCGATCTGTTCGACAAGAGTTGTTGAATTTGTCAGGTCACCGCTTCTGGCGGCAGCTTCCAGATTGTGGCTGGCAAGGCCGAGTCGTTGAGCCCCGAGGTTGTTTGAACTACCTTTCAGCGAGTGGGCAAAGCGCTTGGATTCGGCATCGTCATGGCGGGCCATTGCCTCCTTCAGTTGAGCGAGGCAATCAGGAGCGTCGGTCAAGAAGAGATCGATGAGCTCGATCAGCGGGTTCGGTTCACCAGGCTCCACAAGGTCTCTGAGTTGATCCAGTGTTGTCTGGTTCAAAACGGGCAGTCCTTTGGTTACGGGAATGGATTCTGGCTGCTCCTTGGAGACTCGATTGAGTGCCGATTGGAGGTCATCAATGGTGACCGGCTTGCTGATGTAGTCGTCCATGCCTGCGGACAGGCATTTATCACGATCTCCCTGCATGGCGTTGGCAGTCATGGCGATAATATGGGTCTTGGCGGTGCGCTTCTGTTGTCGAAGGTGCTGGGTTGCTTCGTAGCCATCCATCTCCGGCATCTGGCAATCCATCAGAATAACATCATACGTAATTTTCTCGACGGCTGCTAGAACCTCCAGCCCGTTGGATGCAGTATCGGCAGTATAGCCAAGTTTCTGAAGTTGTCGGAGGGCTACTTTCTGGTTTACGGGGTTGTCCTCGGCCAGAAGGATGCGTCCAGGACGCGATTGCCGGGCTGGTGCGAGAACGGGTGATGCCGTGCCTGGGCAGTAGGTTGGGATTGTGGCTTCCAATGGCTCCAGAGTCTTCAGGACCGACTGAGCCCCCACAATTTCCAGCAATCGATTGTAAAGGTCAGACTGGCGTACGGGTTTGAGGAGGCATCCCGAAATACCCGCTTCCGCGAGAACCTCGCGCTTATGTTGGTGTCCGAGGGAAGTGAGCATGAGCATTCTGGTCTCATGGAGCTGCGAGTGGCTGCGGATTCTGCGTGCGAGCATCATGCCATCAACTTCGGGCATCTGCATGTCGAGGATCACCACGTCGTAAGGGCGTCCGAGATTGGCGGCGGACGAGAGCATGTCCATCGCCTCGCTGGCGCTGGCGGCGCAACTGTTTTCCATGCGCCAGGAGACTGCGTGGTGATGAAGGATGCGGCGGTTGATTGCGTTGTCGTCAACGATCAGAAGGCGGACATTTTCGAGCGAAACGTCAAAGGGCTGTTGAGAGGACTGTTCAGCTTGTTTCTCGAGGATGGTGGTGAACCAAAAGGTGGAGCCTTTGCCCAACTCGCTACGGAGTCCGATCTCGCCTCCCATCAAAGTGACGAGTTGCTTGCAAATTGCCAGCCCAAGGCCGGTGCCTCCAAATTTTCGCGTGGTCGAGCCATCTGCCTGCGTGAATGGCTGGAACAACTCCTTCTGCGCGGTGGGGCTGATGCCAATTCCAGTGTCTGTAACCTCGAACCGGAAAGTGGTGTGGCTGGCGGTTTCAGACTCCATGGAAACATGGAGAACCACCTCGCCGCGTTCGGTGAATTTGACGGCGTTGCCGAGAAGGTTCAGAAGAACCTGGCGGAGACGCCCGGGATCGCCGCGCAGTTTGCCCGGCAGTCCATTGGGAATAAATGCGGCGAGTTCGATCTTTTTGTGAGACGCGCGTTCGGAAAGCAGTTCCGCGGTAGTCTCGACGGTCTCGCGCAGGTCGAAATCCAACGTTTCAAAGTGGAGTTTGCCTGCTTCCATCTTCGAGAAGTCGAGGATGTCATTGATGATGGTCAGCAGGCCGTCCGCGCTCCATTTGACGGTGTTGACGAAGTCCAGTTGTTCCTCGGAGAGTTCGGTATCGAGCAGGAGGTTCGTCATGCCTATCACACCGTTCATCGGTGTGCGAATCTCGTGGCTTACATTGGCAAGGAATTCTCCTTTGGCGCGTGCGGCGGCTTCCGCGGCTTCCTTGGCGCGCTTGAGTTCGACTTCTGATTGACGAGCCTCGGTGACGTCCTCGGAGATGCCAAGCAGGTAGAGCGGTTTTCCTGTTTCATCCAGGATGGGGATTTTTCGAGTGCGCAAGAGCCGTTGTCCCCGGTGGCGCGTCTGCAACACTTCCTCGGTCACATCCACCAGCCGGCTTGTGGAAAGAGCCTGACGATCTGCGGCTGTAAAACGATCGGCTTCGCCTTTCGAGAAGAAATCGTAGTCGTTCTTACCTAACATCTCCTCGCTGCTGTAGCCCACGAGGTCTTCGCCCGCCTTGTTCCACATGATGAACCGGAGTTCTTGAGCCTCCTTGATGAAGACCGCGATCGGCAGGTTCTCCACGACCTGTTTGAGGAAAGTGCGGGTGCGCTTCAATTCTTCTTCCTCCGCCTTGAGATTAGTGACGTCCCAGATGATGCCCTGCACTCCGGTGACCTCCCGGCGCGAGTTGAAGATGGGGGCCTTTACGATCTGGATGTAGGTCTTTGTTCCATCGGTCCGGGTCAAATGTTCCTCGATCGCTTCAAAAGTTTCGCCATCGGCAATGATTTTTTGGTTATCCGATTGGTACTTAACAGCCAGCTCAGGCGGTGAAAAATCAGCGTCGGTTTTGGAGATGATTTCCTGGATCGGCTTGCCGAGCAGTTTGCAGAAAGGCGCGTTGCCAAAGGTGAATCTACCATCAAGATCCTTTCGGAAGACGGCTACTGGCAGGCATTGCACCAGGGAAGTGTAGAGCGTCTGTGACTCGCGCAAAGCGTCCTCGGTGTGTTTGTGGGCGGTGATATCCGTGGAGACGACCAGTATGTGCCGGCTTTGGCCATGTTCGCCGCTCAACGGACGGCGCACCGTTTGAAGCCAGATGGACTGGCCTCGATTATTGGTGATTTTTTCCTCGGGAGTGAATTTGTCGAGCGACGTAATGATCACTTCGCGGTCATCGCGCTTGATGCGTGCGATGAGCTCGGGATCTGAAAAGATATCCGCGTCGCTCTTGCCCACCATCTTGTCGGGCTCCACACCGCAGAATTCGCCCGTGGCACGATTGGCCAGTACATACCGTCCCTCGTCATCTTTGACGAAAATAAGGTTTGGATCGAGATCAATGACCGAGCGGATGAAATGGTCCTGTGACTTGATTCTCTCCTCGGCCCGCTTGCGTCCGGTGACATCTCTCGCGATGCCTTGGATGGCTGCTGGGCTTCCGTTGTCGCGGATGCACCGGGAGTCGATTTCAACCGTCAATCTTTCGCCTCCCCGCCCGATCAGGTCGGTTTCGTATTGCGCGAAGCCATGGCCATCGATGCTTTTTTTGACTTCTGATCGCGCCTTGTTGCGGCAGTCTGGAGCGATCAAGTCCCAGATGTTCAATTTTAGGATTTCCTGACGGGAGTAGCCGACTGTTTGTTCGCCGGCTTTGTTGATCGAAGTGAACCGACCTTCGAGATCATGGGTGAAGATGATGTCATTGGCGTTTTCGACCAGGTCACGATGGCGGGATTCCAATGCGGCTTGCTGCTCAATCTGGTTGCGCAGGGCTTTCGTCTGGGAGTCAACACGTCTCTTCAACTGGTAAATCCAAATAAGGGTGGCGGGGATCAGGATCGACAGGAGGGCCAGCGCTCCGACAAGGCGATTCGTCGTCCACCACGCAGGTGTCGAGAGGATCTTGATGTCATCTCGATCACGGACGAGAAGATCGAGGCCCACCTGAAACTCTTGCCGGTTTGCCCTTACGGCGGAAACTCCGGTGATCTGGAGCAGGCTTCCGGGGCGAAGTTGACTGGCATGATCCGGTGTGCGGAGTCGTGCTGGGAAGATTAGATCACCAGACTCCAGAGTCAGGATTGCTTCCTGGCCCTCCAGCCGGATGCCCAAGAGCTTGGCTTCGGTGATGATGAGTTCGCCGTCGTGAATCGCCGCTGTCTCGCTGTTGAGAACGACTGTTTTTGGAACTACAGTTTCACGACTCTCCGTTCGCGCAAAAGCCCCGTCTTCAAGCGAGGGAGAGCTTCCAGTCCGATTGATGAATCCAACGGCGTCCACATTCTCACCTGCATGCACAGCCGTGGTTTGCGTGGTGCGAACATGGATGGCACCGGTGTCATCCTGTAGATAAAGCCCGAATCCGCGCTGCGCCCAGGTCACTACGCCCCGGATGTGGACTTGCTTGGAAGCCTCAGACTCCGGCGAGAAGCGAACGAGCGAGTCAATCTTGCTGACTGGACGTGCGAAGGATTGCTCACCGGACCGCTGAACCACGGTGATCAGACGTGTCTCCGGCACCAGCAGGCGTGCTCCCATAAATTGGTTCTTGCCGTTGAAGGTGCCGCCGAGCACTCCACGAACGCGCACGGCTGCTTCCACGAGATCGTCCGGACTGGTCGAGAAACGGTCGGAGCTGTTGACCCGGAGGCGCGATGTCCCGTTGGCAATTTCCATCGCGAAACTGTCAACCGTCCGGGCTTCCTGCACCGATGCCGAGCGCACGGTTCCCTCCACTTCCACCCACAATCCGTCAAACTGCCCGGTTTGGGCCTGATCGAGCGAAACTTTCCGTGGTTCTGGGAATTCTCCCTTCCCGAGCGGGATGATCGATGCACTGGCGATATAGGGAGCGAACATGCCTTTGTTCGCAGTTCCGTTGAGTTCGATGCGATCTCCAGCCACTGGCGGGCGGTGTTCGTGGTTGAGGAGGAAGGCCACGCCACGCGTGCCATCCTGAAGAAAGGCAAAGGATAGAGCAGGGTCCACATAGGTGACCACGCCATTTATTTTAGCTGGAAGTCGCTGATTCAATTCCTCCGCAGAAAGGTGGAGGACTTGGTCGGCACTCGTGAGCAGCGTGGGGAAAGGGGAGGCTGCCGCTTTTCCTCCTGCAACTGCGCAAATGGTCAGAAGAATGATCAGCCAAAGCGGGAATTTTCCCGTTTTGATTTTGTTCCGATGAGCTCTTGGACAACGATGCATCCTTGGGCACATCGGAACATTGCCTGCCAGACTTGAGGACTGTTTGTCAGAGTGGGGCGACATGGATGTCGGATGGAGCCTTAGAAGTGGACAGTGTTTGTCTTACAAATGCCAATTGCTGGCTCCAATGTCGGTTTCATGCGTGCCTTCTAATCAATTTTCATTCGTCATACCACGGCCGTAGGGCTCAATCCCCACTCGATGCCACGAGCTTTAGCAACTGGCGTTCCGACCCTGGAGTGGCGCGTCATTTGGAGACCTCGAACTTTGGGGCATGCGGAGGGACATTGAGGCAATTGCTCCCGGGAGCGTCCTCTCCACCACGTCCGTGCGAAACAAATCCGTCTGTCTCAAGGACATGGTTATTCGCTCTCCAGGCACGTGGTTGATGGCAAGCCTCACAGTTTGCCCACTGTGAGTTGACGAGGCAGCTGACCTGGACCTATTCAGCGGGTGCCTCTGACGTCTGGATTGTCTGGGCAGAAAGTTTCATTCGCCGGCAGATGATCTCCGCGGCAAAGACTCGCGCCTTTTCCACCAGCGGCAGGTCTCGTGAGAAATCTCCGAAGCGCAATGGAGGAAGCCCGCTCTGTTGCTGGCCTGTCAAATCACCTGTGCCACGCAGCGTCAGATCAACTTCGGCGATTTTGAAGCCATCCGCGGTTTCCTCCAGCGTTTTCAACCTCCTTTGCGCGTCATCCGTCCGCGCATCCGCGACCAGAATGCAAAACGATTCATGAGAGCCTCTCCCGATGCGTCCTCGCATTTGATGCAATTGAGCCAGTCCGAACTGCTCCGCATTCTCCACCAGCATTACCGTCGCATTAGGAACATCCACGCCTACTTCGATCAAACTCGTCGCCACCAGCACTTGAATGGCTCCCGACCGAAACCCCGCCATCACATTCTCCTTGTCCGCCGGCTTCATGCGCCCGTGCAACAAACCAGATGCAAAGGGCGCCAGATGCTTCTGAATCTTCTCAAACTCCGCGGTCACCGCCTTTGCAGGCCTCCCTGAGACCCCTTCCTCCACCCGTGGATACACCACGTAAACCTGCCGTCCTTCCTTGAGTTTGGCGCGGATGAACTCCCAGACCTTGGGCAATCTGTCCGACTGTCGCACAAACGTCCGGATCGGGCAGCGTCCTGCGGGCAACTCGTCAATCATCGAGACATCCAGATCGCCATAGAGTGTGAGACCGAGAGTTCTTGGAATCGGCGTGGCCGTCATCACCAGCAGGTGCGGGCATTTCCCTTTGCGTAGAAGTCGCTCACGCTGTGCGACACCAAACTTGTGCTGCTCATCAATGATCACGATTCCCAGCCGATCCATTTCAAATGAATCCTCAATCAACGCGTGAGTTCCGATGTGGATCGTGGGATTGCTTGCAGCGCGCTCGTCAGGCCTCGTAGCAGCCGACGGAAGGAGGCTCTGACCGCATTCAGCGTCTGGTCTTTTCGAGGAGGTTTGAATCTCGTCACTCTGGCTGCCGGGCGCAGAGGAATTGCTGGAGGCGCTCCCAGACATCGGAGTGGCCTCCAATTCCTCTCCTGACCCACCATGACTCCGCTTCCCACTCCCCGTCCGAAGCCGCAACTGGACACCCAGCGGCGCGAGCCAACGACTGAAATTCTCAAAATGTTGACTCGCTAAAATTTCTGTCGGGGCCATCAACACGCCGTTGTAGCCGCTCTCCAGCGTCATCAAAAGCGCGCAGGCGGCCACCACTGTCTTGCCCGAGCCCACATCTCCCTGCAACAACCGGCGCATCGGCTCACCAGCCTCAAGGTCGTGGCGGATCTCCTTCAGAACCCGCGTCTGTGCTTGCGTCAGCCGGAATCCAAGCTTTGCCAGGAACTGTTTCACAAACCGGTTGTCACCCCGGCAGGAATGCGCTTCACGTTGGCGCAACCGCCAGCGTCGCTCCTGAATATCGAGCTGCAATGTCAGGAATTCCTCGAAAGCAAATCGAGCACGCGCCTTTTCCCCGTCGCCTGGCTCTTCCGGAAAATGCAGCGACCGCAGCGCCGCTTCCGCTGACGGAAATCCTTCTCGCGCCAGTTCCGGCCACGGGTCTGTGATTTTTGTCGCGAATTCATTTAACGTGCGCCAGATCAAACCGCGCAGCCAGCGTTGCGGCAGTCCCTCTGTCAGCGGGTAGATCGGTGCCACGCGGTTCAAGTGGATCGAACTCTCCTCGCCGCCTTCGATGATTTCCGTTTCCGGATGATCCACCTCCCGTGGTCGCAGGGAATGCAGTTTCCCGAACACCAGCACCTCGTTCCCCTGGGCGAAATACTTCTGCATGAAGGGCAGATTCCACCACCGGCAATGCAACCTTGCTGATCCATCGTCCAGGATGATCTCGAACACCGATTTGTTCCCCTGTGAATAGCGCTTGGTCCCCATCGCCACGACTTTCCCCGCCACGGTGCGAGCCTCCGCGAGATCAAGGTCCGCTATGCGGCTGACCCGTCTTCGATCTTCATAGCGTCGGGGTTTATGAAGCAGTAATTCGGCAATTGACCTGATCTCCAACCTTGTCAATTGCTCCGCCCTCTCCGTGCCGACGCCACGAAGACTCGTGACGGGCAGGTTCAGGGCGGCCAATTGCGGATGCGCCTTTAGCAGAGACATTCCACGAACGATACCGACGCCTCCGAACACTTCAAATGACAAGAACGCAGGCGACACATTCCTCGGAGCCATCGGTCTGCTTGTGGGTCCACAGGATTGGCTGAGACAGCTCCGGATTGATCACTTCCCTTGGACCACCGATCTCCGACGCGGCGAGTATTGGGTTTCACCTGCAATCGGGCCAAATCGGAACTCGCCGCTCTGCATGGGCTCCCGATGGGGAGGTGGTGCGCGGCTGCGCCCCTCTTGATGAAACTTGGCCTGCCGGGCTACCTGGTTTGCAGCCTCATTCGGGGGAGAATTTTCACCCTGCGCGGACGCCAAGTTCATCCAAGGTTTCTGCGATGGCGGCCAGGAGACTTCGTATGTCGGACTCAAAGATGCGGCCGATGGAACCGATGCGGAAGGTTTCCGCCTGGGTCAATTTGCCGGGGTAAATGATGAAGCCTTTTTCGCTCAATCGGCTGTAAAAATCAGGGAATAAGAATCGCCGGTCGGTGGGATAATGGAATGACGTGATGATGACGCTCTGCACTTTCTTATCGAGGAAGGGGCGCAGCCCCAGGTTTTTCATGCCGGCGACGAGTTTCACGTGATTGCGACGATAGCGTTCGCCTCTGGCAGCGACGCCGCCTTCGAGTTCGAGCTCGTTCAGCGCCTGCTCGAAGGCAAGGATGGCGTGAGTTGGGGGCGTGTAGCGAAACTGGCCGCTTTTCTCGAATGCTTTCAACTGGTCGAGCAGGTTCAGGCTCAGGCAGCGAGCGTGCCCCTCGGAGGCGAGCAGGGCATCGCGTCGGGCGATGACAAATGAAAAACCCGGCACTCCTTCGATGCATTTGTTCGCCGATGAAACGATGAAATCCGCGCCGATCTCCTGGGTATCGATTGGGATTGCTCCGAAGCTGCTCATGGCGTCCACGATGAGCGAGCGTCGATGTTTGCGGGTGACCGCTCCGACTTCATCGATGGGATTCAGGATGCCGGTTGTCGTCTCACAGTGGACGACGGCGACATGAGTGATGGCGTCGTCCGCAGTCAGGAGTGTGTCGAGCGCAGCCGGATCGTTTGGAGAATTCTCAGGCGTGCGGAGAACGGTGTGCTTGATCTGGAGGTGTTGCAGCATGAGCGCCATGCGCTCGCCGTAAGCACCGTTGGAGAGTACGACGACTTTGCCCTCACGCGGGATGCAAGTGGCAAAGACGGCTTCGACACCAAACGTGCCGCTGCCTTGCATGAGCACGCACTCATACCCTGACGCTCTTGAGACTCCGGCGATGGTGAGCAAACGCTCGCGAATCGATGTGACCCTGGTGTTGAACTCGGAATGCCATGAGCCCGCGTCGTGCAGCATGGCTTTCTTGACGGAGAGGCTTGTGGTCAACGGTCCGGGTGTGAACAGGAGCTTGTCGTGCGAGGAGGGCAGGGGAATGGTCTTGTTCATGGGGTTTGTGGCGTTTGGAGAATGCGACAGTTATTCCTGTTTGAACGCTTCGTCCACAGGTTTTCCGATCCATGCAGGGTGTGCCTTCAATCGGAGAATTCGCGCGAGAGTTGGAGCTGTGTCGTACGTGTTGACTTGGGCCGAGATTTGTTTGCCGGCAGCAATGCCAGGCCCGGCGATGATCCAGGGGATCAGAAGTTCATCCATCGAATTTCCGCCGTGAGACGTGCCTTTGCCTCCGTGATCCGCAGTGATCAGGACAACCGTCTTCTCGCGAATGCCGGCGCTGTCGAGGGCTTGCAGCATGGCTTCGATGAGCGAATCGGCCAGTTCGACGGCTTTGATATACTGCGGGCCCTTCCAACCGAAACCGTGTCCCGCGTGATCCACGCCGTCGAAGTGAACGAACATAAAATCCGGTTTCATCTCCTTGATCAACGAGACGGCTTTCTGCGCGGTCTCGATGGCGTCCTTCACGTGGAGTGTGATGTTCGGCGCGTTCGTTTCCAGAAGCCGCCCGAAATCCTTCCAATCATAGAGGGCGATGATTTTGGAATCGGGACGCTGCCCTCGCATCACGCCAAAGATGGTAGGGAAAATTCCCCCGGTGCCGACAGCCTGGGGTGCGATGTCGAATTTATCTGGCTGCCAGTCATTTGAGGTCACTCCATGCTGCTCAGGGCCGGCGCCCATGATCATCGAAGCCCAGTTTGGACTGCTGGAGGTGGGCATGACCGCGCGCGCCTTCAACGTATAGGCACCTTGCTCCATCAATTTCCGCATGGTCGGAGTGGTGGCTTTCTCAAAGGCCACCGAACCCATGCCGTCGCAGCCGATCACGAGGACGTGTTCAGCGGCGTGGACGGCTCCATCTACTGCCGCTGGTGAGAGGAGCAACAAGAGCAGGTAAACGAGAATGGATAATCCGGTCATGGCCGGGTCAGGCGGGCGATTGTTATGAGTCATAGGCATCCATTGGTGTTCCGTTGTAACGATAGCGGTTCGCACGGCGCGCTACAGCGACGATTGGGTGAATTTCCAGCGGAATTATCAGGTTGTCTATAATTGCATTCACTCGCTCGCTATCGCGGAAACGCCCACCTCCTTAACAGAAGTCGGGACTGTTTGAACATCCCCCAAAAAGGGTAGGGAACAGTCGGGAAACGAAACCTGGATTCCTCCAGCAGTGGCCTCTCCGGGAAAATCATCGACAGGGTTGCCGGCCTCAATTAGGGAAGAGCAACGAATCGAATTATGCCTTCAAGAACTCAACCGTCTCCTGATCGTGAGCATTTCACCACTCAGCACGCTCGACATGAACCGTTCCGATCCGGAGACATTGCACAAGCGGTAATTTCCGCATCGTCTCGACCGAGCTCATCGCGGTCTGTTGGCGCGGCGATCACGATGCTGGTTGTAGCGAGCAGCGCCGCCGGACTGGTGTCCTGTTCGGAACGCGAACCAGGTGCGACTTCTTTCATGACGGCGCCGGTTTCTGATCTCGCTGAGGTGAAGCCGAAAGCTGAGGCCGGTGATTCCCTGGCGGAGAACCGGCTCGGTGAGATTTATGCCGAAGGAAAGCAAGTCCGGCAGGATTACCCCGAAGCGATCAAGTGGTACCGCAAGGCCGCGGACAAGGGATTTGCCAAGGCGGAGTACAACCTCGGAGTGCTCTATGAGATTGGTCAGGGCGTGCCGCGCGATGAAGCCGAGGCAGCTCGATGGTATCGCAAAGCGGCGGACCAAGGGCACTCCGATTCGCAATACAATCTTGCGGCGATGTACGGACTTGGCCGAGGGGTGAAGCGAGATCCCAAGGAAGCATTCAAGTGGTACGAGCGCGCGGCGGAGCAGGGAGATGCGCTGGCGTGTTACAATCTGGCCGAAAGGTACGAGCGAGCCAAGGATGTGGGACAGGATCTGGTTGAGGCCTACAAATGGCACAGCCTCGCGGCGGAACGCGGATTAAAGGACGGAGCGGTGGCCAAGGCAAACCTGGCGCGAAACTTGAACTCGACGCAGCTCGCGGAAGCTCGGAGGCGGATGGAGGAATTCAAATCCCGGCCCAAAGCAAACAGGCCCGGCGCATGAACGCCGGGCCTGGTGTGCTAATGGATTAAGAGGATTTCCTCACGGCAGAATCTGGCCGCGAATTTCGCCGCCTGGATTCTTGGATGTGTGGATGTTGGCGTAGGCCTTGCCTGTCTCGATGGCCGTTTTCAGCGCTGGCGGAAGTGCCACGCCGACGGCACCAAACAAGCCTTCCGTGCCTTTCGGGGTCAAGTCCGCGAAGCCGAGAAGAACGCCGGCGTTCTCCGTCGGGGCGGCCGGTCCGTGGAAGTGGCCGGCGCTGGCCGCCGCACTCAATCCGCTGTAGGCAACAAAGTAAGTCACCTTGTCCCCGTCAAACGAGATGCTGGCGGTGCCGCTAGCCGTCGTTGTGGTCGCCGGATTTTCCGAGGCGCCACTTAGGGTGGCGTGGTATTGCGTCACGGTCTTCGTGGTCTTGTCCACGATCCTGAAGAACGTGGCCGATGTCAAGAAGGGTTGCTTGCTGCTGCGCTCGGTCGTCGTTACCAGATCAATCCAAGGTCCGGCGATGTCCGTCGCGGCCTGAACCAGGAAGGGGCCTTCGCCTCCCGTCCAGGTGAGCTTGATGGATAGTCCGTCTCCTGCTCCGACCAGTTGGATGGGGGAAGGCGGCGTCGACGCCTTGTTGGCGGAGACGCGGACGTTGTCGATGGCCCAGAAGCCTTGGAAACGGTCGGGATCGCCGCCGGTGGCGGAGAAGCGGAAGATGACGTTGTTCTTCTTTACCGCCTCGGGCACGGCAATGTAGTGCTTCATGAAGTAGGGTGCCTCACCGCGGTTCCCGAGGGCGCCGTTGTAGGTGAAGATGCGTTGGAACGTGGCGCCGTTGTCGGCGCTGACAAACACTTCGTTCACCGCGGAAGCGTTGCGTTGCACGATTTCAGAATCGAACTCGATGAACACCCCATCGGCGTCCGCGAGATTCAACGCGGGTGTATCCAGGGTGCTCTGTTCTTCCACGTCCGGGCCTTCCTGCCAGAGGGCGTAGTTGCCGCCGGCGAGCATCATGAGCCATTTACCGTCCAGTCCACCGCCATTCGGATTCACTTCATCGAAGGCTGTGTTCTTGTCTGGATTGAGGATGTCCGCCTTGGCCACTCCGCGGGCAGCAGCTTCACGCACAATGTCCACGTTGATCGGTACGTCGTTTTGCTTGAGGAGGAAGGCTCCCGCCGCGTCTTTGAGCGGTTCAGTGCCCCAGTTCTGGCCTTTCTTGGTGCCTTTCTTCCACGTGGCAGGAATGCCAGAATCGAAGGCTTCGCTCAACACCACGACCTTGCCCTGCGGCGGCGGGTTGTTGTCGATGACGACGTTGTCCAGCGCAATCCACCAGGCGTCGGCCGGTTCGAAGTATTCAATGCGAATCTTGACGTTGGCTTTGTTGAGCGCGGCTGACGGGAGTTTGACGTGCCAGCGGCCGTGAATGCCGCTCCAAGTCTTGGTCTGGGAAGCGCTGCCAAACTCCGGATAACCTCCGGTGCGTTCGCCGCCGGTAAGATAGTTGCCGTACTTCGAAACCGACTTCTCCACGCGCTGAGGTTCAACGGACTGCCACATGGGGATCCAGGTCGTGCCGTTGTCGATGGAAGCTGCCAATTCGACGACATCTTCGCCGTTGTTGTTGGCTTCAATCTCCGCGTCGGCGTGGAACCAGGCTTCCGTCAAGCCCACGGTGCTGAAGCTCGGGGTGATGGCAAAAAATTCCGACTTGGAATCGATATCGTCCGAGAGACCGGCTGAATCTGAATCGGAGATGAGATACTTGCCGGTGGAGGCGATACCGCGTTCGCCCGGCGGATTAACCAACTTGGCTCCGCTGGCATCGCTGAACTCGGTGCCGGGAAGAGCGGGTTTTTCGGGAGTGGCCGTGGCGTAAGGGGGAGCTACGACAAATTCCGTGCCTGTTTCCGTGGCGAATTCGTTCTTGCCCAAGATCCAGCCCTTGGCCACCAGGCCTGCGGTGTCGGTGTCATCGAAGCCTTCGGAAAGCAGCGTCTTGCCTGCGGCCGGAGCACCACTTCCTTCGGCATAGATTCCAAAATCATCAATGCCCCACCACCAGCTCCCGGTTCCAGACTGAACGAAACGGAAGCTGACCTGCGCTTGATTGGCTGCGGCCGGCAACTGGAATCGCTCGTAGCGGCGCGACTCCGTTTTGTCATCATCGATGCGACCGCTGATGTAGGGAGCGAGTGAATCAATCGGCCCTGCCTTGATGAAGTCAGCATATTTGCCCGCAGCCACTCGCTGGCCAGTGGCGGGATCAATTACCTTGGCAATATCACCGGCCGTCGTGGTCAGGGTTTTCGCGGCATCGATGTTTCCGTTGACGCGGACGATGTCGGTGTTGCTTGGCTTGTCGTTGATCATGTAGAGCGCCGGTAGCCAGGTCGTGCCTCCATCCACGGAGTATTCAAAAACCCCGATGCTGTCCTGGTTTTGCACGTAGTTGCTTTTGAAGGCCACGCGCACGTTGCTCTTTCCCCGGAGGTCGTAGCTCGGGCTCACGAGAACCTGGATCTGGTTGCCGCCACGATTGTCTGATTCGGCGTAGATGCTCTTGCCGGTGGCAACACTCGCGTCAGCGCGGCTGCCTCCGAAGGCTTCGAGTGTCGAGAACGGAACGACCACCCAATCCTTGTAGGTATCGGACTTCGGGTCTGCCGGGGCCAATCCGGCCGTGTTGGCATCGGTCTGATTGCTGACAGTCCAGCCGGTTGGAACTCCGAAATCAGGCGTGGAATCGAAGTTTTCCAGAGCCACTGGCGCGGGCAATGCATCGACAGTAAAAGCCGATGGGGTGGAGAAATCCGATTTCACTCCGTTGGCGTCTTCGTATTGCATGGTCGCGTAGTAGGTTTGTCCAGGGAACAGATGGGTTGTGGGAATGGAAACGGCGGTGGCTCCCTTTGCATCCGTAACCGAAGCCAGGACGTTGCTCAGTCCGGTTGTGGCGTTGAAACCGGAGGTGCCGGAGATCTGAAGGACCGTCTTCGCGTTGGTGTCCTTGGGCTGGATGCCGGTAAATGCCGAGCCAGAGAAGGCCAGTGTATTTTCGAAGAACGAAGCGGCTTTCGGGAGCGCGATCTGAGGCGCGTCCGGCTTGGTGCGAGCAGGAGCTTCGGGAGCGACCGAATAGAGACCCACGTCGTCAAGGCCCCAGAACCAACTGCCGGTTCCGGCTTGCACAAAGCGCACCCGGACCTTGGCCTGGTTGTCGGCAGCCGCGAGGCGGAAACGCTCAATGCGCTTAGACTCCAGAGTGTTGTCATTGATGCGCGGACTAATGAACGCTCCGAGTGATTCGATGGGTTTCGCGAGGATGAAATCCGCGTATTTTCCTGCGGCAACCCGATCGGCTGTGGCTGGATCAATGACCTTGGCAACGTCGCCGTAGGTCGTGGTGAGGGTCTTGACCGCATCAACGGAGCCGTCCGTGCCCGTGATGATATCTCCTTGATCGATCAGGTACATCAACGGCAGCCACGTTGTGCCGGCATCAACGGAGTATTCCAGTCCACCGAAACTGTCCTGATTTTGTTCATAATTACTCTTGAAGACCAGCCAGACATCTTTCTTGCCCGCGAGGTTGATGTCGGGAGTGGCGAGATATTGAATCTGGTTTCCCGTGCGGGTGTCGGACTCGGCGTAAATGCTCTTGCCGCTGAGCACATTCGTGTCATTCACGCGTTCGCCGCCAAAGGATGCCAAGGTGTCAAAACTGGCTACGGCCCAGTTCAGGTAGGTATCGGAACGTGGGTCTGCGGGATCAGCCGCCCCTGTCGCACCATCCGTTTGATTGTCCACTTTCCATCCTGCGGGCACTGAACCTTCGGCCGTGGATTCGAAGTCCTCAAAAAAGATGGGCGTGGGGAGTGATCCGGAAACGGTGAAGGCGATGGGTTCCGCGAAGTCGGAGCCCGCCCCGTTCTTGTCCTTGTACTGCACTGTGGCGTAGTAGGTTTTGCCCGGTCGGACGCGGCCCAATTTCACTGGCAGTGAAGTCAGGTTTTTGGCGCTGGTGTAGGATTCGAGAATACTCGCCAGCCCTTTCTCCGGTGTGGCTGAAGAGGATTCTGAAATTTGCCAGACACTCACCGAATGGGTCTGGCCGGCGGCAGCTGGCTTAAAAGCAGATCCGGTGAAGACCGCATCGCCGAAGAAACCGACGGTTCCAGGAGCGGAGATGGTCGGACGGGTCGGCTTAACCTGTTCAATGGAATAGAGGCCGAAGTTATCGATGCCAAAATACCAGCTGCCGGTGCCAGCCTGGGCAAAGCGGAAGCGGACCTTCGCTTGATTGTCTGCCTGGGGCAGTTTGAAAAGCTCAATTCGTTTCGATTCAACTCCGTCATCGTTCACTCGGGCGCTGATGAAGGGCGCGAGAGTGGACCATTTGTTGGAGCTGACGCCGATGAAGGCGCCGTATTTGCGACCCAGCTCATCGCCCGTCACGGCGTCAAGCCGCGAGGCGGTGTCGGCGTTCTCGTTATTCATTGTGGCATAGCCATCAATGCTCCCGTCTGCTCCGCGAACAATATCCGGACCGTCGAGCATGTAGAGGATCGGAAGCCAGTTGGCACCTTGATCGATCGAGTACTCAACCGATCCAATGCTGTCCTGATTCTGCTCGTAAATGCTGTTGAAGAAGAGGAAAACGTTCACTTTTCCAGTCAAATCGAAATCCGGAGAGAACATATACTGAACCTGGCTACCGCCACGATTATCGGACTCGGCGTAGATAAATTTGCCTTCGGTGAGGTTCGTCACGAGCACGCCGTTGATGAACTGGCTTCCCGCCACCGCGAGGCGTCGCGGTGCCTCCCAGGCTCCGGCGTCTCCGATTGCCTGGACGCGATCCCGGGTAATCACGACCCAGTTCTTGTAGGAATCCGACTTAGGATCATTCAGATCCTCGCCTGCTGTGCCGTCGTCGGTGAAGTTTTGCACGGACCAGCCGGGTGGAAGCTTGCCTTCATCCACGGACTCGAAAGTCTCGCGGACGATGGGAGAAGGCAACGTGATTTGAGTTTGGGCACGAAGAGCGACGCAGCTGGCGAGCAGCATCAGCGCTACGAGGTATCGGTTTCTTTGGGTTTTCATCGGTTCATCTGTTTCTGCGGTTGTTACAGTTGTTCAGCTTCGGTGTTTCGGTGTAAATGTTGATTTATTCTTGTCTGGTTGCGTGCAAGAGATTTTGTCGTTCGCCGCCAGGAGCGCGGCTGAAATTAGTCTGGATCTGCCTCTCCCGGTGCTCACTTCGTCGCGCGTCTCAGATCAAGCGCATCCTGGGCGGCCTTGTCGCCCCGTCCCGCCTGCTCCTCCAAGGCATTATGCACGGAGGACATGGCCCGCGTCACGAAATCGCGTTGTGAATCGGTCAGGTCCGATCTGCCTGAGAGGCTTTGGAGGGAGAAGAGGGCCTTCGAATAATCTCTTCCAGTCAGCGCCGCACGCGCGTCGGCCACCAGTTCCTTCACCTGGGAGTCCTGTCGGGGCTTGGTCGCGGATGCCACGGCAGGCTCCTTGAAAACTTCATCCAACGTTGCGGGCGCTTGCTCGATGGCGACTGGTTTGGGAGGGGCTTCCTCTTTGCTGCACGCGGAGAGCATTAGAAGAATCGGCAGCGAAACTACTTGGATTACCTGAACAGCGGTAACTTTCATGTGATGAGCGGGACGCAAGAGGAGATTCAAGGTCAAAATTTGGGTTGTTGCAACGGATCTTCGCCGGTGTACCAACGGTAGTCCACCCCCTTGTAGTCTTTGAACTTGATGCCAGAAACATTACCGGACACCCAAAGTGTGTTGCAGACCTTGCTGTGGCGGTACCATTCCCACTCGAAGCGATATTTGTTGTAGAGAGATACTCCCAGGCCGCCCGATCCCGGCGGGTTCCCAATCCACTGCTCCAGGATTTGTTTTTTCCCAGGGAACAACCCCAGACTGTCCTCGTCGCCTTCCATTTTCTGTTCCGCCGCATCCTGGCAGAAGATCATGGTTTGAGGATTCTTGTAGCTGCTCAGCTTGAGTGGGCCGTTGCCCAGGACCTTGGTATTGTATGGGGTGATCAGGCCATCGGGCATCCCGTAACAGGAATTCTTCCAAAAATCTTTCGGGTAGTAACGATTGTCATCGTGCCACTCATCGACGGTTTTGGCGCTGGGGCAGCCAAAGATCTCCCTGGCTCCGCCATAGTAAGACCAGTAACCAATCGCCCAGTACGCCAGACCATGATTAGCGGGCAGGATTGCGGTCGATTTCGGATTCAGCGTCCATTGGCCGTCATTCGGAATGCCGCCATTGATGTGGAAGAATGAATTATTGTTGTCATCGGCGTACATCAGCGCGGCGAGGCTGACCTGTTTCAAGTTGGAGATGCACTTGGCCCGTCGTCCCTGTTCCTTGGCCTTGCTCAGAGCCGGCAAGAGCATCCCGGCAAGGATGGCGATGATGGCAATCACCACCAGCAACTCGATCAAGGTGAATCCACGGGCACGCCTGCTGTTGAGCGAACCGTTTCCAAATCGAACACCGCATGGGGTTGGAGAAGACATAAATAGATCAACGATCACCTTTTCTATATCAGGGTTTGCTCACCGATCAAGTGAAGTTGGCGTGACATCCAATTTGCCGGGTTGATGCTGTGCAAATGCAATTGATCGGTAACCCCGTTCGGAACGAAATAATCCTTTAGCAGACCAGGGTAGGCTGTGGGTATCCCCCAAATAGGGGATGACATCCGCAGGCACAGGATGAGCGTGGCGAGCAGTCCAAACACTACAGCGACACTTCCTTGGATGTCTCAACCACGGATTCACAGATGCTCCCGGATGGGCCGGAATCCATCATCATCTTATCCGTGGAATCCGTGCAATCCGTGGTCAATTCCCCGAAGTGTCGCTGTAGTGCTAACAGTGCAGTCATGATGGTCCTATTTTTGGAGATGTTTCATCACGGCCTCGGTGCGGGTGTGGACTCCGAGTTTCTCGAACATTTTTTTCAGATGAGTGTGAACGGTGGAGGGTTGAATCGAGAGTGCCTGCGCGATCTGTTTGTCGGGATAACCTTTGCGGACGCAATCGAGCACCTCCAGCTCTCTCGACGTCAGAATTTGGGGTTCGCGAGTGCCGGGTGCAGTGGTGGTCCGGCCCAGTATCTCCTGGAAATAGCTGGTGATTTGAGCGTCGAGACGGCCAGGCGAATTGGCTTCCTTTCCTAGTCCGCCATCGGCGATCGGCTCCAGCATGTCCAGAGGGGGCCGACGCCGAAGGAAATACCCCTCCTGGACTCCGGACAAGGAGGCGAAGATGTCATCGCTCACTTCAAAAATTCCAAAGCTGTAGGCGGGCACGGGCCGGGGCAGAGCCGAGAGCCGTTGAAGAAGATCCCGCTCCGAAATGTCCGGAGCTCGTTGATTGAAGAGGCAGAGGCCCGCTGAAGCGATGGCGCGTGAGTGGAGCGCGGCGCGAGTGGTGCTGAACGAACCGGCGAGGCGAAAATCAGGTTGACCGGAGATCCAGAGTTCGAGGGCTTTCAAAACCTCAAGGTCATCTTCGATCAAGATCACTCGCCGGCTGCCAGCCTGTGGCCGAGGTCTTGGGGCCGGACGTAATCGGGGGTTCGTATAGAGCGTTGTGTAGGTGCAGACGATGGGGTGGCGCCGCCAGAAAATTGCCAGCGTGATCTCGCGAGGATATTTGCGAAACGTGAGAGGCCAGCCGGTGGAAATGGCGTTCCGGTAAATCTCGCCAGCCCGCCGGGCCGCAAGTTTCCGGTCGTCGGACCCGAGAGGAAAGTAACAGGCAACGCCTTCGTGCTCGATTTTCGCCGAGTAATGCACGGGCCACCCGGGCTTCGCGAGATCAGCATGATTTCGATGGACCAGCCGGGAGAGCCAGAAAACAGCCTTTGTTGGCGAGACACCGGGAGTGTCTTGAACCGCGCTCATTATCGGCAGGGTGCTCTTTATTTCCTTTGCTCGCGTCATTTCCTGCTGTGGCCGTCCAGCACGGGGTTTGACAGATGGCATAACGCGCAAGTTAGTCTGGAGCAAGGGAGAATGCTTGGATAGCCCAGTCGATCCTGCTTCATGACGATTCTGCTTCATTACAATCAGGTAACATTTCGTTGCTTTTCGCCAGTTGAAGGTGGAACAAGACTTGTGCGAGATCGTAAAGTTGTCTCATTAAAACCGACCCATTCATGCACCCGTTAAGTAAAGACCACAACTCTGTTGAGAAACATCCTCACTCAGCCGCCATGCGTTGTCCCTGGCTCTCAATCCTGCTGATCATTGCGGTGTTTGCATGCCGGACTGCGGCCGCCCCTCCACCGTATCTTCATCCTCCTTCCGTGGATACCTACGCCAAACACGACCCCAGCGGAGTGACGATTCTTTCGAACGGGCGCTACTTGAAGCCGGCTGGAAAACACTTTCCCGTGGCCCGATGGCCCTACGGCTTGGTCATGAGCCGGGATGGAAGCCAGCTCTTTGTCGCCAGCGAGGGGGTGGGGCAGATTCTGTCCCCCTGGCAGTTGCAAGCTCCCCAAGTCGCCCAACTGGAACTTGACCATCCGACGGATAAGAAAAAAGGTCGATCAAGCGGAGGAGGCGCCGATTTTTCACCCGACGGACAAATGCTCTACTGGAGCAGCGGCGAAAGCGGCGCGATTCTAATCTTTGACGTTCCCTCCAGGAAGAAGCTGGCGGAGATTTCCCTCAATGTAGAAGTTGCCGGGCGGAAGTTTGAAGACAGCTACGTCGCCGATGTCAAAGTTTCGCAGACGGGTGAATTCCTCTACTGCGCTGACACGACCAACTTCCGCATGGCCATCATCGACACCCGCAAGCGGCTGGTCGTTGGCTCGGTAGCGGTCGGGCGATACCCTTATGCTGTGGCTCTGGCGGGGGACCGGGTTTTCGTGGCGAACATTGGCTTGTTCGAATACAGCCCGGTTCCGCCATCGCGGGACGAGCGTTTCGACAAGCGCGGCCTGACGCGGCCACCCTTCGGTTATCCGAGCAAGGAGGCACTCGAAGGAGTGGAATTCGAAGGGCGAAAGATCCCCGGTTTGGGGGCAGCCAACGTGCCTGAATCCTTCTCCGTCTGGGGCGTCGATGTTTCGAACCCCACCGCACCGAAAGTCGTGGCCCGCATCAAAACGGGTTTGCTCATTGGTGCCCCGTCCGACAACGGCAAAACCGTCGGCGGGAGCGCGCCCAATTTCCTGGCGGTGCTCGCCGAATCACTTTTTGTCTCCAACGGAAACAACGACCTGATCGAACGAATCAACCTTTCGAACAACGCCATTGAGGCGAAGCAGCGGATAATTCCCTCGCCGTTCGTTTCAACTTTGCGCGGCGTCGGCCCGGCGGGAATGGTTGTGTCGCCCGACGGCGCCAGGCTCTATGTCGCGGAAATGGGGATCAACGCGATCGGGGTGTTGAATGCCCGGACGCTTGAGGTTCTTGGTCATATCCCCACGGCGTGGTATCCCTACCGGCTGGCGATTTCACCTGACGGCCGTCATCTCGCCTGCATCTCCTTTCGTGGTTTTGGAAATGGCCCGAATGCAGGGCAGGAAATTCCCAAGAGCGACTTTCTCGGCATGCGCGGCGTGCTCAGTGTTGTCGAGACTCCTTCCGACGAAACCCTCGGAGCCATGACCAGGCTGGTCCTGGTGAATAATGGAATGGTTGATCACAGTCGCGACCGGGACGCGATGGCTTCTCCGATTGTCCCGACGGTTTCAGGGCAGGTTTCCAAAGAAATCAAGTATGTGGTGTTCATCACCAAGGAGAACCACACTTATGACGCGATTTTCGATCGCATTCCCGGAGCCAGGCATGACCCGGCCCTTTTACGCTGGGGGTTGCATCAAACGATCCGCCAGGCGGGCCAGCCAACGCTTGAGGATGTTGGCGTGATGGTCAACCACAACGCCCTGGCCCGGCAGTTCACCATCAGCGACAACTTTTATATGGAGCCGGAAGCCTCGGGAGTAGGGCACCGATGGCTGGTGGGGGTGCAACCCAACAACTTGATGCAGATGACCTATACCGTGGGCTGGTCCTTCAAGAAGGCCAGTTCGGCTCCCGGAAGGCGCTACTCCATGGGATCGAACGGCTCGCTCATTCCCGAGGATTACCCTGAAGCCGGATCCATGTGGGAACACCTCGCGCGCCATGTGATACGGTTCAGGAATTATGGCGAGGGATTTGAATTTCCCGGGGTGGGGGAGGAAGAGGACGAATCGCCGACTGGCGCACGGGAGGTCGTCAATATTCCGATGCCGAAGGCGCTTTATGACAATACCTGTTTCGAGTTTCCCATCTTCAACATGAACATCCCGGATCAGTACCGGGCCCACTGGTTTATGAAAGATGTTCGGAACCGGTTCCTGCGCGGCTGGCGGCGTTTTCCGTCCTTCATCAACATTGCCATTTGCAATGATCACGGCGCTGATCCCAAACCGGACAAAGGATACCCCTATCTCGCCTCGTGGATGGCCGACAACGATCTTGCTTTGGGTCGCATCGTCGAATTTCTCTCACACACTCCCTACTGGAAGAATATGGCGATCTTTGTCACCCAGGATGATTCTGGCGGAGAGCCCGATCACGTGGATGCCCAGCGCAGCGTCCTGATGGTGATCAGCCCCTGGGCGAAACGGCAGTATGTTTCCCACCGGCATACCACCATCGTCAGCATGCACCGGACGCTCTATCAAATTCTCGGCCTGCCCCCGCTGAACATGTTCGACGCGCTGGCCAACGATTTTTCCGACTGCTTCACCACTCAACCCGACTTCCGGCCCTACACCGTCACTCCGGTCGATCCGCGGATTTTTGACCCGGAGAAAGCCAAAGACCCGAAAGATCCGGACTACGGCCAGGCCCGCAGGATGCGTTCGATTCGAATGGATGACGACGACGAGATGGAAAAAATCCTGCGACGGGGAGAAAAGGAAGCCGAACCCCGCAGGTGATTCCAGATGACAGGAGTTCGCAGGCTTCCGACTGCCTTGGGCTTCGGGGTCAGTCCCTGGCGGTGCGCGGATACAGCGCCAGGCACAGGCAAGCGGAGATCAGGGCGAGAATCGACAAGACCTGGAAACCAAGACGGTAGCCGCCAAGTTCCACGATGCGTCCAAATTGTTGTCCAGCCAGGAATCCGCCCATGTACCCGACTCCATCCACAATCCCTGACACCGTGCCGACGTATTCCTTGCCGCGGATTTCCAGCGAGAGCACTCCGGCCAGCAGACTATAGGGGCCATAAACGAGAAAGCCGATGAGCCCGATGGCGACTGTGACCGGCCAAAGACCGAAACGAAACAAGATCGGAAGCGCGTAGATCAATCCCGTCAGCAGCAGCAGGATCAAGCAGAGTAATTGACCTCGGGCGCGTTTGCTGATGCGGCCGAAGATCCATCCCAAAGTGATGATGCCCACGGCACCCAGCGCATCGAACGGCGTCGAAAGAAATGCCGCGATTCGATTCGAGACTGCGGCCCCGCCTTCGGTTCGGAAGAAATCCACAGTCCAGAAATTAAAGGTCTCGCGCAGCAGCGTCAGCGTGAAACTCAGGCTGCATACGATCCAGAGCCGCCGGATACTGAACAGGTCCCAGATCTCCCTTAGTCGAAACCCTGACGTTGGAGCGCTGCCATCCGGCGAGTCCAGGACTGGTTGCGGTCTGGGCAACACGAACCAACCGACGAGGAGAATTGCAATCAAGACAGCGGAGGGAGCACCCATGACCGCGCGCCAGTTGTCGCCGCTCCATTCGGCGACCTGTCCGGCAAAGAGCGTGGCGCAGACGCCGCCGAAAACGAAGCTCAACGAAAGCACCGCCATCGCTAGCGGCATCGTTTTTTCCTCAAACCAGTCCGGCACCTGCTTCACCATCGCCGGCCAGCCCGCGGCACCCATCAGACGATTGCAACTGTAGAACAAAGCGAGCATCCCAATGCCCGGAGCGAAGGCGCCGGCTGCGCCAAACAGCGCCACCGCAAACAGCGACGCGAGGAAACCTTTTCGCCCTCCAAGCCCGTCCACCACGGGGCCGAAGACAAATTTTCCGACGACGTAGGCGGCGGTGCTGTAGCTGGCGATCTTGCCTAGTTCATCGCGGGAAACGCCAAACTGCTCCCGCAACATCGGCACCGCCACCGCCAGATTCTTGCGGCACAGGTAAATCCCTATGTAGCCCAGCACGAGTGTCGAGATCCAGATCAGAGGCCTGGCGGGGATGCCTTGTGGAACTGGAGATTGCGTGCCCGGAGTGCCCGGTTGGCCTGGAGGCTGGTACGATGATTGGGCTTCCATTCGAGTCGCGTATCCGGTCTGAGTTTGCTACGGGTTGATTGAGTCTGGGCGCAGTATTTCAGGAGACATGCGAGTGCGTCGAGAATCTTCCGTGAGAGGTTGGATTCGTAACGCTCCTGTCACAGTGCCCATCCCCAGTCGATCCTTGAGTCCGCTGAATTGTAAATCGGGGCATTCTGTCGCTGATCCGAATTTCATGGACGCACAAACTTCCAGCCGGTTGCGAACGAGGCCACGGCTGTGGTGGAAAACCTGTGTTGCTGAGGGGACGTGGGATAGACGACGGATGACGGCGAGCGCCACGGGTGCATATGCGAGGCGCGAATGCGGGAGGATGCCCGCAGCGGCCTCTGACCAAGTGAGCAACGAAACAGATGCGCCCGTGCCGCCGTCGAGATTTGACGGCTATCCCACGGTCCCCTCAGTAGCTCCCGCAGTAACGTCCCAATGAGATCAGAAAGTCTGAGTGAAGCCACGAACCGCGTTAAATCCTTACGATTACTCGACGGGTTTTTCGACGTGGAAGACGGTGCCAGCCGAAGTGGTGGAGCGGTCTGAACGCGCTGTGGTGACCACCATTTTGGAAAGCGCCACAACGCAACGCGACCTGGACGGTCCAGGAACTCGCAAGCCACTCGCGCGGCTGCCGCTGGGTTATCTGCCGACCGAGAGCCGCTCGGCGAGTCGTTCCGGGAGCCCGGCGGCGCGAATCTTGGCCTGAGTCGTCGGCATGTCGTAGTCCAGGCGGCGGAGTTCGATGGTACTTTCGGCCATGTCGTAGATGACGTAGGCGGCTTTCGGAATGTGATCCCGAGGCTGCCCGACGCTGCCTACGTTGACGAAGTACTTCTTGCCCGGCTCGACCTTGAACTTCGAGTAGGTGCCGCCCCGGACCATGCTGTCGCGGATGAACGCGACGGGAACATGGGTATGCCCGAAGAAGCATACGCTGGTATTCTGGTAGGTGAAGCTGGCTGCGGCTGCGAGCTTGTCAAAGACGTAACCCCAGCGCTGCGGACCATCCAGGGTGGCGTGGACGATGGAAAAATTTACGACGAGACGCAGATATTTTAGATCCTGAAGCCACTGGCGGTCTTCTGGAGTCAACTGTTGACGCGTCCAATTCACAGCCTGGGCAGCGTGGGGATTGAATCCATCGAGTTCGTTGTCGGTGGAACAGTACTCGTCGTGATTTCCCTTCACGCAAGGCATGTTCATCGAACGGACGATGTCGAGGCATTCCTTCGGGTTGGCGTTGTAGCCGACCACGTCCCCCAGACAGACGTAATGGGTGCAGCACTCCTTCTTGCTGTCCTCCAGAACTGACTGGAGCGCTTCAAGGTTTGCGTGAATATCGGCAATGATCGCGTACTTCATCTGAAAAATCTCAATCTTCAGCCAACTATGGCAAACCCGCGGAATTCGCCGGTTGCCTCACCCCAGGATACATCCTCCTGGCGGATCAATCGTCCCACACCTGAATCCCCGATGGCGAGCTTGAAAGCTTCCAACTCATCCTGCGCGCCTTCTGCCAGCAGTTCGACCCGTCCATCGGGCAGGTTTCGAACCGCGCCGGTTACCTCAAATCCCGTCGCCACAGACTTCGTCGTGTAGCGGAACCCGACACCTTGAACGTGCCCACCGTACAGAACATGCAAACGGCGTCTCATCGGAACCGCAGGCCGCGAGACCAGCTCCGAAGCTCGCGCTCCGCTTCGACCGGACTGGCGCAATCACCGGACTGCAGCCCGGTAAAGTCAAATGAAGCCACAATCGTTCGGAGGTAGGCAATGATTTTTATGGGACACTTGAAAATCAAGGATCGGAGGAATCGGGGAATCGGCGCGGACTTTCTTAGTCGTGGGCAGTCCTTGAGGTGTTTGGAACGATACTCGATTCGACAATTCATACTGCGAAAATAGAGCTGTAATCATGCCACGCTGGAGGTTTCACTGGCGCGCCGTACCAGCGCTTCCAGGGTGATGCTGGCACCTATTTGGCGTTCAGCTTCGGCCACTTTTTCATATTCGGTGCGTAATGCTTCGCGAAAGTTGTCCGCGCTGGTCACTGGCTCTCGGCCCTGGCCTCTGCGCAACGATTGCAGGATTTCATGGACGGTGATCTGCGAAAGTGGCCGGGCTGGCGCGAAGCCATGTTCTGTACCGTTGGTCTCCAGGGTGAGGCTTGCTCCTGCGAACGCCGAAAGCAATTCAGACGTCAGGCGCGGTGGAAGGCCCAGATTCTGAGCCATCTGGCTGGCGGTGGGCGGCTTGGCACCGGTCTGGTGCGCGTGTCCGATGAGCGCCATCAACCGCAGAGCGATGAACTCGCGACCGCGCTGATTGATCAAGTCTGCGCGGCGGTCCTGAATGTAAGCGCGCCGGTTTTGGAATGCGTAGGCAACCTGGGCTCCCAGCAAGACGATCGTCCAGGAGAGGTAAAGGCCGACAAGGAACAGTGGCAAGGCGGCCAGTCCGCCGTAAATCGATTTGTCACGTGTAACGCGCGAAGCGTAGAGAATGTTGGAAGTGCTGTTGAGCTGGACGAGCGCTCCGGCGACAAGCGCCCCGGCGAGAGCCGCCTGCCATTGGACTTTGGTGTTTGGAAGAAGCGCGTACATCGCCGTCAGTGCGCCGCTTAAAATGAGGAAAGGCAAGAAGTAGCTGGTGCCAAAATTCAACACGTCCGCGACGAAACCCATCCGATACTCCGTGGACAGCACTTCCAGCATGTGACGAAATACCGGGAGCTGGCTTGATGTTGCGACACCTGCGGCCGCCAGCAGCAGCATCGGTCCCAGTGTGATTGCCGCCCAGTAATGAACGACGCGGGCAGCCCAGGTTCGACCCCGGCTGACACCCCAGATATCGTTGAGAGTCGTCTCGATGCTGCTCAAAAGAGAAATCGCCACAAAGATCAAGGCAAGGACCGCGGTGACGCCGAGGCTGCCGGACTTAAAGTTTTCGATCGAGCTGAAGATCAGGTCGATGACCTTGGTTACGCCTTCGATCTCCTTGAGCTGGGGTGCGGTTGTTTCGATCGTGTCGGTGACAAGTTTGCGGAGATTGGCGGAGTCCTTTTGCGCAAATGCTGTCGAGATGCTCAACATGACCGCCAAAATCGGAACCAGGGCGAGGACCGTGGTGAATGTCAGTGCCGCGGCACGGGTGGAACATCGATTGCGATTGAAGCCGTGGAGGACGCGCACGCAGAAGTAGGCCACGTGTCGCCAGCGCGGCAACCGTTGGTAAGATTCCGTGTCAGGCTCATTGCCATCGAGCAATGAGAGCGCCTCCGCCCGGAAGCGGTTGAGTTTGGAAAGTGACTGATCGGCCATACGTGCGCTCCCGGCCACGCTAACAAAGCAACTGCCCAAGTCAATTTTAGCACTCGGGTATGGCTTGAGAACCAGGTTTAGAGATTGAACTCCGGGCCGAGGTAAATTTCACGGGCCTTGTGATCATTGGCGAGAAAATCGGCGGTGCCCTCGCGCAGGACTTCGCCATTGAGAATCAGGTAGCCGCGGTCGATCAGCTTTAGAGTTTCACGAACATTGTGGTCTGTGATGAGAATGCCGAGTCCACGGTCGCGCAGACGGCGCACAATTTTCTGAACTTCATAAACTGCGATCGGATCGATGCCGCTGAACGGTTCGTCCAGGAGCAGCAATTTCGGGCTGGTGACGAGCGCCCGCGTGATCTCCAGTCGCCGCTTTTCTCCGCCGCTGAGTGTGTAGGCGACGCTCTTCGAGAGCCGCGCCAGGTCCAGTTCGTCCAGAAGATGCCGCAGGCGGATCTGTCTTTCCTTTGCGTCCATCTTGCACGTTTCAAGGATGGCGAGAATGTTCTGCTCGACGGTCAGTTTGCGGAAGATTGATGGTTCCTGAGTCAGGTATCCAATGCCCAACCGGGCTCGCTGGTGCATGGGGAAAGCGGTGACGATCTTGCCGTCGAAATGCACATCCCCCTCGTCCGGACGGACAACGCCCACCACCATGTTAAAGGTTGTGGTTTTGCCCGCGCCATTGGGCCCAAGTAGGGCTACGATTTCGCCCGGCGAAACCTGGATGGAGACGCCGTTTACCACGCGGCGCTGTTTGTATGCTTTGACCAGTTTGTGAGTTGTGAGCAGGCTCATTGAGTGTAGAGAGTATGGAAGCAGTATTGTCGTGCCGGAGCCAGGAGCGCGGCCTTCAGGCCGCTTCGATAACCAAACCTGCCGCGTGGCTTAATTCGATCCTGGCGCTGAAGCGGCGTAAAACCTGCGCTCCGGTGAACGCATGGCATGTGATGTTGCGAAGTCATGGTGCCTTCGCCGACTTCGAGCCGGGACCTGCCTGAGCTCGGATCGCCGTTCGATCCCATTCGGATTTGAATTTCCCTTTGATGCGCAGCTGTTGCCTGCCTGCATCCCAGATGAGAGCGTCGGCTTCAGTGATCCGGCCTTCGGCAGCCGTGGCGCTCGGGTTGCCAGTAAGTTCGAGAACCTGGGTTCCTCCATCGTAAGCGGCTCGTGCTCCCCGAGCGGAGCGTGCGTCTTGCTCAATGATGACATTGTGTTCGGCAACGATCCGGCCGATGCGGTTTGTCGCCGGGTCGAGTTGAGCGGTGATTGTGTCGCTCTGTAGTTTCGTGGAGAGCGGCTTCGCGCCGTTCCGGCCGGGCGTGATCTGAAGAGCGCGCACTCTTCCGTCCGCAACGAGGGACTCGAGTCGTCCGTCGGCGCGCATTTTAGCATAAAGTGTCTTAGATGTGATTTGTTTGAGGAATTGATCCGCAGATATGCCGGGCGGGGGAATCTGCCTTACGGTCACGTTGCCGGAGGCTTCCAAACTTTCGAGCCGTTGTCCCATGCGCAGGATGAGAGTGCCACAGTCCATTTCCGCCTTGCGCGTTTCAGCTTCAAGGAGTCGGGCGAGCACCAGGCCGCGGAATTCCAGCCGGTTCGTGTGGTACTCGAAGACGTCGGAAGTCAGTTCGACGAACTGATTGGTGGCACCGGCAGTGGTCTTCTGCGCGGCCGCGTCGAGTTGCAGCATCGAAGTGCGTCCAAGCGTCGCCATGGGCAGGCGTACGAAACTGTTTCCGATCGATCGAAACACTCGATTTGTCCTGTCGATCGTCAGCGTGTCACCACGGATGATCCGTCCGCCACTTTCCCAGGCAGGGCGTCCCGAAAGTTCGAGTGTTCCCGCAAGCTCGTCATAAACCGCGAGGTCTCCAGTCGCGCGCGAGCCATCCGTCGCATCTGAAATCACAACGTTCTTTCGTGCTTCGATCCGCTGCACTTGAGCGCCGCTCGCAGCAAGCTGCATGGTGATGAGATCGGAGCTGACTTCAACGAGGTCGTTGCCGGAGACCGCAGCGGGCGGCGCTGCCGCCGCAGTCAGCAGGCCAGCCGACGCCAGGCCACGGCGAGGGAGTTTGATCCGGGCGTGTCCTTCGGCTCGAACCATGTCGTGGATTCGATCAAGGACGAGCAAGTCCGCCGTCACATCGCGGACACCATCCTTCCAGACCGCATCACCCGTGAGTTGCAGAACTCCCTTCTCGCCATCGACGGCGTAAGTGGCCTTGCGTCCGGACGCGCGGGACTTGTCCTGGGTGATCTCGACATGACCTTCGGCGTCGATCTGGCGGAGGCGCTCGGCTCCCTGGCCCCCCAACTTAATCGTCAGTGTGTCGCAACGCACGGAGCCATCGGTTTCGGTGGCGAGCACATTGTCACGAAACGTTGCCTTGTCCGCTTCTTGGTATTCGAGGTTGCCGGCGGTGATCTTGATCGCGTTGGCCAAGTTGGGATCGCTTGAGGCGGGTGTCTTTGAATTCGCGGTGGGCCTCCTCTGGACAATTGTTTCAACCGCGTTCGAGATCATCAGGCGCGATTCATTCTTCAGCCAAAGAAAACCCCTCCCTTTCACGGCGATCTGATTGTCTGAAGTGTTCAAGGTCAGTTCTCCATCGCCCCAGGCAATTTCCCTGCGGGTGTCGTAAATGCAGCGAGCAGCTTTGATGACGACATTCTTTGGACTGGCTGGATCGGTTTGGATGGTCATGCCTGTCACATCCACCTGGCTGTTCGGAAGCAGGCGCGCCTCGGAGCCGCGGATGTAAGAGATCCGACCTTGCTGGTCCGTCGGGCTGGCGCTCCAGTTCTTCATGGCGGCGCGGCGCGGCGCGATGGTATCCGCCGCTCTTGCGTTGGTGGACATCAACGGAAATCCGAGAATGAGCGCCGCGAGCAGCAGGACAGGGGAATTAAGCTTCATGTCATCAAGCCGAGAATTCTGCGATCAACTGATCCCATTTACCCTGCGCCTTCAGGATAAGTTCCACCACTTCACGGACGGCTCCATGCCCGCCGGGTGCATGAGTGATATAGTGCGCGGAGGCTTTCGTCTCATGGATGCCGTCCGCAACGGCAACGGCGAGGCCGACACGCCGCAGGAGTCCGAGATCCACGACATCGTCGCCCATGAAGCAGACTTCCTCCCATTGGCAGCCGGCCTTTTCGAGAAGTTCGGATGTTGCCTGAACCTTTGGGGCGCTTGACTGGGAGAGAAAATCTATTTTCAAATCATCAGCGCGCTGTTTGGTGGCGTCCGATGGCCTGGCGGAAATCCAGCCGACTTTGACTCCGCTCTTCTGAAGCAACCGCAAGCCGAGGCCATCGCGAATGTTGAAGCGTTTGAATTCCATGCCGCCTCCCATGAACACGGAGGCATCGGTGAGGATGCCGTCCACATCGCACAGAAAGAGCCGCACGCGGCTGAACCGAAGCGCCAGCGCGCTGTTCGCGAGTGGTGGCACCAGGGGTGAGGCTGGATTGGTCATCAGGTTCAAAGAGTCATTCCGCCCGGATGATCTGTCGAGTGGTTAACGGCGGATTACAGCCTCGTGAATACGTTTCAGTTTCGCGAGCAGCTCTGGCATCTCACGGAGGGGGATCATGTTTGGACCATCGCTCATGGCTTTGTCGGGGTTGGGGTGAGTCTCGATGAACACACCATTGGTGCCGGCGGCAATGGCAGCGCTTGCCAGCACCGGCGCGAATTCCCGCTGTCCACCGGAGCGGTCGCCTTGTCCGCCCGGAAGCTGGACCGAGTGCGTCGCGTCGAAGATGACCGGGCATCCGAGCTGGCGCATGATCGGAATCGAGCGCATGTCCGCTACCAGATTGTTGTAGCCGAAACTGGAACCGCGCTCGGTCAGAAGCAGACGTGTGCCACCGAATTCACGCGCTTTGGTCACCACGTTCCTCATGTCCTGTGGCGCGAGGAATTGCCCCTTCTTGATGTTCACGATCTTGCCGGTGCAAATGGCGGCTTCGATGAGGTCGGTCTGACGGCAGAGGAAGGCGGGTATTTGCAGGATGTCCACGACTTCGCCTGCGAGATATGCCTCGGTCTCGGTGTGGATGTCAGTCAGCACCGGGACTCCGAGTTTCTCGCGGATGCGGGCCAGGATTTTCAATCCTTGATCGATGCCCGGGCCACGAAACGATTTTCCCGACGAACGATTCGCTTTGTCGAAGCTTGCTTTGAAGACGTAAGGGATCTTCAACTTCGAGCACACCTTCTGCAGCGAGCTGCCAATTTGCAGGCAGAGCTTTTCGCTCTCAATGACGCACGGTCCGGCGATGAGGAAGAAGGTCCTGGCTTTCGAAAGTGATGTCCAAAGTTTGTCGGTTGCACGCGGCACAGGAGGGTTCTAGCAGCGGGCGAAGGCTGTGGCAATCAGGGCTTGGTGTCGGTCTCCGTGCGCATCGGACGCCTACAGGAACTGCCGAACTGGTTCGCGATGAAAAGTCAGCAGTACCAGATGCGGACACGAGGCAGTGAAAGTTCCCCCATGGTGGTCGTCAGTGCAAACGTGCTGCTGAATATGCGTCAAGTCTGGCCGTCCAAACCGACGATTGAGAATTATTAGACAAGGTTTTCTGGTGTTACTAACTCTGGTTGTTGTGCGGCCCGCTAAAGCGCAGATTTTCCCTCCGGATGCTTTGAGCGGCGCCGTCATCGGAGGCTTGATCGGCTGTGCGATCGGGCACAACAGCGGTCGTCGGACGGCTGAAGGTATTGGGATTGGGGCCGGATCCGGTTTATTGCTGGGTGCCATTGCCATCAGTGCTCTTGAAGGATCCCCGGGCGCGGGTTATTCTCCGGGCTACTATTCCGGCACCGATTACCCGCTGTATGTCGAGCAGCCTGGCCAGACGTTGAACGGAGCGATTTTGGGAGGGATTGCCCGTGGAATCATCGGACACAATAGTGGTCGGAGGACCGCGGAAGGCCTGGCGATTGGCGCGGCTGGTGGATTTGCGCTTGGTGCCATTGCAGATGATGCGGCTCGCCGAGGGACAATGATGCAGCGGGTTCCAGGAACTATTGAGCCCATGGTTTATGTGCCAGCAATCAAACAAACTATGGCGACGGCGCAGACAGTTCCCGCAGCTGAGACTCCTGCACCTGAATCAGGCACCAAGCCAAATGCAGTTCAGCCCGGTTTACCATCACGCATGTCCGCGGCAAACGCCCTCTTCGGCCGATGAATTGACTCCTGCGATGGAGTCGCTAGAAGTCCGCACCTGAATTTTATGAAAACAATTCTTTCCAACAAAATGAAATTGATCAGTTCATCCGTCGTTGCCGCATTGCTTGCGGGTTGCGCTTCGACCGGCGTTCAAAATCCGTCGGGCGTGCCGGTCACCGAGATGAAAGGTGACGAGCGCGGATTCGTTGCCGGAACTGGCGTCGAATCACAGGATCTTGTAACGGTGGCTGACAAGATGGCTCGAAGCATCTTGAAGACGCCGGAAATAGCCGGTGCGCAGGGAATTCCTCGGATCGTACTGCAGCCGGTCCAGAACGAGACGCGGTTCCCGATCAACAAGGGAATTTTCCTCACAAAGATTCGCGCGGAACTCAACACGAAGGCGGCGGGTAAAGTCCGGTTCCTCGCGCGCGATCAGATGGCTGCTCTGGAGCGAGAGCGCGATTTGAAGCGATCCGGTCAGGTGACCAGCAGCAGCGATCCGCAGGTGGTTGAGCTTAAGGGGGCAGATTTCTTCCTCACGGGCAAACTTCAGGGCTTGTCCACAAGAACATCGAAGGGCACCAGCGATTACGTTCTTTACACATTCCAGTTGGTGGATGCTCGAACAAGCGACATTATTTGGGAAGATCAGGCTGAGATCAAAAAGCAGGGATTGGAAGACGCGGCTTACCGCTAGAGCAAGGGAAGGCGCGCTTCGATGAAATTCCGGCATTTATTTTTGCTCAGTTCTCTCGGTTTGGCGCTGTCTGGTTGCGTCAGTTCGAGACCCGCCAAATCGGCGTGGACTCCGACGGGAGATGCGGTGACAGACGGCAAGACGGCCATTGCCGGCGGCCCAGCCAGGGACAAAGTGTGGTGGCAATACCGGACGGCGCTGGCGGCAATGCGGCGCGGCGAAACCACTGAGGCAAAATCCCTGCTCGATGATGCACTCCTCACCGTGGGTTCGATTTCTTCGGGCGACAAGGAAGCAAGGAAATCACGGGGCTACTTTCAGGAGGAGTCTCGCAAGGCGTTTCGTGGAGAGCCTTACGAGAGAGCGATGGCGAATTACTATCGCGGAATTCTCTACTGGATGGACGGCGAGCCTGATAACGCCAGGGCTTGTTTTCGTAACGCGCAGTTTCAAGATGGCGATGTCGAGAACAAGCAGTATGCAGGCGACTTCGTTCTGCTCGACTACCTTGATGGCTTGGTGACGACGAAACTCGCCGGCGACGGTTCCGACGCGCTGAAACGTGCTCAATCGACTTTCAAGGGAGGGGCGCTGCAGCCTTACGACAGCAAAGCCAATGTTCTCTTCTTCGTCGAGTTTGGAAAAGGTCCGACGAAATACGCCACAGGCGGCGACGGCGAGGAACTTCGATTTCGCACGGTTCCGTCGGCTGTGCATTCCGCACGTCTCATGGTCGGAGAGCAGATCATTTTGCTGGCCCCTTACGACGACCTGAACTTCCAGGCTACCACTCGTGGAGGACGCGTGATGGATCACGTGCTTGCCAATAAGGCTGTGTTCAAGTCCGCCACTGACGCCGTGGGGACTGCGGCGCTCGTCAGTGGCATCGTGGTTGCCCAGAATCGAAACACGCGCGAGGTGGGGCTGGGACTGGTCGCGGCAGGCCTGCTGGGAAAGATCATTTCGTCCGCTACGACTCCGGCAGCGGATACGCGTTGCTGGGAGACGCTGCCGCAGTATTTGAGTTTTGCCGCAGCCGTTTTGCCCGCAGGGCAGCATCTCGCGACGGTGGAATTCCTTGATTCCATGGGCATGATCATTCCCCGGCTCACCAAAACGGTGACTCTCAACGTCGCGCCCGAACCGCGCGACACGGTTGTATTCGTCAGCGACCACTCGCAAACTTCAAAACCATTATGAAACAAAACCTTCTGCTCATCGCCTCACTTGCCGCGAGTCTCTTCCTGGCTGGATGCCAATCGCCGGGCGCGAAGCCGCCGGTGAACGCCACCAAGTACGATTACGAAAACCAGTTGAACTTCGTCCTCCTCGATTCCGGCGTCCAACGTTCCGTCACATCCTCCGGCATTCAGGAGAAGCGACTGCCGGACGGGCGGCTGGAGGTGGCTGCGAATGTCCGCAATCGCGAGAACCGCCGGGTTCAGGTGCAGATCAATTGCGAGTTCAAGGATGCCCAAGGCTTCGTAGTTGATAGCACGCCGTTTCAATCGTTCTTCCTCACCGAGAACGGCCAGGAAACCGCGAGATTTACTTCGATGAACAATCAAGCGGCCAAGTACACGATCCGGGTGCGACAGGCTCGTTAAGCATGTCCTTCGCCATGGATTGAAGAAATTTCCTGATATGAAAACGCCAAGCGTTCTCTACTTGATGATTGCCGGAGTGGCATTGTCCGCAGCCGCCCGGAAACGCGTTGCGAAGGATCCTGCCGCCCCTTCCTCCGGTCGTTGCCGCCGCCAGTAACATCTCCCCACCTCTGGCCGGTGCCTACGTTTACGAGCAACGGCCCGCGCCAGGACATTCGTTTTTGGTAACGCTCGAACAGGCGCAGATGGTCATTGGGAAATTCAAAGAGGCGTTTGCAAAAACGGTGTCACCTCGAATGTTGATCTTTGTGAATTGTGAGCTGGGGGATTATTCCACCGGGTTGAAACTTTCAGTCCGCACCGAGCACTCGGAGACTACGCGCACGACTGGCGACGGCGCGAAAGTGACACAGGCGCAAAAAGCGACGAACAAAAACAACTGCCGCATTCGAGAACGCAAGGAGGGATCACTCCCGGACAAGCAGACTGCGCGAATGTTCATTATTTCGATGTGCGGGAAGTCTGCGAAGCGACCGCTTTGTCGCTCATGGAAGATATGACCCAGTAGCTCGAGTTGCCACGGAGGCTACTTTATCGGGTTCACGCCTCGGTGCCTTTGACGCCGTGGTTGATGCTCATGAGCCCGCCGAGCAGATTCAGGATCTTCACCTCTTCACAATTCATCTCGGCCATGAGTGCGGCAATCCCGTTCTGAGCCGGGTAATGCTTGAGCGATTCCAGGATGTAAGCGTGTGTGGCCGAGTCGCCGCAGAACAGGCGTCCAAAGACGGGCACGATCCAACGAAGGTAAGTGAAATAGCACTGCCGCCACAACCGGTTATCAGGCTTGCCGAAGTCCAGAATCAGAAGCCTTCCTCCCGGCTTGAGCACTCGAAGCATCTCGGACAGTGCCGTCTCGAAGTTCGCCAGATTGCGGAGCCCGTAGCCTATCGTGACGATATCGAACTGGTTGTCCGGAAATGGAAGCTGAAGAGCATCCCCGCGAAGGAAAGTGACTCTGGCATTGCTTTCGGATCTTTTTTGCGCGCCCTCCAGCATCGCGGCGCTGAAGTCGAGGCCGACCACATTGGCACCCCGCGCGCCCAGGGCAAAAGCGATGTCTCCGGTGCCGCAGCAGAGATCGAGGGCGGCGTCTCCAGGGCGTACCCGGGCCATGTGGACCAGGCGGCGTTTCCAAACCCGGTGAAGGCCGAAGCTCTGGAGGTCATTGATGAGATCATAGCGGGGGGCCACGGCTGCGAACAAGTCGTGGACTTTGTCGGCGCGTTGCTGGCCCGGGACGTAGAATTTGTTCGCCATGACGGCTGAACGTAACATGGGCGTCCATGGAGTGCCAGTGCGCAGCTTTTCTTTGGGTGCGATTCTTTCTGTCGGTCAGTTTTTTGCCAATTCGAGCCAGTATCGGTCCCAATCATGGTTGGCTCGTGTGGTTCGGAGTTGGAGCATGATTTCGGCATTGGAGAGCGTCCACCAAGCGCCGGCGATTTTTAATCGCTGCTGAA
>SIBF01000193.1 GCA_009695275.1 Pedosphaera sp. | reverse complement strand
CGGAATTTGAATGAGCAACTGACCGAGTTGGATTTGCTAAAATTATTCTCGCAACCGCCAGCTTGGGCGGATTTGTAGCCCGGAACATTTGAGACAACTCTCAAATCATTCGGGATTTTGCTCAACCGTCAGGGAAGTTAGGCTAGCGGATCGATGAACCACCTCGCCCACGGCACCGCGTAGAACACGCGGAGAGCGCCAAGCCGTTCAAATGTGACGGGCACAAAGTATTCCGGTTCGAGCGTCGCGGCATACCCCCCACCACTCGACCAGATGGCGCCGTCATGGCGGTTCTGGTCGACGACGCTGTAGAATTCCTCGCGTGGCAGAGTTTCCCAATCCATGGCGACGCCGACTGCCAGCCAGTCGCGTTTCACCCCCTCCAGGATCATCCGCACAACAAGAATGTCCGGTCCCGGTACCGCAATCTTCAGGTGGAACGACCGGCCGTCTGGTAATTTGCGCACCCCGCCAGGTTCACTCGCGTGCAATCCAGCCTCTTCCAGGCGTCGGGTCGAAATCTTGGGTTTGAATTCCGTGTATTGCTCGCCGAGGTGTCGATTGTGATAAGGCGATTCCGGGCGCGGAGCTATCTGCCAGGGCCTTCCTTCGCCACCAAAGAGCTGCTGGATGATGGTCTGCCGATCAATCGCCTCTGAAAGCGCAATGCGCACGTTCCGATCACTGAGCACCTTTCGCATCACCAGGTCACGGTGGACGAGGTTCAAGCAGATCGCGATCGGGTTGGGCGCCGACGGGATCAGTCCGACGGTGCGGATCCGTCCCGCTCGTTCAGCTTCTCGCAACGCCGTGGTGCTCGCCACGTTGTTGAAGTTCTCGCGCTGGTAATCGATCTGCCCTGCCACCGCCCGTTTGAGGAGTTCGCTGTTGTCCGCCACGACGTCAACTCTCACTTCGTCGAGGTAGGGTAGTTGCCGGCCCAGGGTATCCACTTTCCAGTAGTACGGATTCCGCACCGCGACCACAGTGGGCGTGCCCGGCGCATAGGCGGTGGCGAGAATCCACGCATCGAGTGTTGGAACACCCACATTCCGCCAGGTCCAGGGCGTATAGGCAGTCTTGAACGCCTCAGCCCAGGGCAATCCGGTCCGCCGCATCAGTTCCGCCGCACCCTCCGGATTGTGCCGGCGATGCAGCTTCCGGAAGTAGTGGGAAGGATAACGGGTCAACTCATTGGCCCTCATGCCCGCGAGCTGTTCGAGAAAAAGCGCATTGCGCGCCGGGAACTGGAACTCAACTGTGAAATCGTCCGGCGCAGTGCATTGCGGCAGCTGTCCGCCCACGACGAGCCAGCCCGGCGGGACTGTCGTCACCTCAGGATCTCGAGCCACATCATCCATCCACGCCACGATATCACGGGCTGTGAATGGATGACCGTCGGACCAGTGCATTCCTGGACGCAACTGGAACCGATACACCGTAGAGTTGGTATTGACGGTCCAGCCACTCGCCAAATTGGGTGCCACGCGCGACCAGTTCGGATCCCAGCGGACAAGATGTTCGTAGGCCAGGCTCCGCGACAGCGCCGCGGCATCATCGTAACCAGCCACCACCATCCGCCAGGTGCCGCCGTACTTGCCGGGTTTCTCAAGAGGAGTCACGACCAACGGAGCCGTCGGGAGACGGTTATCGAGGGGCGGAAGCTTTCCAGCCTCGACCTGCCGACGGAGGTCCGGGGACTCAGAAAAGGCCCCGCGTGCCTGGATCGAGACAGCAACGGCTGCCGCCAGAAAATATGTCCGAAATCCACCGCGCATCCGTATCATATCGTCCCCAAGCTCACAGGCTTTAGCGAAAAGGCCAGCCAGACTCCTGTTGCATCGCTACGATCCATTCGTGAAGGCACACGCCGGAGTTGTCAACCACGCCGTCCGCAGTCCATCGCTCCATGCTTGTAACCTGTGAAATGTCGCGACTGTCCCATGCCACGAACGGGTGACGAATGAGTAAAAACTTTGCTTCTCTTCGGAGCCTCTTGAGTTCGGTGGCGTCTCCAAGACTCGCCATCACGATCATGAATGGCGTGAAACTGGGTAGGGCTAGAATACTGTGACGAATGAGCTTGTCGGGAATGATGATCTGCCGCCGTGGACACCTTTTGGCATTGATCACTACAATTCTGTTGCGCCTCCTCCATCCGCCCCGAGCCGCCGCCGATTTTTATGGGCCGAGCTTTCGGGGAGTGTCGTTCGATGATTATGCGAACGGGACGCGCGTGGCATTTCAAGATGGGTCATTCTTCGGCTTTCAGGGAGATCCTGGTTTTCCAACGCTGGCGGAGGAGCACTCAGCTTCACACTCACATTCACGGTCACCGGAGGCGAAAAACCTCCCATGCTCACTGTGCAGCCCGTGGGCGAGGATGTGGTCGAAGGCGGGAACTTCACCTTCACCGTGGCCGCATCAGGTTCCCCACCGCCAACGTACCAGTGGAACCACGGCGGCTCTCCAATCACGGATGCCACGACCGCGACGCTGACCCTGGACCCAGTGACCCCAATCGATGCGGGAGACTATTCGGTTGTGGCCAGCAATTCCGCGGGCAGCGTGAGAAGTGCGACAGCCACTTTGCGCATCAAAACAGCCGTGACTCCAACCAGCATAACGACACAACCATCCGACATCACACTGCACGGCGGTGAAAATCTGGTTCTTGCTGTCGCGGTGGAAGGAAGCGAGCCTTTCAGTTATCAATGGAAACGAGATGGCATCGAGCTGCCAGGCGGCACGGCATCCACTCTGACGGTGAACTCAGCGCACTCAACTGCCGCCGGCGATTACACGGTCACCATCTCCGGTCCGGGCGGCACGGTGGCGAGTGCAGCCGCACATGTCATGGTGGTTCCCATGACGATTGGGATGCCGACGCTGGATTCCGGGGGAGTGTCGCTTGGACTGCGCACAATTGCTGGCCGTCACTATTTCCTCGAGGCCGCCGATGACGTGAACTCTGCTGTCTGGGAAAATCTCGTTGAAGTGATCGCAGATGGCGATGGAACAGTTTTCACCGTTGCTCTTCCGGGTGGGAATCAGCTCTTCTGGCGTTACCGCGTGGCTCCCTGACCGAAGCCCCGTGGCAAGAGCCAGTGGTTCACGTATCCATGCGGGAGGATATCGGAACTCATTCCGCAAGGAGATGGAATGTCAGGTTGCCTGTAACTACCGGCTCATCGAGATTGTCTGATGTAACGAAGGTGTGACGAACACGCGACGAAGAATTTAGTTTATGAAAACACATCCACGGAAAACCATTTTGATTGCCCTTGCGTTGAGCATCTCCCTGACGCATCGCGTGCTGGCCCAAGCGCCGCCGAACCCGCCGCAACCGAACGGCCCTCCCGGCGCAGAGGGAGCGCCGCCATTTGGGCCAGGTGGCCCTGGCGGTTTTCGTGGCGGTGGCGGGTTTGGCGGCGGGATGATGGGGCAGCAAACGAAACTCCTGAAGCAGTTCGACAAGGATGGCGATGGACGCCTCAACAATGAAGAGCGCAAGGCGGCACGCGCTTTTCTTCAAAAGGAAAAAGCTGAAGGCCGGGGCCCGCGTGGCTTCGGCGGCCGCGGTGGCCGTGGGGGGCCGGGCGGCAATCAAGAGCCGGCGAAACCCGGCGCGAAGATCGCACCGGCAGATGTGAAGACCTTCCCGAACGCACCGCTATACGATGGCAAGACGCTGCGAACCTTTTTCCTCGAATTCGAGAATGCAGACTGGGAAAAGGAGCTTTCAGATTTCCATGCCACGGACGTTGAGGTGCCGGCAAAACTCACCGTGGACGGCAAGACTTACAAGGATGTGGGAATTCACTTCAGGGGCATGTCCTCTTACGGGATGGTTGGCGAAGGTCAGAAGCGGTCGCTGAACCTTTCGCTCGATTTCGCGCACAAGGACCAGCAGATCGGCGGCTATCGCACACTGAATCTCATCAATTCGCATGAAGATGCCAGCTTTCTTCGTGCGGTCCTGTTTTCCGACATCGCACGGGATTACATTCCGGCACCCAGGGCCAATTTCACTCGCGTTGTCATCAACGGTGAGAACTGGGGCATCTACGTGAGCATCGAACAGTTCAACAAGGATTTCACGAAGGACCAGTTCGGAACGACCAAAGGCGAGCGATGGAAAGTGCGGGGCAGCCCAGGAGGCCAGGGGCGCTTGAGCTATCTCGGCGATGATCCCGCGGCTTACAAACGGATTTACACGATCAAGACCAAGGATGATCCCAAGGTTTGGGCTTCCTTCATCAAGATGTGCAAAGTCCTCACGGAAACTTCACCCGAGAAGCTGGAGGAGGCGTTAAGCCCGCTCCTCGATATCGATGGCGCTCTGAAATTCATCGCGCTCGACAACGCGCTCATCAACAACGACGGCTACTGGATTCGCACGAGCGACTACAGCATTTATCAGGATGAGAAGGGGCGTTTCCACATTCTTCCGGCGGACATCAACGAAACGTTCGTCAGGCCGGGAGGGCCTGGCTTCGGAGGGGGCGGTCGCGGCGGTCGCGGCGGCGGGCCGGGAATGATGCTCGCTCCGCAAATGCTCTCTCAGGGCGACAAGAATGCGGACCAGAAACTTAGCAAGTCAGAGCTCGGCGCACTCGCCGAGGCATGGTTTGACAAGCTGGATGCCGACAAAGCCGGCAAGCTTAATCAGGATCAATTCGCGGAGCGCTTTGGAGAAATCCTCCCGGCTCCACAAGGGTTCGGCCCTCCCGGTGGCGGACGCGGGTTTGGGCCTGGCAGATTCATCGGCCCCGGCATCTTCACGGCTGCGGACGTGAACAAGGACGGTTCCCTCACTCGTGACGAACTCAAGACGACCTTCGAGAAATGGGCTTTTGATTGGGACTCCGACAAGAGTGGCTCGCTCAATGAGGAAAAGCTCCGCACCGGTCTCTCGGCTGCGTTGCCTCAACCAGGGTTTGGGGGCCGTGGCGGCGGCGGTCCGGGCGGGCGAGGTGGTCCCGGGTTTGGCGGCGGGCAGCCGATCAAGGGTGTCGAGCTGGACCCTCTCCTCGCGGTGAACGACGAAAACAAACCGCTCATCTCAAAACTTCTGGCCGTGCCATCGTTGCGGGCGCGTTACCTTGGCTATGTCAAAAACATCGCGGAAAAATGGCTCGACTGGAATACACTCGGCCCGATTGCCGAACGTTACCATGCATTGATCGCCGAGGATGTGAAAGCGGACACGCGCAAGCTGGAGACAACGGAAGACTTTGAAAAGAGCCTCACTCAAGACATCGAAGGCCGGGGGTTCGGTCCGGGCGGCGGCGGAACCATCAGCCTCAAGAATTTCGCGGACCAGCGCCGCGCCTACCTGCTGAATTATCAGGAGACCAAGCGCCCCACCCAATAAACGTTGTGTGGGGCTGCGGCAGACCTGTCCAAAACCATCTCTGCGACGTCAATATTGCCGCTCGTTTGAGATCGTTCGTTTCAGTTACACTGCGCACCAGCGGTGAAATTTCCTGATTCCGTGTTGACCCTTGAACCCACCCGGCGAACCATGCCGCCATGTCTGAACCAACTTTCAATCTTCCCCACAGCGACCTGCTCCTGCTCAAACGTTGGAACACACCGACGATTTACAACGGCTGGGAGCAGATCACAAAAAGGGATCGCTCGCGGGATGGGATCAACATCGAGGAGACGCGGGATTTCATGCCGCAAATGGGGCCGATGGTCGGCTACGCCGTGACGGTGGTGATCGAGCCGGGCAATCCGGAACATCCGAAGAAGAATCCGAAGGCGTCCTCCGAGTACCGCCGTTACGTCGCGAGCCAGCCGGGCCCGAAAATTGTCGTCGTGCAGGATCTGGACAAACCGCGCGTAATTGGATCGATGTGGGGAGAAGTGAATTCCAATATCCATCGCTCACTGGGCTGCGTGGGCACAATCACGGACGGTGCCATTCGTGATCTGGATGAGATGACCAATGCCGGATTCAAGGCGCTGGCCCGCCGGCTCTGTGTGGGGCATGCCCACGTCGTTCCGGTCCGCTGGGGCTGCGAAGTCGAGGTCTTCGGCCAGCGCATTGAGCCGGGACAATTGATCCACGCCGACAAACATGGGTTCATGGCACTGACGCAAGAAGAGCTTCCACACGTGCTGGACGCGGCGCGTTTCATGGACACCAACGAGTGCAAGACAGTCATCGCTGCAGCGCGGAGTTCGAACGGCTGCACGATGGAGGAAATCCTGAGTAAGATCGACGTCGCCAGCGCTGAGTTTGGCAAGGCAGCCCGGGAACGCTTCCAACGGCGCGGCGAGTGGTGATGGCGCGACAGCGAGCAATCTGAACCAAAGTGGCATGCACTCATCCGCTGTGAAGAATCCTGAACCTGTGCATCGGCTTTTTGCCTCTCCCTCGGAAAACGTGAAGCGCGTCAATGTGCTCGGGGTCGGTCTCAGCGTCCTGAACCTCCGGAGCGCGCTCGAAGCGATTACGAAGGCAATAGCCGAAAGGCGCAAGGGTTACATCTGTATAACGGGAGTGCATGGTGTGAGCGAAGCACAGGCCGATCCCCGGTTTCGAGAGATTCTCAATGCCGCATTTCTTTGCACGCCCGACGGAATGCCGATGGTCTGGATGGGAAAACTGGCCGGTCATCGTGAAATGGATCGCGTGTACGGACCGGACCTGATGGCTCTGGTATGCGAATCCAGCCCGGCCCGTGGCTGGCGTCATTTCCTTTACGGCGGCGGTCCCGGAGTCGCCGGGGAACTCAGATCAAAACTACAGGAACGTTTTCCCGGTTTGCAGATTGCGGGGACTTACACGCCACCTTTCCGGCCCCTGAACACAGAGGAAGAAACTGAACTGGCGCGAATGGTGGAATCGACGCGCCCGGATTTCCTGTGGGTCGGATTGAGCACACCAAAACAGGAGAAGTTCATGGCGCAGTACCTGCCGAAACTGAACGCAACGCTCATGGTCGGAGTGGGAGCGGCATTCGACTTTCATAGCGGCAAGATCAAGCAAGCCCCCCGTTGGATGCAACGAAGCGGACTGGAGTGGTTCTACCGGCTTTGCTCTGAGCCTCGCCGCCTCTGGAAGCGGTACCTGAAAAACAACCCCTTGTTCATTGCCCGCGTTTTTTGTCAGGTGACGGGTCTGCGCCGCTACCCGCTCAACGAGCCCTGAGGTTCCTCATTTCGAGAACCACCGGGGTCCCTTTGGCGGATGCCGCGCACGCTCGCGACTGCTTACCGTGGCTCGGAGGAGTTCTTCTTCGTTCGAGATGCATCGGGTTCACCCTTGCCACGAGGCCCCCTTCGCTCCTCCGGGCGCCTTTTGTCTCGCGCATCGGATCCCAGCCGTCCGAGCCCGGACATTTCCCGGAGTCGGAAAGATTCGTCGAACTTGGTTCGTTGTTCCGGTGACAGCTCCTCGCGAATCCGCTCGCGGACCCGCTTGTGTTCGGCGTGAGCCTGCGGCGCGATGCCCTCCCAAAGCTGCCGCGTGCGTTCCTGACTCTCGCGAACGACGACATCAATCCGCTCACGTTGGACTTCGGTCAGACTCAGTTCGCGCTGCATCCGCTCTACCATTTCAGCCCGACCCGGCCGGACGCCCAGGTTGATTGGCGGGTTTTGTGCCGGACGAATTCTCGCCGGTGCCGCCAGGCGCGCCGTCAATCCTCCTGTGACGACACCCGCGGCGAAGATCACGAGCGCGGCCACGATAGGCTTCCAGGCATTCACCAAACTTCCTCGAGTTGGTCCAACGGTGCGAGGACGGAGCTTTCAAGGTCAGCCGCCAGGTTGTCAGACGTGATTAACGAAGGATCGCCAGCCAGCAACGCCCACAAACTCATCATGCACATGATCCCGACAGCCGGAACAGCGGCACGCCAGAGCGCGCGACTCAATGCCAGCCACGGATCAACCTCCGCCGACGTGGCGAGGGCAGCCATGATTCGTCGTTCGAATGCGAGTGGCACGCGGTCGCTAGGTGGGCTGGAGCGCGCCACTTCGATCAGTTTTCTTTGGATCTTTTCCAGGTTCATTCGCCACAAAGGCAGACGATTCGTAATTCAGGGCGGTTACAGATACTTCGCGCGCGTCAACTTCTGGAGGCACTTTCGCATCTCCGCCCGCGCCCGGAAAGCCCGGACTTTCACCAAAGGCACCGACCAGCCTGTAAGTTCCGCGATTTCCTTCACAGACCGTTCCTCGATTTCCAGCAGCGTGATGACCATCCGCGCCGGTGGCGAGAGTCGAGCAAGCAATTCATCCACCAGCGCCTTGGCTGCGGCCGCATCATCGACGTTCAAAACAGGCTCCTGGGCCACGCGTTCGAGCCAATTGTTGTCCGGCTCGGAAATCTCCGAGAATGAAGACTCGCGATTGCGCCGGTGCGCACGCAGAAAATCATAACAAATTCGAACCGCCAGCCGCATCAACCAGTGCTCGAATGGAGCATCACCCCGGAAGCTTCCAAGCTTTTGGAACGCTTTGATGAAGACCTCCTGCACAATGTCCTCCACTTCATCCTCACGCCGGGCGTAACGGCGTGCCATGGCGAAGATGCGAGGCTGGTAGCGACGCAGGAGATCCTCGAACGATGCGGTGTCGCCACGCAACACCGCGCCTACCAGCTCGGCGTCAGGCGTGGGGCTATCGGTCTGTCCTGAAGCTGGCATGTCCGCCGATCGAGCAGACCACGGCGAGCGCTGGGCGCGGCAGTCTGGCGTGAAAGCAATTTTCACCAAGCCGCCCCAGTGGAGTCATGGCCTCTCCCAAGGGTGGCGATACACGGCAGCAACCGTGATCAGAACAGCCAAAATCCCCATACGCACCGGGCAAGCACTCATACTCCAAAGTAAACACTCCAATTTCAGAAAGTTGCGACGAGGGCTTGAAGGTTAATCTAGTGCATGGCTCCACTTAATTTCGAAGCGCGGGCCAGGATTGCCCGCTACTCGCGAACGATATTCAGACGGGCTTCGAGAAAATCGGAGAACGTCTTCACCTCGGCAAGGATCTTGGTAGGCTGTTCCATGATCCTTGCCGACATTCGCTCCACAAGATCGGGCTTGCGCCGGATCAGTTCCACCGCTGCGACCACCAGGGAAAGGTTGTTGTTGATGTTGTGCCGAAAATCGGACAACCGGGTTGCCAATTCTTCAATTTGTGCTGGCGTGAGAGTGACGGGAGCTTGAGGCGCTGCCATTGGCAAACGATGTCAAGAGATCCGTCGAAATCAAGCAGGGAACTTGATCTTTCAGAGGTTGCAGTCTGCGAAGCGCGTTGGTGAGGTTGAAAACTTGAAAAAGGAAACGCTTGCAAAAGTCAGGAAATTGACCAATTTACGCCCCTTGGTTGGGGTCGTAGCTCAGTTGGTAGAGCGTCTCGTTCGCAATGAGAAGGTCGCAGGTTCGATTCCTGTCGGCTCCACCACTTCTGGCTTAAGTGGTTAGGTAAGTGTCCCATAGTTCAAAACTTCGCGCTCCAAACGCTGCTCCAAACGCGTATATTGGGCATGAACTATGAGCAGCAAACGAGGCAGGTATTCTAGGGTCGCCGAAAACCTTTGGCGCTATTCCACGAGCAAAGCATATTTCGCGGTCTTCCGCCACGCCAAGCGCGTCGTCTGGAAGAACCTTAAAACTACCGACCGCGAGTTGGCAAGCCGCCGCCTTAAAGAGGAAATGGAAAAGGCGGGCAAGGTTGACGCGGCGGCCGGCAAGATGACGCTGGCCGAATTGATCCGGCTTTACGAGGAAAGCCTCGAAAAGTTCGACGGCAAAACGCGTGCCTCACGGAAATCGTTCATTAAACAACTCCGTGCGACCTGGAAACACGGCTTTGACGTGCTCGTTAGGGACATCACTCCCGCCCAGGTTGAGTTGTGGCTCGCGCCCCACCGGCAGCGAATGAAAAAAGTCTCGTTCAACGAGTACATTCGCGTAGTGAAGCACCTGTTTCAACTCGCGCTGGCCAGCAAGGTCATCGCGGAATCTCCGGCCTCAGGAATCAAATCATTGCGCAAAGAAGACCCGGAACGACACACACCAACTGCCGAACAAGTCCAAGCTATCCTTAGCCATATTCGAAGGAACCAGTATTCGGATCACGCCCAAGACACGGCTGATTTGGTTGAGTTCATGGCCCTGGCCGGCGTCGGCATGGCTGAGTGCGACACATTGCGCGGCGAGCACATTGACTTGGAGAACGGCCGGATCGCCCTCCACCGAAGCAAAACCGACACGGCTTTCACGATTCCCGTGTTTCCCCAAGTCAAGCCGTTTCTGGATCGGCTCAAAGCCAGTGGGCGCATCGCTGTTGGCAAGCCGGTGTTCAAAGTCAGAGATCCGAAAAAGGCCTTGATTGCGGCTTGTACCAGGCTCAAGTATCCGAATTTCTCATCGCGTTCTCTCCGCCGGCATTTCATCACGCGGTGCGTTGAACTGGGCATCGATTTCAAAACCATCGCAGCTTGGCAAGGCCATCGGGACGGCGGCGTTCTAATCGCCAAAACTTACAGCCATCTGCGGAGCGAACATTCGGACGCGATGGCGAAGAGGATAGTGGCAGCATGATGTCAAACTTTGCTATTCTTTGCCATCGCTGGTAGAAGGGAGCCACTTAAGAATTAGCCACCACAGCCATGCCTATGAATGTGTCGCTCACCAAGGAACTCGAATCGTTTGTCTCACGCAAAGTAAGGAGTGGCCGTTACGGCTCGGCCAGCGAAGTCGTTCGGGAGAGCTCTCGCCTGCTTGAGCAGGAAGACCAAAGAAAGCGACTTTCTTTTTCGACGCGCGATGAGCTTGAGACCAAGCTCATCGAGGGCGTGGACGCCTTGGATCGGGGAGAGCATCTCCCGGCTCGTGATGTCGAGAATGAGCTTCGCCAAAGAAGCCAGAAGCGCAAAAAACAAAATGCCTAAAGCGGTTCTCTCTGAACGAAAGGAGCGAGAAACCGGCGAGCCGATGACCATCGTCGCGAGTTATTGAAATCGTCAGGTTACGCGTTAGCTCAACGCGTTTGAGAAAGCCCCGCTCCGAGCGGGGTTTTCTTGTGCGTGGGAACATGCGCGCTCCCCACCCCCTTGGTATTTCCCCCTCCGAGTCCTCCCCAGGGGGAAACGTCTTCCTTCGGAAAGGAAGACCACCATGTCAACGAGCCGACGAGGACTGACCATCCTCCGAATCAGACATGGAATCTGGTTTACCAATTGCGCTGGCGGGTGCTCCCAACTGAAGTAATCGTGTCTCCAATTCGCCGACCTTGTGACTCGCACTGATCAGCTGCCCCAGAAGCCCCTCACGTTCCGTCTTCAATTGTTCGATGAAATAGTCTTTCCCGCAGTTAACAATCTTCAAATCCATGACCTCGTGTTCGAGAGTTCTCACGCGACCTGATTCGTCTTCCGAACTGTTGGTTGGCGGAGTGGCGCTGGAGCGGGTTTCTGGCGCGTTCGGAATGCTTCCAGCGGATTCGGAAATCTCTGGCCGAAGTTTGGCTGCTTTCGCCTTTTCTTCCGCAATCGCCAGCTCGACGCTTTTCGGTGTCACGAAATACTTCCGATCATTCGGGTCGAAATAACAGTCCAGTCGCGCCACTCCAGTTTTGTTCGGCTGACACCAATTGATGATGCTGCGTTCGGTTCGAGCGACACCGGCAGTCTCAAACATTCGAGCAACCTCGCGCACCGTGAGCGTGTGGTCTTGCTTTCGTTCCGCATCATTCCTAAGCGTGCGGAAGCTTTCCGCAGCGTTCGGAACCTTTCCGAATTCTTCCGCAGGGTGCGGAACCGTTCGGAATGCTTCGGAATCATTCGGAAGATTTAATGTTTGGAAATTGTCGGACATGAAATTTTGACTGGAGAATGCATCGTCTGGATTCGGAACAGGTGAGAGGTGACCGCGAATGCTTCTCCAGGAATTACGCTTTCATCATAGCACATTCGAGCGCTGCGGAAACGTTCCGAAGATCGGGCCTGGGGACAACCGGATTAGGAGATCTCCCTGGCTTCGTGATAAAATTCGGTCATGGGCCAAACGGAGCGTGATTTCAAAGGCATCTGGATTCCAAAGGACATTTGGCTGTCTTCGACGCTTTCGTTGATGGAGAAAGTGCTCTTCGTCGAAATTCACAGCCTCGACAACGAACGAGGTTGCTTTGCATCCAACAAATACTTCGCCGAGT
>SIBF01000192.1 GCA_009695275.1 Pedosphaera sp. | reverse complement strand
TTGGACGCGCTGAAGTTGGAACTCCCGGCCAGGGTGCCGGAAGCCAAAGTGACCGTAGGCACGCGCAGGAAAATCAACCAAGTGCGCAAGACCCTTGAAAAATAAGCCTCGAATCAGCTTTTCGGCCTCAAACCCTAATGTAACTTCCGTTTTAAGGTTCTACGGCATCGAACCCGTCAGGCACCGCGACCGGCCCCGCGGGTTGCGCGGCAAGACGGTCGTGCCCGCTCAGACGCTTACGGGAGTCCACCACGCGGACTCAACGCACGGCGGGCGTCTCGTCGGCGATTTGTTGAAACGCATGAATGGCACGGTCGTATTCGTTGCGAGCCGCTGTGCGCTCATCTTCGTGAATGGACTTCGAGCGACCTCTCCAGAGTTGTTCAATCGTCTCGATGCACCAGCGGGCACTGTCACGAGAGGCACGCACAGGCCGGTTGCTCACGAGCACGTTGATCGGATTAGTGTGCAGTTGTGGAAATTGCCGGAGCGCCACCCAACTGCTTCTTTCGACGCGAACCGGTAGTCGGATCTCATGCTTGCGTCCGTCGGCGGGCACCTGACGCGTGGCCACCGGCTGGCCATTCAGCACGATTTCTACTGTGCGCGTGCCGCCTGATACAGCCTCGCGCGAACGCGGTCCATGGAGTGTCACGGTGTCGCCAGTCCAGCGTTTGCCCTCTGGAGGAATTACCAGACCGTGAGCCACGAGCGCTGGCGACTCCGGGGCGAAGGCAACTTCAGCGACCACTTCGATTTCACCTGGAGAATCCAATCGCACATCACCGAATCCCGGAGCCACACCATTGGCACTGAATCGAGGAGCATGGGCGAATCCATCGCTGACGTACGAGCGGCCCAGGGCAAGAGCCCGGCACCAGTCGCCAAAATCAAGGTGCTTCACCTGTCCGAGTTGAACATAGACGCGGCCCTGCCCAACTCGCTCGCCGCTCATGCAGGGAAAGTCCGTCTCGCCACTGGCTTTGATTGGGAACCCGCAATTCAGCAAGTGATACCACATGTTCCATTCGGCGATGCGCGGCGTGTCCATCGCACTGATAAAATTACACACGCCGGCGGCGACGCTGACACAGATCTCCATCGCGCCAACTCCATTCATTTCGGGGACCGCCAGATTTGGCAGTTCGTCCGCTGCGCGATCGTGAGCGGCGGCAAGTTCGGATTCGGTCAATGCGCCGTCGCGGTCGGAATCGACTTCAGTGATTGCAAACGGCAGCAGTGCGCCGCGCGTTTCGTCGGGTGTCAAAGTGCCGTCTCGATTCGCGTCCCATCGGGCGAAGAGCCTCTGCGTGGCGCTGCGTGAATTGATTTCCAGCCCGCTCCCGGAATGCGCGTATCCGGTGACGCCGCCTTGTTCCATCGCCCAGCGCATCACGGGAACCGTCCACGACGGCCAGCCTTTTGTTTTGGTTCCATCCGAGCCCGGATAAGTCTGGTCCTTCAAGTTCAGCAGGCAAACGTGTCCGAGCGCCTCCGAGCCGAAGCCGCTGATTTCCAGATCATACTTCATTAGCGTGAAAGCTCGGCTCAACACATCCACGCCCGGCGAGAAGAACTTTCGCTGATGCGTGAAGCACGGCCCCCACGTGAGCACACAGCCGACGTTGAGTCCCTCGCCCTCGACCTGCTTGAACATGTCCATCGGTGTGACGCCCTGGGTCGGTTCCGAATAATGAGCGCAGCCCGCACCGTGAATATGGTGATCACCGGAGTAGAATCCGGATTTTGCCGGATCAATCCACCGCTTCAGGTCAAACGAAAGATTGAACGTGCTCTTCGATGGAATATCCACGTCACGTTGCAATCGCCGATACTCCGGACCACGCCAGATCTCGACGGTGAACCGGCCTGGTGGCAGGAGGACCAGATCGTTGTCGTGACGGTAGATGTGAGGCTGAAAGTAGAAGTCCGGGGCGAGCCGTTTGGCTTGCGGCGGATAAACGTGTCCAGCGCGGTCGCGAAACGTGAAACCCGCCGTTGTGGGGGAGCCATCCGCATCGCGGACTCGAAGCGTCACGGGAATGGCGGGCCGCACATCGAACAACACCGGCACTTCCGCCCGGAAACCGAGATCCTGCGTTCCTTGACCGACGTCGAGCGCGATTGTCGCCTCCAGCTTTCCCGCATCCCGACTGTAGAGAAGGGCAATGGCGTACTCGACTTCCAGTCCGCTCAACCGCTCTGTCATGGGCGGATGCGTGTACATCTCCGTTTCCAGGAAACGAGTCGTGTCCGCCGTTTTCGCCGCGGTTTCGCGAAGAGATTCGCGCTGCATCCGTTTTGCGCTGAGGTCGGTCATCCCGGCATAGACGGGGCCCGCCTGCGGACTGGAGATGAGCAATTCCTTCGTGACGGTGCTGTGATTGATCACTTTGATGATGGCGGGCACAAAACCGCCTTGCTGCAAAACCGCAGGCCGTTCGCCGCGTCGCACCTTCACGCGTGATTCCGGATTCAACTCGACCACGAGCAACGCATGGGCATCGAGCAAACGCTGAATCTCTTCGGAATCACGCTTGTCCGCCGCCCGGCGAACGGCATCTCGGACCCGTTTTGGCAGGGGCGCGCCGAGGAATTCCAACGCATCGTTCAGGCGCCGGACATTGGCTGCCAAGGGCTGGGCGGCGACGGATTCGACCACTACAGCGGCAGAAATGGAGCGGACAACTGACACGCCAAGCGCGAGGGCGATGAGGAAAGAGTGTTTCATGCCTGATTGGCTGGCCTCAATTCTCTAAGGTGACAACGAAGCCCGCCAGTCTGTGAATTCCTTCTCTATCTCTTCGGGTGAACAGCGTTCGCGATAAACGGCACGCGCACGGAAACTGTAGTTTTGAGCCACGTCGTACTTGGGAATGATGAACTGGAAATCCCAGGCTGGATTGGGAGCCGAAGGCGGACCGCCGCTGGACGGTGAGTGGCTGATACGGATTCCTTCCGTGCGGTCAAACATCAGGATGAACACGTGCGTTGTCCCGATGTAGCCGTAGAAGAAAGGCGCGGCGTAGCGGAGTGGCGAGAGGTTCTTGTAGAGCGTTTGCTCGCGGACCGGCGTGAATTCCAGCTCAAGCTTGTCGTCCGTGTGGCGCACGGTGCTTTGGTTGTTGTGTTCCTGGGTGCAGAACTGGACCCAGCCTTTGGAATCCTTGAAGTAGATGCTCTTGTTTTCAGGAGCATTCATGTAGGTGGCCCAGAACAAGCCGATGTAGCCATGCGCGAACGAATGCTGCTGCGCCTGGCATCGGAAAGTAAAATCGATGGAGTGCGGCGCCACCAGCTTGAAGCGCGTCCAGCTCTCAAGGAAGAAGTGCGGTGTCGGCGACTGATGCAACTCCGCTTCCACAGGGGAAATCTTTCTCAGTTCCATCGGGTGGTTGCGCGGTTCGAAGAAGGTCTTTCGATCGCCGGCCAGGTTCAGAAGATCTTTATCGCCGTCGAAAATATGCTCCAGGTTGAGCCCGGCAATTTCGAAGACTGAGGTTTCAGGTTTGGTGCGGTGGACCAGCCGATGAATGCCGTTATAGCCTGCGCGACGGCCATCGTAAGCTTCGTTGTCGCCGATGACAGCGGTCAGGTCGCCGGCTTGAAATGTCTCGTGGCTCATGGTTTCGAAGAAGGTTGTTCGAGCGGCGTTGAGGTGCGCGCGTTTGCTGCTTGGAGATTTTCCAATCGTTCGCGCGACACGCGATCGATCCATGAATCGCGATATTCTTCCCGCAATCTCGTGTATGCGGCGATGGCTTCGTTCGTCTTGCCGGCACCCGCCAGAGCGCCGGCTGCTTTGAATTCCTGTTCTCCCACCGTCAACATGCGCGCCATGATACGGCCTGCTTCCTCCCGAGTCAGGGCGAGCGGCACCTTGGCGAGCACCGGAGGATTCGGATCGGTCAGGAGACCGAAAGCGTCCGGATTGCGCTCGCGAAACAGCCGTGCCCGCATGTCGCGCTGCCAGTTGCTTGAATCGCCGCCTTCGCGACCGCCGTGAGGATTGATGTCCGCAACAGCCAGGCCGTCGGGTCCATCCGCCTGCGCGATGATTTTGCCCTGCGGAGAAATGATCATCGCGCCACTTCCCCGGTGAGCCACGACGAGCCAGATAAAATTCTCCACCGCGCGCACCCGGAGCGCTTGCAGGCCGATGTCATCGTCGCCGATTGCCGCCGTGCCCATCGTGGGGAAAAAAATGATGTCTGCCCCGGCGAGCGCAAGGCAACGCGCCGTCTCCGGCATTACCAGGTCGTAACAAATCGCCAGCCCGACTGTGCCGCTGTCAGGCGTCGCGAAGACGGGAAAGGAATTGCCGCGTTGCCTTGTGCCGGACTCGGACCATGTCGGGCAGACTTTGTGATAACGTCCGATCTCCTTGCCGTCGCGCCCGAGGTAGAAGGCGGTGTTGTAAGTCGCCCCGTCGGATTCAACGAGGTCGCTGCACAAAACCAGGGACATGTGGTGCGATGCAGCAGCGCGGCCCAGACGCTCCATCATCCGCTTCACCGCTTGCGGCAGCACTTCCCTGGCGAGGTGCTCGTTCATGCCCACCCAGTTTAACAATCCCGGGGTGTCTTCGGGGAAGGCGAGCGCGTCGCATTTCAGTTCGCCCGCGTGATGAACGACAGTCTCAAGTTCGGCAAGATTCCTGTCCACCGCAGCGAGCACTTCCGCAGGCTTGGTGAGGCGCCAATCGATGACGCGGTTCCTGGCCTGACACGCGGCCACTCGAATGGTGTTCGTCGCTGCACCTGATACTCCGGCCTGGCCTTGCGGTTCGGTGACGCGTTTCTCGGCAGCACGTCCGCCGCAAACGAGGATGAGGTTCAAAGAGAGAACGATGGCTGGCAGTTTCATAGGTTACGGCGAACCTCCGTGTTATCGAAGGCCGGGACATTGAGAATTTCAGGCAAGTTACCAACGAGCCGGGAGAAGGCGAGGTTGATCTTCCGGTAATTGGAGTCGGAAGAAGCCAGGCGCGATATTGTGCTTCAATCGGAACGCGAAAGTCGTCACATTGCCGAATTATATGATAGGGCTATCCAGTTGACTCTTGTGGCCTGCAAATTGCCCCAACCGGTGGGGTGTTTAAGGGCAAACTGGCTACCAGCCGTTGCGTCACAAGAGTCAAGTGCATAGGCCTATTATATGATTTGGCAGGTGATTTCACCCGTTGAAGACGATCCGCAAGATGCGACCTTGGCGGCCAGTGCGATCAAATGCTGCAATCTGGCGATTGATGGATTATGAGCCGCGCTTTGAACATCCTGATGGTTGAAGACAACGAAGACGACGTCCTTCTGGTGCTTCGTGAACTCCGCAAGGGAGGCCGGGCGGTGACGTCGCGCCGGGTTGAGACGGAAGCAGACTTCCGCTCGGCTTTGGCAGCCGAAAAGTGGGACGCCATCATCGCGGACTACTCGATGCCAAAGTTCAGCGGGCTGGCCGCGTTGGATTTGTTGAAAAAAGCCGGGCTTGATCTTCCTTTTATTCTGGTGTCCGGGACGATCGGTGAAGATATCGCCGTGGAGGGCATGAAAGCAGGCGTGCATGATTATCTTTTGAAGGACAAGCTTGGCCGGCTGGGGCCCGCGGTGGATCGCGAAGTTCGGGAGGCAAAGGAGCGTTCAGAGCGTCGGCGCGCGGAACAGGCATTGCAATCCATCCTCAAGGGGACAGCCAATGTGGTGGGAGAAGATTTCTTCCATTTTCTAGTCACGGAGCTGGCCAGCGTCCTTGGAATGCGTTACGCGCTCGTCGGTGAGGTTGTGGCGGAAAACCCACCAAGGATTCGCACCGTGGCAGCATGCGATTCCGGCAAGATCGTTGAGAATTTCGAGTATGATCTCGCCGATACACCCTGCGCCAATGCGATGGAGTCAGGGCTGTGCTTTTATCCGTCCGGCGTCGTCCGTGCGTTTCCAAAAGATCTCCTCCTGGCGAAGATGGGAGTGGAGGGATACCTGGGCGTGCCCATCGCTTCCTCCTCCGGACAAGTGATCGGTCTGGTCGTCGTCTTGCACGACCAACCGATGGAAGACTCTCCTCTCGCGCGGTCACTGCTGACCATCTTCGCATCGCGCGCGGGGGCGGAGCTGGAAAGGCTGAAAGCTGAAAAGGATCGGGCCGCACTTCAAGCGCAGCTTTTCCAATCGCAGAAGCTTGAAGCCATCGGGACGCTGGCGGGTGGCATCGCCCACGATTTTAACAATATTCTGGCCGGAATAGTTCTGTTCGCGGAACTGGCCTCGCAGGACTCACAAGACAACCCTGATGTGCAGGAGAGTCTCCAGGGGATTCTCGATGCCAGTGGGCGGGCGCGCGATCTCGTGAAACAAATCCTCACCTTCAGCCGGCAGGAGGAGCAAAACCGCGCGGAAATGCTGATCCAACCAGTCATCAAAGAGGCGCTGAAGTTTCTGCGAGCATCGCTGCCGCCGATGATCGAGATGCAATCAGAGATCGATCCCACCACCGCGCCAGTGCTCGCAGACCCAACGCAGATCCACCAGGTCATCGTCAATCTCTGCACCAACGCCGGTCATGCCATGAAGTTACACGGAGGCATCCTTCGGGTGGGGCTCAAGGATCTCTTGATTACCCCCGCGGACTCCAGGGCAATCCCACAGCTCAAGGAAGGGCCTTACGTCCATATCACCGTCACAGACTCGGGGTGTGGAATCTCACCTGAAGTATTGGGGCGTATTTTTGAACCGTTTTTCACCACCAAAGGGCCTGGTGAAGGAACAGGTCTTGGGCTTTCCGTGGTTCATGGAATCGCGAGCACTCATGGCGGGACCGTGACCGTCGAGAGTGCAGTTGGTAAAGGAACTGCTTTCCATGTTTATCTTCCGGCGGTGCGTCGTGCAGCCGTGGTGGCGAAACCCGTTTCAGAGAAGGCCGCGCCAGGATCCGGCCAAAATCTCATGGTGATTGATGATGAAAAGACGCTGATCAACCTGACTCGCCGGCTGCTTGATCGTCTTGGATATCGCGTCACCGGATTTACATCACCGACCGAAGCGCTGGCGGAGTTTCAAGCGAATCCCCGACGTTTCGACGCTGTCGTAACCGATTACGCCATGTCCGGAATGACAGGTTTGGATCTGGCGCGCGCGGTGAGGCTGGTCAGGCCGGAAATACCCATCATTTTGACGAGCGGCCATGTTTCCCCCGAAGAAGCGGCCCGCGCGAACGAAAATGGAATTGCGGCGTTTCTACCCAAACCGACGAACATGGAGGATCTGGTAGGCGCGCTGGGCAAGATCTTCAGTGAGCGGTAGAGACGTTCCTCGTCAGACACCCACATCGTCCCTTCGTAGCCATTCGACTCGAACCTGCGGCTACCCGGCACGGGGCTGAACGGGCGAGTTCAAGTGTTGGAGATTTGTTCTGCTCGACCGGCGGACCATGTCGTACAAATGGTCTTTGAGCTTGGCTCGCCGCATCTTCAGCTCGTCAATTTCCTGGTCGGTGGCGAAGTTGATCTCCTCTTCGATCCTGTAGATCGCGTCGTCGAGGCTGTGATACTCGTCGAAATTTTTGAGAAACCCCTCGTTGCGGACACGCAACGATTGGATCGTTTCCTTGTACTCGGAGAACTCCCGGGTGAATGGATGATGCAGGTCCATTGGATGTCACTCTTCCTTTCTAGGTGATCACATGCTGATCTGTTTTGGTGTTGGTGGAGAAAATATATTCCGCATTGAGCCAGGTCGATTTCACGCCTCAGGATTCTCGCGAATGTGGACCCAAGTGTGAATGTGCGGCTTGCCGCGGAAGTACCAGACCATCGCCGGCCCCTCTATCTGCCAGACATCCCACACTCCATCTTTGCCAATGTCTTCGTTCTTGAAGAAAGCCATGTGGAGATGATCGAACCCGCGCTTCTCGATCAGCTTCATGGCCTCATCGGAGTCTTCGGAACGGAACGGTGCCAGCAGGTCGCGCATGACTTTTCTGACGAGATCCTTTTGATCGCGTGACAGCTCGGTCAGGGGAATCCCTGGCAGGTCGCGCGTCTTGCCGGTCAACTTCACGGTCTTTGTGGCTTCCTCCTGGCGGGAATCGCCCAGGAGGGCCAGTTCGCGCTGCTTGCCATCGAGCGCTTTGAAGACTTCATTGGCTCGAAGCGCCTGGAACCAGTAGGCGTTGCCCGGGTGATCAGCCTTTTCGTTATCACCCTGGGCGGCATGTCCGTAGAAGATGGGTCCGCCAAACGCCGCGCCCTCGACGGAGTCACCATCACAGCGCCGCGTCACGTGGCGGCCAGAGAGGACAAACTCGAATTTTCCGGTGCCGGGCTCTCCGAAGAGCGCCACGGAGCAAGCGCCGAAACCTTCCTTCCCCGCATCATGTGCCACCTGCTGCAGCACTTTTTCCGCATACTCGGGGCTGTGCAATTTCAGAAAAATTTCCTGGATCAGCGCCTGCTGATCTTTGGTGAAGAAATCGCCAACGGTGGGCTTGGTGATTTGCCAGTTGTTATCCACCTTCGAGCGAAGCGGATGATCAAAGGGCATGCAGATGGCGGTTCGTTGCTGTTCCGTCAGCGTCTTGTGGAAGGCGGCAACCAGCGTCTCGGACTTCGATGCCTTGCTTGGCGCAGCGTGAGCCGGTTGGATGAGCGGCCAACCGCCGGCCACCGACGCGCCCAGCAGACCGGCGGCGCTGTTTTTGAGAAAATTGCGACGGGTGATGGAGTCGCAAATGTGGGTGCAATTTGACATGGGAGAGGTGTTCATGGACTCGGTTCTATCACTGATGGCACTTTTGACAACGGTAAATAAATGGGAGGACGAGGGCATGAGGATTCCTGAATCCGGGGCCGGATGCCGGCGCTTGTTCTCGATTCCCCGCAGTCGAACAAGAAAAGCTTTGAAATCCGCTTCTCGGCATTGATACTGCCGCCACTCCGCGATGATTTGATCGTCAGCTCTTTGGTTGTCGGCTCATCGCGTCGCAATAACAAATTAGTTGAACATGAACTCTCTGACTCAATTGGTGGCCGCCGCTTGCTGCGTGTTTGGTTTCGCGCTCTGCGCGGAAGCGTATTCAAACAAGGATTCACGCGTGTTTGAAACACGTGTTTACTACGCGGCGGCGGGCAAACTTGACGCGCTCAACTCCCGTTTTCGCGACCACACCATCAAACTTTTTGAGAAGCATGGCATCGCGAACGTGGGATACTGGATGCCGGTGGAAAACCCGGACCGCAAACTGATCTACGTGCTTTCGTACCCCAGCCGCGAAGCGCGTGAGAAATCCTGGAAAGCGTTCATGGCCGATCCCGACTGGCAGAAAGCCTATAAGGCATCCGAAGAGAACGGCAAGCTGGTGGACAAGGTGGACAGCTTCTTCATGAACGTGACGGACTATTCACCCAAGGTTAAATCGCCCGAGAATAAAGCACCCCGTGTCTTCGAACTGCGCACTTACACCGCCACTGCCAGAAATCTGGGCAACCTCAACGAGCGCTTCCGCAAATACACCTGCAGGCTTTTCAAGAAGCATGGGATGACCAATGTGGCCTACTGGAACCTCATGCCCGACCAGAAGAATGCGGACAACAAGCTGATTTACATTCTCGCGCACAAGAGTCAGGAGGCGGCCAAGGCGTCGTTCGATGCTTTCCGCAAAGATACGAAATGGGAAAAGGTCAAGAAAGCCTCCGAGGAAAAAGGAGGCGGCTCACTGACCACTCCGAACGGGGTCGAGTCCGTCTTCATGCTCCCGACCGACTACTCGCCGATCAAATAGACAAAGACTCACGAGATATTCCCAATCTCGTCCACCAGTTCAGCGATACCCCAGTTGGGTCGGCGCGCGCTGAGGTTGTCGGCGGCGGCGCCATGTTGCCAGACACCGTAGAGGATGGAGGGAAGCGGCTCCTTCCTCGCCTCGGGATCGGCCAGCAAGCCGCCCAGGTATCCGGCCAGCACATCGCCCGCGCCTCCCTGAGCAAGGAAGGGATTTCCGGATGAATTCACGAAGAGTTCTCCGGAGCTTTTCCCAATGCACGTTTGGTAACCCTTGAGCACCACCCACACTTCTCCATAGCGCCGGGACAATTCCCGGACCGCTTCCGGACGGTTCTTCTGCAGATCCTCCGGACGCCGGGCAAGCATCCGGGCCGCTTCGCCAGGATGAGGTGTGATGACGCGGAGCTTCCCCGAGATGGTGCCACCGCGGGGCAGCCAGTCCAAAGCGCTCGCATCCGCCACGACGGGAAACGGGAAGTTCTCCCAGATTCTGATGACCTCGCTTCGCAAGTCGTCCGTGACGTCGGGGCCGGCCAATCCGGGTCCGATCACCACCGAGGTGAAAATGTCCGGGAACCTCATTCCCGAACGCCACGGATGCACCATTGCCGCTTGTAACTGACACGCCACCGGCAGAGATGCGCTGGGGGGCGTGAACACGGAGACAAGGCCGGGTTGTGCCCGGAGCGCGGCCTGGGCGCACAGAACCGCCGCGCCGTAGTAACCGGTGCTCCCCGCGATGATCGCCACGTGGCCGAAAGTTCCCTTGTGGCTGGCGACAGCCCGCTGCGAAGGAAAACCGCTGAAATCCTCCGGCAACGTCCAGATGAGCGGCGTTCGATGTTCGCAGGGGATCAATCCAATTGAGGGAGCCACCTCCAACCGGCCGGCATAAGGCCAGGCATGAGATTCAAGCAGACCGCGCTTGGGCGCGCCCAGACATAATGTGACACTTGCCCGGACACTGCTCCCCCAAGGCTCGCCCGAATCCGCATTAAGCCCGGAAGGCACGTCGATGGAAAGGACCGGCACGCCGGAATTGTTAACCTCATGGATCAGCTCGATCCATGCGTCGTCCAAGGGTCTGTTAAGACCGATGCCGAAGAGGCCATCGATGATCAACGTGGGTTGGAGCGACCATTGCGTTGCAAGTTCCTTCCTCGCGGCCTCCGGGTCGATGACATTGATCAGGTTGACCTCGCGATCAAACAGATTGTGGCTCGCACGCCGGGCGTCGTCGCCATTGTGGCCCTTGCCAGCGAGGACAATCACCAGATCCGCCGGGCGCGTCATCCGCACCGCGCGATCCGCCACAATATGTCCGACACGCCGGATCACATCGTCTTCCGTACGGTGAGCTGCCCAGGTGGCTTGTTCCCACTCGCGCATCTGGGCAATGGTCAGGACATGTACAGGCATTGAATTTTGGATTGAAACTTGGTCGGACTGTCGTCAATTCCGCAATGCCCGTAAAGCTTGAATGACGTGATTACTCAATTGCGACAACTCCGCGAACCAAGCACAGGAGCACTTTCCCGAAACCAGGTGGAATGGATCGCAGAAGAAAGAAAAGACTCGTGTCTTCGATTGCTTCCTTCATTGCCAAAAAGGAACAACGCTCTGTTTTCCGTCCCGTCCCGCGTCGTCCATGGTGGCCGTTCGTCTGGAGCCAGCGCACCGTCATTCAAGTCGGCCCCGACGGCCGCATCCCCATCGGCCCACGACGTCTGCGCGTCAAGGCCTCGCCAAACACCAGGATCATCCTCTGCCACCACTCCTCCGTTCACTACTCCGTCCTGGCCTCCCAACTCGATCCCAACACCAAACCTCAGATCCTCTTCTCCAGTCTCCCAAAATGATCTGTCCTGGTTTGAAAACTACACAAAACTACACGACAGATCTCCAAATACCCGTTGACTATCAAACTGAGTTTTCCTACGGTCCTGATCCCTTGCGCGGGGGCGTAGCTCAATTGGTTAGAGCGCTGCCCTGTCACGGCAGAGGTTACGGGTTCGAGCCCCGCCGCTCCCGCCATTTTCCCAGCTTCCGGTCGTGTCTACTTTCGATCGGCCTTTTGAAATGCGTGGCTTCAGCCAGCACTTCTCATTTTGACATGAGAGCGGGCAGCCGGTGTGACGGGATTGGAGGTCTCCCGCGTTGCTCAAGTCCAGGGCGGACACCTCCAGTTACGAGGCCGCTGGCGAGTTCGGGAAATCCTCCACACCACAGAGGCGGGACAGGCGCAGAGAAAAATCGATTGTTCCCTTCCTCCACTCTGCGTCCGTCCCGTCTCTGCGGTGCAACTCTCCCTTCACCAGATCTTGTTCACCGCGCCGCCGTGGGTTTGCCTTCGATCAGCGTCTCGGCTTCGCGCAGGAGGGCTTGGTCCCGTAAAGGATGAGCTTGGGATTTTCCTCCTGCGCCTGGCGCTGCGCCGCCGGCTCCGATTTCTCGGCCCAATCGGTTAGAACCTCGTTGCCGAGTTGCCGAATTTGTTCCACCGCGCGAGTTTCCACCTCGTGCGCGGTGCATCCT
>SIBF01000191.1 GCA_009695275.1 Pedosphaera sp. | reverse complement strand
GTGCATGAAAATACTCACCTTCGGAAGCAAGCATGGCCACCGTTGCGCCGTGAGTGTGGATTTGCTTGTGGCGCGCCGAGCCTTGCTTGGGCTGCATATCGAGGTCCACGACGATGGAGCCATTCATAGTCATGTACATGTCCAGGCGGCAAAGCTGGACCGTTCCCGAGATCAAAACATCCGCCTCGGCGGCCTGTGAAGCATCCACTACTTTGGCGCCTTGAGCCTCGAGGTCAAACTTAAGGCTTTCAGCCAGCCAGACCGCAGGGTCATTCATCGCGTAAACATGGCTCATCACCATCCCGAACCCGTTGCGCATGTTTCCAATTTTCCTGCACTGGGCCTCGGTTGTCCGTTTCTGCATGGCCTTCATTTCGGTGTCCCAGCGTTTGTCGATTTCGCGGCTGAAATCCAGATACTTGAATGGCTTTGGTTCCTCCGGTTTGGTTTGCAATTCAAGGCTCACCAGGTCAGGTGTGCAGGTGAAGCCCTTCAGACAGATGGTTGAACCTTTCAAAGTCCCCTCCGCGAGCACTGGAATACTCGATCCATATTCTTTGAGCAGGATTCGGCGCCCGTTTGTCACACATCCTGTCCCGAAGACCGCCGACGCAACCAATGCAAGTTGCAACACGAACTTACCAAACAGTCGAATTGACATAATAAAACCTTTCAAGCTGCTAACGTAGCCTGCTCAGCTTGCGGCCCCGGGCCACTCCCACTGAACTCTGTCTGAAGAAGGAGGATGGAGAATCAAGTTAGCGATTAGGTGTAAGTGACGCTGTTCTGCGCGACGCGGGCTGTCAAGGCGGGAACCGATTTGTGGATGGTGTGATCTGCTTGACCATCGGACTCCTTCGTAATGAGCCGGGCATCCCCGGGACTGTGACATTCCAAACATATTCAGCGATAGGGGATCTTCACCTTGCTGCTTTGCATCATTGGGGCACTGCGCTAAACCCTCAGTCATGCAGAGCACGACCTACGATGCCATTATCATCGGTGGCGGGCCGGGCGGAAGCAGCGCGGCGACCTTTCTAGCTCGCGCCGGGCGGCGCGCGCTCGTGCTCGAAAAAGAACACTTTCCCCGGTTTCACATCGGGGAATCGCTCCTCCCTTACAACCGTCGCCTGTTCGCGGACATGGGTGTGCTGGATAAATTGGAGGCCGCCGGTTTCGTCCGGAAGTTTGGGGCCCAATTCCATTTGGGCAACGGTTCCAAAGCGACCAAGTTCGTCTTTCGCGAAGGCCGATTCACCCGCGAACCGGAGGCGATGCAGGTGGAACGAGCGCATTTCGACGAGCTGCTCCTGCGCCACGCGGAGGAGAGCGGGGCCGACGTGCGCGAAGGGTGGACAGTTGGCTCATTCGTGTCCGACACGGACGGTGTTGCGATCGAAGCCAAGAACGGCTCCGGGGAGACGCACAAGTTTCGGGGTCGATTCCTGATCGATGCCAGCGGACGCGGCAATATGACCGGCAATCAGGAAGGTCTGCGTGAAATCCATCCACGGTTAAAGAAGCTCGCCGTCTTTGGACACTTTAGCGGTGTCCAAGTGGATGAAGGCCCCAAGGCAGGCGACACCATCATCGTGCGGCTGGAGGACAAATGGTTTTGGTTGATCCCGCTGAATCGCGACAAAGTCAGCGTCGGCTGTGTGCTGGACAAGGAAGAATTTGCCGTAGCGCGCGAAGATGCAGGAAAGTTGTTCCACCGCCTCGTCCAGTCCAGCGCCGTGATGCGGGAACGCATGAGCGCCTCGAAGCTCCTGATGCCCATCCAGACAACAACAGATTTTTCCTACCGCAACCGGCGCTTTGTTGGGCAACGCCTATTGAGAGTGGGCGACGCGGCTGGTTTCATGGATCCGATTTTCTCGGCGGGTGTTTATCTGGCGATGTATTCCGGCCGGCTGGCTGCCACGGCGGTGGCAGAGTCTTTGGGGGCGAACGACGACGGCAGACTACGCCTGGAAGCCTACGAGCGGCGCGTGGTCGATGCCATGAAGTTCTACTGGGAGATGGTGGAAAATTTTCACACCACACCGTTTATGGAAGTCTTTCTTGAACCCCGACACCGGTTCAGCCTCCCTGCCGCAGTCAATGCCGTGCTGGCCGGTGAGCTTGAGGGACGCTGGTCTATGCGCTGGCGGATGCGGCTGTTCTTCACCATCGTCAAACTGCAGCGTCGCTGGCCGTTGGTGCCACGGATTGCATTCGCCCTATAAGATCCAACTTGAAGTCGTCCTTTGCTTTTCTCCTGGTCCTGGCTTCGCTAGCCACCGGCTGCCATACGCCCGCTACCGTGCCGCCGTTGAATCTCGCCGAGCCCGACTGGCAGGTCCTCCACGGCCAGGCGGTATGGCGCCCCAGCAGGGCAGCAAAGGAGATCGCCGGTGAACTATTCATCGCCACGCATCCGGATGGCCGCAGCCTCGTGCAGTTCACCAAAACGCCTCTCCTGCTCGTCTCCGCGCAGACCTCGGCGAAGCGCTGGCGCGTGCAGTTTCCCCGCGAGAAAGTCTTCGAGGGAGGGGGAGCCGCACCCACTCGAGTGGTGTGGCTGCACCTGGCGAAGGTGATCGCTGGCGTGCCGCCACCATCACGCTTGACGTGGGAGCCTCATCAGGACGGGACATGGAAGTTGGAGAACGACCGCACGGGCGAGATGTTGGAGGGCTTCGTCGCTCCATGATGCGTTTCGCTCACAGATGGATGTGGCTGCTTGGGCTGGCGCTTGTGACGCTGGGCGCGGCGCGACTGCGGTTCGATGTCGAGATCATGAATCTCCTGCCGGGGAACCTCGGCGTCGCCCGCGGCATCAAGGCTTATCAGCAACATTTCGCCAATGCACGCGAACTCATCATCACGGTCGAGACCGGCACGGCGGAAGAAGCCTCCGCCGCCGCCTCAACGCTCGCTCAATTGCTGTCTGCACAGACGAACCTCGTCGCAGACGTGACCTGGCAGCCGGTGTGGGCCACCAATCCGATCGAGGCCACTGAACTCATCGCCTACTTATGGCTGAATCAATCTCCCTCGAAGTTCGCTGAAATGGCGAGCCGGCTAGTGACCGCGAACAGGGCGGCGGCACTCGCCGACGCCCGCGAAAGGCTTGCCACCTCGTTTTCACCCAGCGAACTCGCCGTCCGCAGTTACGATCCCTACAGTCTGATGCAGTTGCCCGATTCCATCATGGGTGCGGGCGGCGGCGGAACCGGCGACGAACTTTTTACCACGGCTGACGGCCTGTTCAGGATGGTGTTCGTTGAAGCCCGACCTGATCTGACCAGCTACCGCGCCTGTCGCTCGTGGTTCGCTGAAGTCAAGCAGATCATCGCGGCAGCGCAGCGTTCAGGCGGATTACCCGCAGGCGTGCAATTTCATTTCACCGGCCGGCCAGCTTTCGTCACTGAGATTGCCGGCGGCATGGAGGATGACATCGCAGGTTCCTGCGGAGGGACCCTCCTGACGATCGCGGTTCTATTCTGGCTCACCCACCGCCGTCTCAGGCCATTGTTCTGGTTACTCTTCATGCTAGTCGTGATCCTTGCTGGAACCGCGGCGCTGGGGGGATTGTTCTACGGGGCCATCAATGTCGTCAGCATGGGCTTCGCCGCCATCCTTCTCGGGCTGGCGGAGGATTTTGGGATAGTCATTTACCAGGAGTCGCGTTCACACCCGGACCTCGATGTCCGCGGATTGCGGCACGAGGTGGCACCGGGGATTTTTTGGTCTGCCGTGACGACCGCCGGTGCGTTCCTCACATTGAACTTAAGCACCCTGCCCGGCCTTGGCCAACTGGGTTCACTCGTGGCCATCGGCATCATTCTTGGCGCAGTGATGATGGTGTATGTGTATCTGCCGCCGCTACTGCGCATCCGCCGCAAACAGGATGAGGCTGACAGCAAGCACCATGGCACGGAGAAATATCTTCTTTTCGCGCCACATCGGTTGCTCGCGCCAAGATCCATCTGGATCATCTCGGGAACCTTGCTTGCGGTGACGCTCGCCACCGCCATCTTCCACGGGCCGGGGTTTGATCGTTCCACGCGGGCTCTCAAGCCGCGAAACAGCGACGCCAATGCGACTCTGGATCGAATCAAGGCGCGTTTCGGAGGACGGCAGGAACCGCTGTGGGTGCTCGTGGCTGGGAAGGATGAATCCGATGTCAGCCGTCGGCTCTCGGAGGTGGAGCCACTCCTCACTCGCGCCGTGGCTGACAATTCAGTGAAAGGTTTCACCTTGCCCACAGCGCTCTGGCCTGTGCCAAAGAATCAGCAGGAGAATCGTGCGGCAGTCGCCTCCATCCTATCGGACCGCGAAGGCATTCGACGCGATGTGCTCGGCAGCGGTTTCACAACCAATGCACTGCGCACGACTGATAATATCCTTAATGTCTGGCAGGCAGCGCTCGGCGCAACCAACGTCTTCTGGCCCACCAACCACGCCAGTCGCTGGGTGATCAATAAAGTAGTCGCACCCGACGGCGACGGCTTTATCGCGCTTGGTTTAGTCCACCCAACTCCTTCAATGTCGGCAACACGGCGTTTCGTCGCCGAGTTCTCGCCTGAATTGGAACGTAACGGTGTCATCCTTTCCGGTTGGGAACTACTAGGCAGCACCGTCTTCGATCTGGCCGTGCGCGAACTGCCGCGCGTATTGCTTCCCATCGGGATTCTTGTGGTGGCATCGCTGTGGCTCGCCTTCCGCCGTTGGACCGAGCTGGCGTTGAGCCTTGTGACTCTGGTGTTCAGTGGCCTCTGTTTATGGGCGGCAATGGGTGTCCTGGGTTGGGATTGGAACCTTATGAATCTGATGGCCCTGCCCTTGTTGCTGGGGATGGGTGTTGATTTTGGCATTCACATCCAGATGGCACTGCGCCGATACAATGGCGATCTGATCGCCGTGCGACGGTCAGTCGGGAAGGCGCTTTTGCTGGCGGGAGCCACCACGGTGGCCGGTTTCGCTTCCCTGGCGTTTTCCACAAATGCAGGCATGGCGAGTCTTGGCCGAGTCTGCGCGCTCGGCATTGCCCTCGCCTTAATGACGGCGGTCTATCTCTTGCCGGTGTGGTGGAAAGCCTGCATCGACCGCCAGCCAGCCGAATCGACGAAACCGATAGACGAATCTCCGCCCGCCGGTCCGTCGCGCTTCTACGGCGCCTGGCTCTGGCGGGGCGCCCTTTGTCTCACGCGGACGGTGCCAACACGCGTCACGACGGCACTGTGCTGGGGCATGGCGAAACTTTACTGGGGCATGGCAGCACACCGGCGCGAAGTCGTGATTCAGAACCTGCTGCCAGTTTTGCACGGGGACCGGATCGCCGCCACATTGGCGGCCAGGAACCTGTTTGAGCAATTCGGTCGCAAACTTGCCGATCTTTGGCGCTTCGAGAGTGGCCGGCCGGTGGACAATCTTTTTGGAGAACTCAGCGGTTGGGAGCATTTCACGACAGCACAAGCGCGAGCAAAAGGCGTGCTCCTGGTGACGCCACACCTCGGGAACTGGGAGATCGGTTCGCCGTTACTCGCCCGCCGCGGTGTGAGCCTGCTCGTCATCACTCTGGCCGAACCAGGATACGGCCTCACAGAATTACGCCGAGTTTCCCGAGCGCGGTGGGGTGTCGAGACGCTCGTCATAGGCCAGGATCCATTCGCGTTTGTGGAGGTGATCAAGCGCCTCGAAGCGGGTGCAACCGTGGCCCTGTTGATTGACCGTCCGCCGGAAGCAAGCGCGGTGACGGTGGAATTGTTCGGCAGGCCGTTTCAAGCCTCCATCGCCGCCGCCGAACTGGCGCGTGCGTCCGGTTGCGCCGTGGTGCCTGTTTATCTGCCGCGCATCGACCATGGTTATGCCGCACACGTGCTGCCTGAAGTCGCATTCGACCGACGAGGACTCAACAACCGTGAGGCTCGTGAACGGTTCACACAGGAAATCGTGCGTGCGTTCGAGCCTGCCATTCGACAACATCCCGATCAATGGTTTCACTTTGTGCCCATCTGGCCAGTATCCGCTTCTTCCGCGTAATGCCATACCGGAGTCTTCCACCCTGGCGGACGAAGAGCCTGCAAGCGCTTCTTCGCTATAGCACTGCCTGCTTTCTCACGCTCGGCCTGTTCCTGAACGCTCACGCAACTGACGCTGACAAGTTGCTTGCGTCGTGGCTCAGCGCACAGACAAACCTCAACACATGGTCCGCCGATCTGATCCAGACCCGCACCTTCAAAACGCTCACGCAACCACTGGTGGCGAGGGGGCACGTCTGGTTCGTCGCGCCCAACACCTTCCGCTGGGAACTCGGCCAGCCACCGCAGACCATTGCCGTCCGACAACCAAAACAGATGCTCGTGATCTACCCTCGTTTGAAGCGTGCGGAGCGCTACCCTCTCGACGGTGAAGGCGCCGGTCCGTGGCGTGATGCTCTAGCTCTTTTCGAGGCCGGCTTTCCGCGCAGCCGCGCGGATCTGGAAGCACAATTTAAGATCAAACTGGTGCAGGAGGTGAACGGAGTTTGCGACGTAGCTCTCGAACCAAAATCCTCCTCGGTACGGAGGATGATGCCGGATTTCCGAGTCCTATTCGAGGCGAGAGACAATTCCTTGCGCGCCACGGAACTTCGCTTCGCGGACGGTTCGACGATGCGGAATGACTTCACCAACGCCGTGATCAATGGCGGACTAGACGGCGAATTGTTTACTCCTTCACTCCCCGCTGATTTCAAAATGGTCCAGCCAGGCAAAGGAGGCTCCAAATGACTGACCTGCTGACGAAGGCGCTGAGATCTCTTCCTCACGGGCCGGAGTTCCGGTTCATCGACCGGGTGCTCTCGCTGGATCCCGGCGTTTCTGGCGTCGCCGAATATCGAGTGCATGGAAATGAGCCGTTTCTCCGAGGGCATTTCCCGGGCGAACCACTCATGCCGGGAGTGCTCCTTATCGAGGCTGCGGCACAGTTGGCAGGAATCGTGGCGCAAAGCGACCCGAAAGCACTGCCACTCTCTGGACTGAAACTGGCTGCCGTCAGGGCTGCCAAGATTCTCGGAACCGCGCGCCCTGGCGAAACAGTCCATCTCGAGGCGCTCATCAACGCCCGGATGGGTGGATTGGTGCAAGCTCGGGCCAATGCAAGCGTGTCCGGCAACAACGTCCTTGAAGTGGAACTGACGCTGGCAGGCACAGTGTAAGAAAGTCGCGTCTACGTCTCCGTCTCCAACGTTCAGGCGTCGCCCGCGCAAAAGCGCTGGCGCCACTCAGCGCGTGAGAGTTTGCCGCGCGCATTCGTGGGGAGAGATTTCACAAACCTCCACTCGCGCGGAATTTGCCATGCCGGCAGCGCGTGCGAGAGGTGCTGCCTCAGTGCTTCACCGTCGATCGCCCGCCTGGGCACAATAATCGCGACCCCAACATCATTTCGGGTGGAATCATTGCTGGGCGCACCGAAAACGAGGCATTCACCGACGTCCGGATGCGTCAGGAGTGCCCGTTCGACCGTTTCGGGCGGCAGCTTCCGTCCGGCGATGTTGATCAGGTCGCCAACGCGGCCGCGGAGATGGACAATGCCATCGCGAATTTCAACCAGGTCGGTCGTTCGGAAACAACGGTCCCTCAACACAGCGTCTTCGTCCGGCACGTAGGCCTGCCCGACGGCCCCACCACCGACTACAAGGCAGCCGCCAGCGCCGATCGAGAGTTGGACATTGTCAATGGCTTGACCAACGCACGACGCATCCGTGCGCGGCACTGTCGTACGATCGTAGGCGATGCCGCCACACTCGCTGGCGCCGTAAAAATTGTGAACCTTCAATCCGCACCGTTCGTATATCTGCAGCTCCAACGGCAACGGAAGGGGCGCTCCGGCGGAGATCGCGAGTCGCACGCTGCCGGGGATGGCATCCGCTTCGTCCCACACCCGCCATAGCACTGGAACGGCAGCGAGCGTGACCGCCGGCAGTCCTTCGGCTGCGGCGCGTAGCGCCTCAGGAAGGTGAGACATCACTAGAACCAGTGGGATTCCGTGGAGCAGGAGTGGGAGGACGAGGTTGGAAAACCCGTAGGAGTGCGCCAGGGAAATAACCCCGAGATTGGGCCAATCAGGGCGCAGGCCCATCGAGGCGACAATGTTGGCAGGGTCCGCCGCAAGCTGCCCGGCAGTAAACGCAACCGGGCGGGCAAAGCCATTGCTCGCGCTGGTCATTTTCAAATGAGAGCATCCGGACGGGGGTGAAAACGCGGCTAATGGTTCTTGCCCGGCATCGAGCGGACAGACCACCCGTCCCTCCCGCCATCCGGCCAGCACCGTCAGGATGAAGTCCGCGCTGATGCCCTGGGGAAAAATGAAGGGGCCGGGTGGTAGGCAGATGCTCTCGGCCGCATCCGCTAGTTGCGCAAACGTCCATGAGCGGCCACCTGCGGTTTCACGCAGAGCCATTTCAGCATGGTTTGCCTGCGCAATTTGCCGCCAACGGTCGTAGAGCATTGCCCGTTTGGTAGCTCTTCGCTAGCCTGCCGGGCAAGAAACTTGTGACGACACTCCTCTCAAAGGTCAAACCAATGGCTTCGAGGTGCCGCGCCGGCGTCACTCTGCTGGCGTGTGTGGTCCTTCTTACGGGGTGCTCGACCACGCGGGACACTTCGCGAAACGAACGGCCCTTCGCTTTCGGTCGCGACACGTTTGCCTTCGCCAATGAACTTAAACGGGAATATGGCCCCGATGATCACGGCAAGTGGACAAGCCACGCGCGGCGTCCGGCGCCGGATTACACGCTTCACTGCTTCGTGGTGGCCCGGGCTGCGAAACAGTTCTTCGCCCACGCGCGCTTTGATCCGTTGCAATCCATCGCTGACGATGCGGCGTATCGCCGGTTGATTCGAAAGGTCATGGCGCGGGATGCGCGGGGCATCTCGCCAAAGGACAATCGAGTTGTCTTTCCAGGCTATGCCGATCTACACGGCTTTAGCTTGGCCTGGGAGCAGTTGCTCAAAACAGAATGCGGAAGCGCGTGGCAGAGCTACACTCAGCGCGGCCACTGGCGCATGATTTTCCCCTTCAGCCGCCGGCATCAAGAAAGAGAGGCGACTTGCTTGGCCCATTCTTTGCATCGAAACCGCCCCGCAGTCATTCACGTCGTGCGTTTTCCACAACTCACGATCAATCATGCCGTGATCGTGTTCGGTGTCACAGACACAACTTCCGGACGCGTGTTTGATGTTTACGACCCCAATAATCCAAAGGCGCCCGTGACTTTGACCTACGATGGCCTGACTCGGAAATTTGCCTTAGCACAGAACAATAATTTTTTTGGAGGACTGGTGAATGTTTATGAAATTTATCGTGATTGGCTTTATTGAGAGGCGACTGCGGGTGCCCGATTCATCAAAGCACCGGACAGTTTTAGTTTGCTGGGAGGCGGGAGTCTCGATCTGATGGGGAGGTGATGCCCATGAGCTTCTTTCCGACAACAGGAATGCTACGCTCGCAGGGTGCTGAACAATCCTCCTGGCACGAACGCGCCGCTAACGGAATCTCAAGCGAATTTGGCCGAAATGTGTTTATCCGGGGAGTGGTTGAAATATCCAACTTCTGCCGGGAGAACTGCTCCTATTGCGGGATGCGTCGCGACAACCGGACCCTCGACCGTCTTCGCGCGGAGTTGGACGTTCTGGCCGAGTTACTGTTGCAGCATCGCCCGGCGGCAATCACTGATATCAACATTCAGGCCGGAGAAGATCCCGTGGCGGTACGCGAAGTAGCACTCCCGTTGGTGAAATTGTTGCGCCGCGAAACCTCACTGGGCGTGAGCGTCTGTCTCGGCACGTTGTCATCGGGCCTTTATGGTCAACTTCGTGCAGCTGGGGCGGACATCTACATCCTGAAGTTTGAGATCGCCAATCCGACATCGTACGCGGCCATGCAAGCTCCAGGCGCTCACGCGGAACGGCTCGCTCATATTCGCCTGCTCGCGGACACCGGATGGCATGTCAGCTCCGGTTTTATCGCCGGACTGCCGGGGCAGAACGACTCAGATTTGCTGGAGAACTTCCACCTTGCCCAACGGCTGCCACTGGACGGGTGCAGCGTCAGCCCGTTCATCCCGGGTGAAGAAACACCTCTCCGGGGAACTTGCACAGGCGACATCGAACTGACGTTGAACTGCATGGCGGCACTGAGGTTGATGCGCCCTGACTGGGTGATCCCAGCTGTCAGTGCGCTGAATCTCGCCGATGCGACCGAAGGTTACCGTCGTGGTCTGAGGACAGGGGCCAACCTGGTCACGATCAATCTCACGCCATCAGCATTGCGCGACAACTACCTCATCTACAAGCGTGACCGCTTCATCATGACGGAGGAACGAATACTTTCAGCGATCGAAGCGGAAGGCTTGATCCCCTCTGTTCAAGGTTTGGTCAGCTTTTATTCGAGCCGGCGAGCCCGGAAACTCCCCCGCAGCGTAGCCGAGCCAGCGGCAGCGTAGTCCAATCACGACTTGCCGACCATGGATGGCAGGATAGCGGTCGGGCACTTGCTCTCACTGGTTCGCCACCAGGAGCGCCAGCCTTCAGTCAATTCAAGCCATCCCCAGCTCGCAAGCGCAACGACGAGATGCCGGCCGCTCCAGAGCGAAAATGTGAACCCGCCGAAAAGGAAACGCCGCCCTGTGTTCAATCGCCCTGTGGCACCACGCCGTTGACGTTGCCTGGCGATAGCGGCAAATCGGCGGTTGTAGGTGCGCATGAGGTGAAAGAAAGGTATCGAGGGCGCCGTTGTGAAGACGGACTCCCGCAGCGCCGACTCTCCACGGCGATAAGGCTGAGCGGCTACGCCAAGGTAATAAAAGCCCAAGTCCATCAAGAAAGCCAACCGCATCAGGTCGTATTCCCCAAAGTAAGAATTCTTGTCCCGGTAAATGGCATCGAACCACCGGTCGTAGCTTACTTCAAAGTCACGATTGTAACGCTCGATTTCCGCTGCCAGCGGCTTTCCCGTCTGTTGGGCAGCGATCAGATCCACCGCGCGCATCGTGGTGAAGGTCAGCCAGTCCATTCCAAGACTGTAAAAGGGATCCATGAAACCTGCCGCGTCGCCCGTTAGCACAAAACCGTCGCCACTCCGCGTCGAGACCTTGTAGGCCAGGTTCCGGCGCCAGTGAACGTCATCCTCGATCCAGGTCGCCTGCTCGAGGATTTCTCGTCCCGCAGGGTGACGGCACAGGAAATCCTTCGGCCTCTGCCCCACCGAACCGCCTTCAGGCCACGTGACGAAGCGTTGGTCGAACACGACACCGATGCTGAAATCACCGTCTTTGAGTGGAATTACCCAGGCCCACCAACCCTCTCCCATGAAATGGTTGGTGGCGGTGCCACGGATTCCGAAACATGCCTTTGCCCACGCCGGGTGGCGCTGAGCCAGTTCAAGCCCATCCCAGTCCTTCACTCCGCGCCAGCGCGCCCAGACGGCTGTGGTTGGGTGAGCCGTGTTGGCCTGCCACCAGCCGTTCTGGCGGCCAGCAATGCCGCAAATCCGGACGCATCGACAATCCACCTCGCGTGGACGGTCTCCGTGGTTCCATGGTGCTTGATCGTGATCGTCTGCAGCCCGCCGGCTTTGAGCCCGACTTTCTCCACCATGGCGGGGCGTAAGATCTCAGCGCCGGCCTGCGCCGCACGGCGAAGCACCTCTTCATCGAGCACCGCGCGATCCAGTTGGTAGCTTGGCACACGGACGAGGTAACGGCTTCCAATTTCGCTGCAGTCACCGAGTGTTTTGGTATCATCATTGGCAAACCAGAATCGCAGACCTTGCTTCCCCAAGTGTTTGTGATTCAGATGATCCGTCAATCCGAGGACATGGCAAAGAAAATAGGCACTGATCTCTACGGTCGCTTCGCCCACCTTGCGCGAGTGTTTTTCAGATCTCTCGACGACCAGGACCCGAAAGTTGGGCAGAAGCCGTTTGAGAAGAATGGCGGCTGACGAACCGGCCAACGCCCCACCAATAATGACAACATCGAACAGAGCCTCGTTGTTGTCTGGCGTTTTCACTGCAAGAGACGGCTAATCAACGCGGTTGACGTGGAGGTCTCGCCTGATCACCTTGCCGTCGAAGGCGGAAATATGAATAGCACCAATCTCCACATCGCGTCTGGGGTTCCTCAATTTCTGAGCCCAGAGGCGCACCTTCCACACGGGTCCCTCATACTTTGCTTCAAGCCATAGTTGAGTGGCGGTGAGTTTTAAGAATTCGAGGGCCGGCTCCTTGGTCGCGGTCTTGATGGCTTCATCTGAGTTTACCTTGAGCCTTTGCCGCGGGAGCAACTCCTCAT
>SIBF01000190.1 GCA_009695275.1 Pedosphaera sp. | reverse complement strand
CGCAGCAATTCTCATTATGGCTGAATCATTCGAAAAATGAGGGGTTTCGAGCGTTGCATGGTCATCAGGGGGTGAAGCAATACGGCGCTAAAACCTCGGGCATCCATGAATTCTGAATGTTTCGGACGACTGCCTGCCGGATTTCCGCCGGCTTCCTGTCGTGCTGGTGAATGAAAACAGGAGGAATTACGAGCAAAAATGCCATAATGAGAATTGCTGGATGCAGACGCGCTGGTTGTTGACTTTCAAACCCGCCAGCAGCCGGCCATCGCGCGAGAAGGTGAGGTAATGCAACCTCTCTCCCAATGGATCGAATCGCCTGATCTCGCTACGCGTATTGGCCTGCAATAGTTTGAGGTCACCCTTCTCGCCGCTGGTGGCGATGAACTGGCCATCCGGAGAGAATGGCGTTGTCATCTACTCTCCAGTGCGATGCAAGCAGGGAAAACCCGCCAAAAAATCTTTAGTTTTATTCCTGTTCGTGAATCCGCCGAAATAACCATGCCTTGGCCCATGTCCAGTGCCGTTCGGCGGCGCGGAGGGAAATGCCCAGCGTCTCGGCCACCTGCTCCTGCGTCAGTCCGGCGAAATACCGCAATAGGCCTATGCACTTGACTCTTGTGACGCAACGGCTGGTAGCCAGTTTGCCCTTAAACACCCCACCGGTTGGGGCAATTTGCAGGCCACAAGAGTCAACTGGATAGCCCTATACCGCAATTTGACGACCTGTGCTGCTTCAGGCGCCTCGCGCTCCAGTTCATCCAAGGCTTCGCTGACTTGCACCAGTCGTGCTTCTGGCAAGGCGGCGGCGATCTCAATCTCATCGGCCTGGACCATTTCCATCTGGCCACCATGCCGGAGACGAGCTTTGCGCCGCATGGCCTCAGCGGCGGCACCGAAGAAATGGCCCCGGCCATTCCAAGCTTTCTGTTCCTCCGATCCCACCAATCGCAGCCATGCTTCGTGAACGAGCGTGGTGGCTTGCAGGGTTTGACCGGGTTTCTCCAGGGCCATCTTCGCCGCCGCCAGTTTGCGCAGTTCGCCATAGACAAGCGGGAGCAATTGGTCGGCGGCCTTGGGATCGCCTGCGTCAATGGCGTTGAGCTATTGGGTGACGTCGGACATGGGAGCGAGCGTAATCGTCTGGTTGCGGAAAACCAGCGTCTGATCCCACGAATACTCGGGCGCTGTGAAATTCTCACTCCGTTCTGCAATGAACCAGAGGTGTGTTCTGGAAGAGAGGAACGACTACCGCCTCGAGACGAACACGCCCTGGCTCAGATTCGTGTACGAGCCGCATCCGCTGGTCACGAGTTTTAGCGCACGAACCATGTACGCTGGCTCATCCTTTGAAGCGGCTTCGTCACGGTAGCTCGTGTCTGTCACCGGCAATTCACTGATCCGCGTATAAGGGCCCGCCTTGCTGCGCGCCCGATAGATGAAGTATTGCGCACCGGGATCACCGCGTTCCCAACTCAGTTCCGTCATCCGGTCTTTCTTTTCAGCACGGGCGTTCGTCGGCGGGCTCAGGATGTGCATCCTCAATGTCGGATCTCCCATGATGGCAAAGAAACGATGGTTGTCGCCCATCATGTAGGGAGGGCCGTCGTTCACCGTTGCGAGCAGTCCTGATCCGAGGGGCGCGCCCATGGCCATTTCCTCGAAACGCCAGTTCGTAAACGTGGGAAACGGCGCCATCCAGGCAGCGGACAGCCCGTAGTTGGCTGTGGCAACCGTGGCGCGCATGAAGTTGTTCGGCAGGTTCCAATCGCAAAAGTACGAACCAACCATGAGGTAGAATCCCACCGAACCTTCGCCTCGCGGCGCTGCGAGTGTGCTCACAGTATGCTCGAGATGCTGCATTCCCGGATTGACGGCATGGACAGAACCGTTGCCACCGACAAATCCCCAGGTGTAGGAATGCGTCCGCTGCGTGAACGGATCTCCCACTTTCAAACGGCTCAAGCCGCCTTGATAAAACAATGAAGTATTCCGCTGCGCATTTTCATACACGAGCATGTCGATTCCGGAGCGGCCCGATTGGCTGAAGTAACCGTAAGTGATGGCCCCATCGCCAAGAGGATAGGGCGGTCGGTTCAGCCGGTAGCGTCGCGCCTTGGCGAAATAGCCCTGAACCAGCCGCGCCTCGGCATCGGTTGGCTCGTCGCCCGTCTTAAGAAGGGACATCCGTGAAAAATCCACCCGACCGATGAACATTTCGAGATTCGATGGCGGGAAGTTGTTTTCAAATTTTCCATCGCCCGGTTCGTTGGCGAGTTCGGGAACCATCGTATGCTCGACGACCTGCCCGCCATCGCTCCAATTACCATCCACGTCACCGTAAACCATGTCTGCGGGCCATGCTCCAGTGTGGTCCTTGTGGCCATCGGCACTGTAGTATCCGGAATAAGGCACCGTAACGTGTCCGATGATGAGCACTCCGGTCGCCCCGCTGGCATATTCGTCGCGGAGCAATGCCCGAATCTCAGCGAGGTTTCGACGGTTTGCCTGCTTTGCGGTGCCGGTGGTCCGGTGGTCGTGCCTTGGCACCATCCGGCGCACCACGCTCCAACCGTCACCAATCAAATCCTCGGCGACATCAATCAACATGGGGTTGATGATTCCCGGAAAGTCTTCGGCCAGTTCCTTGTCCACAAGCAGAACGATCTTGCCGCGGTCTTCCACCGGACGAGCCGAGATACCAGCCATGATGACGGCTCGCGGCGCTATGTTCCGGGTGAAAACCACTTGATATTCGTAACGTTCCCCCACCACGACATTCGTGTCGGTGAAGACGGCGGCGGAGGTGTTCGTGAAGATCGGCGCCGGCCAGTTCGTTGCGCCGGGTTCACGCCGCTGCGCCACGATGCTCTGACCTTCACCCAGCACCATGTTCGCGGACAGCCTGATGAATGGTGCGGGACTCAACCCATTCGTCACCGTGAGCAGCGTCCCGTAGTTGGTCTCGATCCGATACCGGCTGTCAGCGGTGTCTTGCGCCCCAATTCTCCAATCCGTGTCCGTCTCCGGATGAATGTATTCCTCGCGCTTCCAGGCAAGGCCATCGAGGAAAGTCACCAGATTCAGCCCGACTGTCACGTGACGCCAAAGAAGATCCGTTTGACCGTCATGGTCGAAATCACCGGTTCCGACCAAATGCCAGTCCGGATCCGGCCGCTGGATCGACGGCATCGCGACGTTGGAACTGATCGTAAGCCCCTTCATTATCCAGAGCCGGTACTCGCCGGTCTGCTTTTGTCGCAAGATGATGTCCGCGCATTTGTCACCGGCGAGATCACCGACAACCGCCACCTTCCAGTCTGGTCCCGATTGCCGGTCCACAATCTCAGGCTTCGTCATCGTGGTCCCATTCATCAGCCATATCGCCTTTTCACCGGTCGTCTCGTGTTGCCAGAGAAGGTCCGGGTGACGATCCAAATCGAAATCCCCCACCCCAACGACAGACCAGCCGGTTTGAGATCGGGGAGAAATCGCGGCTACCGATACCATGTTCGTTCCTTTCATCAACCACACCGCCCTGTCCCCTGTTCGCTGATTCTGCCAGACAATGTCCACTTGATCGTCGTCATTGAAGAGGCCAGTTCCGGCGATTCTCCAATCCAAATCCTCCGCCCTCTGGAGAGCTGCGCTCGCTTTGAAGTTTGAGCCGTTCATGAACCACACCACGTTTTCACCGGTGAATTTGTTCCGCCACAGAATGTCCACGTTTCCATCACGATTGAAGTCCTGACCACAGCTACAGATTGGAAGGGAGAACAGCCAGCAAAGTGTCCACAAGACGCTCGTGCGGACCAAAGCGGGTAAATGACGAAGGCTCATTGCCAGAATGCGATACTGTGAGGGCACCAGACCGTCAAGGAACCGGTTCCATCGGAATTGGATGCGTCTCCCCTGAACCTCCCCGACTCATGTCCTCCCAACCGCCAATCTCCGTTTCAACCAAAAGCCCGTGAATGAAGCAGCGGCGATCAACGACAACACGCCTGGTTCCGGCACGGCAGGCACTCGAACGAGCGTAAATCGCGTTACCAATCCGAGAGTGTCCGGTCGCCCTTCGGTGTCGTTGACGCCGTCAAGGCTCGCGGCTGAGACGCGGGACACGGAATCGCCGGCGACATTGACCGCATCCAGAGCGGTGGCGATCCCAGCACCAAAGTTCCTCACGTCTAGCAATAAATTACCCACCCCAGGCTGGTAAAAAAAGGGTGTCGCCAAATCCATTACGATGTCGAAATCCTTGGGGCCAGACTTCGGACCGACAAACATGCTGGAAATCGCCAGTGGCCCCCGTGGAAAGACGATCGTGTCGTCCAGCCCGACATTGACCGAATAGGTCGCACTCAAATTTTCGGGCGATGCCGTGGTCGTTGAAAGATTTATCTGGATGTCAGGCAACACACTGGAAAAAGCCGTGCCTCGGAAGCTGTCCGGACGAAATGCTATTTGTGTGATCAAGAACAGGTCTTGGGTGAAATTGCTGAATTCCGATGCAGCGTACACCTGTTGATACCGCGCTGATGAACTCAGTGAAGGAGTGATCCCAAATGGGGCGACGTTATTGAACCCGCCCTCGGCACCGGTCAGACTGTTCGGCGAAACGAGCATTTCGCCATGGGCCAACTGCAGGCATGCAAGCCCCCACAAGAGCCGGAAGCAGACCCTAAACATTCGGTTTGGGCTTGAGTGGAATTTCAGCGCAACCTCCGGCTAGGCCACCTGTGGCTTCAAGGTTCCGGCCGCTTGCGGCTTCGAGGGAGGCGTCGGACCCGATTTCTCTGATGGCGCACCGGCAAACGGTTCCAATTCTTCACCATGCCGCACCAAACGGGCACTGTTGAAGACGACGATCAATGAGCCGACGTTGTGCAGGATGGCCGCCACCACTGGATGTATCTTTCCAAACGCGGCAAATGTAAGACCGCCCACGATGAACAGAACGCCCACGAGAAAATTCTGGTTGATCACGGAACGTGTGCTGCGTGACAGGCGGATCAGGAATGGCAGGCGGCGAAGGTCATTGTTCATCAGCGCAATGGTGGCGCTGTGAATTGCCACCTCGCTGCCAGCTGCGCCCATCGCAATTCCCATGTCGCCTGCCGCGAGCGCCGGAGCGTCATTGACGCCGTCGCCGACGACCGCCACCCGATAACCCTTGGCCTTCATCTGGCGCACGAATTCGACTTTGTTTTGAGGAAGACATTCAGCCACAACCTCGCCGCATCCGATCTCGCGCGCCACGCGGGCCGCGACCGGCTGTCGATCACCAGTGACCATCGCCACTCGTCGCACACCAGTTTCAAGCAGATCCACAAGAGCTCCCTTGGCCTCGGGACGCGTCTCGTCCTGCAAGCCCACCCAGCCGATGGCCTGGTTGTTCCTCGCCACGAAAAGCAGGCTGAATCCTTCGGTCTCGTTGACATCCACCGATTTCATCAAGTCTTCTTTGATGCCGTTGTCCTTGAGCCATTGCGCCCGGCCAATGGTGATCGATACGCCATCCACTTCCGCCTTCACACCCCGCCCGGCCGTCTCGGAAAAGTTCTTCGGCTCTGCAAGCGGCACTCCTGCTTCCTCAGCCAGCGTCACAAGAGCCTTGGCAGTTGGATGGTTGCTGTAGCGCTCTGCCGATGCCGCAATCCGCAACAAATCCGCCGGAGCGATGCCCTCTGCTGGCGCGAGCCGGCTGACCGTCAATTTGCCGGTGGTGAGTGTGCCAGTCTTGTCGAAGACAAAAGCATTGATACGTGCAGCCGCTTCAATGTCGCCAACGTTCTTGATCAGAATCCCGAGCCTCGCGGCAGATGAGAGTGCGGCAACCATCGCCGTCGGCGTGGCGAGAATGAACGCACACGGACACGCGACGATCAACACCGAGATCACGTTGTCCAGGTTCTTGGTGAATGCCCAGACGAGTGCGCCGATCACCAGGACGAGCGGGGTGTAGTAGCCCATGTACTGATCGACGATCCTCATGATGGGCAGCTTGGTTTTTTCCGCCGCGAGAATGAGTTCGCGCACACGTCCCAGCGTGGTGTCCTGCCCTGCCCTGCTCACCTTGATCTCCAGCACCCCCGTCAAGTTCTGCGTGCCGGCAAACACGTCGTCGCCCGGCTTCTTGTCCACGGGCAGGGATTCACCGGTGATGTTCGCCTGATTGAACGAGCCCTGGCCATTGGTGATCACGCCGTCAGCGGCGACGTTGTCGCCAGGTCGCACACGAATCACGTCGCCCACATTCAGATCCGAAGCTGCAACTTCCTCCTCACCCTTGCCCGTAATGCGCCGCGCCTTGGTCGGAGTCAGCTTGATCAGCGATTCGATGGAGGCTCGCGCACCCGCGGCACTGCGGCTCTCGATGAGTTCGCCAAGCAACATGAAGAAGGCAACCAGTCCGGCGATCTCGTAATTCCCTGAAGCAAAAGAAGCGAGGACCGCGATGGCGACCAGTTCGTTGATCGTAAGCTGCCCGCGCCGCAGATCACGATAGGCAGTGACGATGATCGGATAACCCAGCAGGATCGCGCCGATCATGGCACTGAAATTCGAAACCATCGTGCCTTTGTCAAAGAACCAATCCACGAGGAAAGCATTCGCGACAAAAATCAAACCCACGAACATCTGCGGCAACCGAACGGGAATGTGTTCGTGATCGTGGCCGCAACTCTCGCAGTTCGGATCGCTCGAGTGTTCCTGCTGGCTCGTCATGGATGTCACTTGCATAGGTATCGAGTGTTCTTTGGAGCGTTGTCCAATCTGGTCACTGTTGCGGAGCCTGCGGCGGTTTTTGCGGTTCGCGGCTCAGGAGGGTTCGGATCGAGCGATCCGTGCCATTGAACTCCTTGTCGGCCGCATTGGTGAGAACTTTGTGCAGGGCGTCCACCTGGAGGCGTGCCATGAACAAGGAAGGGTTCGCATTGTAGCGTGGCAACTGATCCAGAAAATAATTCGCTTCGGCACGGACGTTGGAGATCAGCCGTGTGCTGGCAATTTGCCCCGCGTTAACAATGCTGGCGGCCTCCGCCTTGGAATTGCTTTCGATGCGGCTGGCTTCTCCATGAGCCTTGTCCACGGCTTGCCGCCGCTCGGAATCCGCTGAATTGACCTCTTCAAATTTTTCCTTCATGTAACGCGGCGGAAGTATCTCGATTGTGCTGGAGGCCAGCTCGATTCCCAAGCCTTGCTGCACGACGAGTTCTTTCACGCGGCTCAGAATTTTCTCCTGGAAACTCTGCCGTTCCAGCCGGAGCGCGTCATCAACCTTGGTTCGCACGGAGGCGTGAACGATCGCATTGTTGAGGGCGTTTTGAACCATGTTCGACGCATTCACAAAGTTCAGCGCGTATTTGAGCGGATCGGTGATGCGATAATTGAGCGTCGCCCTCACATGAATGATGTTCGCGTCCGCAGTGATGGTGTAGCCGTCCGCCGCCGGGTTGATCGATGGCCCGGAGGCTGGTTCCTCCTTCGCCGCCTCCTGTTCGAGAGTGATGGCGAACCAGCCGACAGTTGAGCGCACCGTTTTCTGTCCGGTCGGAATCCTCACGATTTCATCGATCGGATATGGGAAAGACCAGTGCAACCCAGGATCGAGCAGCATGGCGTTTCCAGAACCAACTGGCCGTCCGAATCGCAGTTTGATCGCCTGCTCCTGGGACGGAACCGTGAAGACACCTGAACCGAAAAATATGGCCACCAGGATGACCATGATGATCTTGACGATGACGAAGCTGCTGCGGAGCGCGTCGGAAAGCGCCTGGGTGCCCGCATCTTCCGCCACCTCCGGTTCACGTGGCGGTGTGGGCTGGGGTTGCGGGCGGATCGGACCGCCGGAACCGCCAACCAACGCCGCTGGAGAATGATCGAGATTGTCGCTCATCGGACGTTTCTAGTTTTTGGAATTGGACTGAACGTCCACGGGCTTGGTGAGCAAATCCAACGGTGAGGTGCGCTCGTCAAGAATGAGTGTCGTGCGGTCCTTCAGGATTTCCGGCAGCGCGGCAATCTTTTGGAGGAAAATAGCCAGCTTGGGATTTTTCTCAAAAACCTCGAAGGACTTGGCGGCTTCCGATTCGGCCTGACCACGGATTTCCGTCGCCCTGGCCTCGGCGGCGGCAAGAATCTTGTCCCGCTCCAGGTTGGCCTTGCTCTTGATCTCGCTGGCTTCCGCCTCGCCCCGGGCTTTGAGCTCATCCGCCATACGCTGACGTTCGGCAATCATCCTGTCGAAGACCTTGGCGGTCACACTTTCGGGAAGGCCGAGCTTCTTGATTCCCAGAAACTCGATGGTGATGCCGTAGTTCTTCTCCGCATCGGGCTTGATCAAATCCAACATTGCCCTCTCGATCTCGGCGAACTTCAATTGCTTCTCATCCGTGGATACAAAATGGAAGAACGGATGCTTGCCGACGATCGCTTGTTTACGGCTGCGGATCAGATCTTCGAGACGCGGCTGTGCTTCTGTCACTGTGCCGCTCGGGAAGCTGCTGAAGAAGACTTGCGGATTGGAGATCGTCCAGCCGGCATAGACCGCGATCATGAGGTTGTAGCCGTCCTGCGTCAGCGCCGTCTCGAACGTGTCCTCAAAATTCTGGATGCGACGGTCGAAGGGGAAGTGCTTCTGAATGGGGCGCGGAAGCTTGAATTTGAGACCGGAGTTCGTCGAGCCGACATAAAACGCGGTCGGTTTGTCGAACGTGGTCACCACCACGACTTCAGTCTGTCGCACCTGGAAGGTGAACAGCAACAAACCGAAGATCACCAGCAAGAGAAGACCAACAACAATGGTCACAGTATTTCGTTTCATAGTAGGATCAATGCGTCTGAATAAATCGAATATCAGGGGAGGATTACTTCTTGGCCGCTGGCAACGGCGCGTTCAAAAGGTCATCGCGTATCTTGTCCTCAAGGTTCAACTGGATCGAATCCTGGGAGTTGGTGCCAATCAACACGTACTTTCGCGAGTTGGTCGCGCCCCGGGACAGCGCCTGCAAGTATTGCCGTTGCATAAAGACGGTCGGTGATGCGTTGTAGGCCATGAGCTGGTTGTTGAATTGTCCGCCTCGCGCGACCGCAGCGGCGATCGTTCGAATTTTGTAGGCCTCGGCTTCGTTGAGAATTTTGGTGGCGCTGGCTTGAGCTCTGGGAATGACGCTCGCCGCGTAGCCTTCCGCTTCAAGCTTTTTCGCCGCGACCTCCTGCCCGGCCGCGACCACCTCCTCAAATTTCTTCGCCACCTCGGTTTTTCCGCGTCCCACAGGAGGATGAATGTCCTGCAAACCCACATTCAGGATCTCAACACCCAATGCCGGCTCCTGGTCCGCGCGCTCCTGAATCCGCCGTTTCAATTCGTTGCCGGCATCCAGACGTTCGGTGGACAGCAGCTTCATCAAATCGATGCTCACCAGATAGCGGACAACTTCACGCGTCGCAATCCGCTCCAGGAGCGCGCCAGCATCCGTATAATTGTATGTCCATGCCCCGATATCCTTGATTCGAAATTGAACCGGGATGTTGATGGACAGAAGATCCACCGGAGCGCCTTGTTCAGACTTGGCGGCGCCGGAATTCGCGGTTGGCTGCTGTTGGCGGCTGGCGACCAACAAATTGAACTCCTCTTTATCATGCGCCACGGTCCAGAGCACGGTTTCGTGTCTTTGTTTGGGAGCTGCTTCATCCTCGTGACCGTGCCCGTCATCCTGTCCGCCTTCGCCTGCTTCCCCCTCTTTGTGGCCGACGACGAGCTCCTGGATCTGATCCGTACGCGCTCGATAAGCCACATCGATGGGATACGGGAACTTGAAGTGAAGTCCTGGATTTAGAATCCCCCGGCTGGCCACCAGGCTTCCCCAACGCTCGAGCAGGGCCTGTTCACCAGGCGCGACGAACACAAACGATGTCGAAATGAAAAGTGCGCCGAGTTGCAGCAACACCAGCCAGGCGAATGCCTGCTCAAGAAAGCGATACAGCCAGGTCTCGGAAACTTTGAAACCAAACTGGTAATCCAGAGCGTGGGCCGCCGTCGTGAAGATCCCCTCCGGCTGGCTCAACAACCCCGTCAATCGGCTGTCGTAAATGAGCCGCGGCGCCGCGCCTTTGACTCGTGGGCGGTAAATTTCGAGAACCAGATTGATCAGATTCTCAACAGCCGTCAGCGCCAGGATCGCTCCCAACACGCGCCCAGCATTGAGATCAAAGCTGGTGAACCCCGCCTCGACAGCCGCGATGGACGCCGCCACCACGAAACAAATGTACGCTCCCAGCAAAAGATAACTGGCCCCCGGGCGAACCAGACGCTCTTTTTTGAGCCGGGCGATTCCCGAGGAATACTTGCCCAGAAGAAACAGCACGATGGCAAACAACGCGAAGAGCGACATTGCCACCGCAGGCTTGTTAAGTTTTGCGACAACGGGATTCTTGAGCCACGCCCAACACGCGTAAGCCCCCCCCGCCTGCAGCAGGAACAACAACACCGTAAATCCCGGAAGAAAGAATCGCTCGAACTGTTCACGCGCGCGTTGAGCCGGGAAGACCTCCGCTTCATTGACGTTGAACAAGCTCGAACCCCCTTTGGTGCGGGTGAGTTCATCGAATTCCATCCGTTCGAGCCGCTCGGTGTCTTCAAGCCGCATCTGGAAGTAGCTCACAGCGGCCACCAAAAATCCAAGACCGAGAAAGATGCTGCCCGCCTGGCCGCTGAACGTGGATGTGTAAAGCGATGCGATCAAACCCGCCGCACCGATCACAGCAATGATCAGCAAGTTAACGAGCCCGATTTTCTTAATGTTTCTTTCCATGCCAAAAATTTGATCAGACCAAGGCTAATTTAGTTCGCGATCCTGAAACATCACGAGCGCCAACGCCAGCGAGGCTCCCAGATAACCCGACACATAAAGCAACGCCTGCCCCACGTAGCTCCACGGAATCTGCTTCTGGCCCTCAAGCGCGTCCGCCAGCCAGAAGATCTGCCAGTTCGGAATTACCGTGTAAAACACGGATGCCCACCAGGAGCCTCCAAGACCCGAACGCTTGAGATTCTGCTTTTCACCCTCTCCGATGCCAGCTTTTTCCTTCAGGTCCAGCGCGCCGTCCTTGTTGGCGTCGTGCTTCGTGATCATTTCCATGAGGACTTTCTTCTGCTCCGCCGACCACTGCGAAATTTCGACTTCCTTCTGCGTATTGAAAGTTTGCCAGGCTGGTTCAGCTCGTCGCCCAAAGAGGTAATCCGACATCAAGCCCAACACAAAGAAAGCGGAGCATATCGCCAGCGTGGGAATCACATCCCAACGCGTCGAGCACGCCAGGGCGAGCCCGGCCAGCAGCCAAAGCGCGAATAGAATCAATACTGCCGCGGGAACCAGCCGCCAATCCACCCCTTTGGCGAACTCCTGCCATTTCCCCTCCTTGTCCACGAAGTTGATGACCACAAAAGTCACCGTCAGCATCAGAACCACCAGAAAGACAGCGTCAGCCACGAAGGGCCGGCGCAGAAAGTAATTCGTGAAACCGCCCATGGCGTATGCCGCCACCAAGCCAAGAAAGAAAATACCAACCCCGATCGTGTCCGTGCCGCCGTAAGCGTCATAAGCCATCCGGCTGGCAAGCAGTGCGCTCAACAAGTTGGCATACGCAAGAACTGTGAGTGCGCCCACCAGACCAACATACTTGGCTAGAATAAAGCAGGCACGGCCCACAGGCTTGGACAAAACAGCCAGCGCAGTCCCTGTGCGGATCTCCCGGGCCACTGAAGCTGAGGCGCTCAACACCGCTCCAAACAAGCCCGTGAGCAGCATGACCGCCAGCGCGCTATCCTTCACAAGTTTCGGGTCATCCCCGAAGCCAAAGTAAGGGACAGCGGCCAGGAAAACGCCAAACGCCGAGGAGAAGGTCAGCAGCAGCAAGAAAACTGGCTGCCGTACCAATTCCATGAACGCGTTCGTCGCGATGGTTAAAAAATGACGCATGTCACCAAGAACGAAGGCGACAAAATACAAACCAAGCCTTCGAATGCAAACGGTTTATCCGCTCGCAGATAGCACCTATCGGGTTAATCGATGTTTAAATTAGCCAGTCCCCCATCCTTTGCACAGTGTGCGTTTTGCAGCACAAGCCTTTGGGGACTCATCAGTTCCTGTCCTGACATTCCCAGTCCTGATACTCAAACGTGGTGCCGGCCGGAGTGAAGGATGGGAATTCGAAATCGGAATTTAGAAAACAGCTTGCCCCGGAATTGTCGGCTCCTTACTTTGCATTCGCCCAAATCCACGCGTAAGAAACCGGAATGTGAGTGGCGAATCGGTGGAATCAGTGCTGAACGGGCTGTGACAGTTAGACAGCCTGTATGAGAAGCGCTCCACACGAGAAGCCGACCAAGATTAGGCCGAACAGGGATTATGAATTCTTA
>SIBF01000189.1 GCA_009695275.1 Pedosphaera sp. | reverse complement strand
CTGGAAAAAGCAGTTGCGACCACGGATTTCACGGATAACACGGATGATGAACTGCTTCCGCCGGGCGTCGCCTTCACCCACTGGGTGAAGGCAAATTTGCAGGACAGATTCAATTGAAGTTGTTTCTATCCGTGTCATCCGTGTTATCCTTGGTTTCTGATCTGCCGTTTTTAGGGTGAACGATTGAAACTGTGGCCCGTGAATCACGGGCTTGATGAGGATTCCAAGGCTTTGGGCAATCGTTATGCGGGATGATGCCCGCTCTCGTTTAGAGGTTCGTTTGAGTGTGTTATTCCTTCAATCGGACCCGGAAGAAGTGCAGTGCATCCTCATCGTCCGAGGCCGTGAATTCCATATCGAAACCAGTGCCCGTGAAGGGTGCGGCCGCCGGAGCCCACTCGGTGGATACGGCGTTTGGAGCGCTTTCGATGATGTAAGTTTTCCCCTTGCTGGTCGGCCAGCGCAGGACGAAGCCTTTTCCAGTACCGGGCTGGTGATGGCGCGCTTTGGCATGGAGGACGGAACGGATGTCGGTCGGATTGGTGCCGGCCTTGAACTCATCGCGGTTGGAAACGCCGTCTCCGTCGGCGTCAGCGCTCGCATGAGAGAGGATGTTTTCCGCCGAGGCGAAGAAACGCAGGCGCCAGGAGTCCGGGAGACCATCATTGAAGGAGGAAGTATCGCGCGGAGTTGTGAGCAGCAATCCGTCCTGAATTTCCAACGGGAATGAAGCGAGACCGTTGGGTGATCCGGATGCGTGCTGAAGCTTGATGCGATAGGCGGCTTTCGGAGGCAAGTTAGAGGGAATCTTGACGAGGAGAGTTCCGATCTGGGATTTGCCATGGAGGCCAACAACATTCTTGTCGAGCCATGCGCCGGAGAAATTAGCCAGCCCACGGGAGGCATTGAGGGTAGGTTCGCCAAGCTTTCCATCGGGAACGAACTGGACGCTTTCAGCAAGGGCGGGGCTTCCATCCAAGGGCTCGACGCTCACACTCAACATGGCGATCCTCAGAGGGTGCTTGCCGTGGACTTCGGAGTGGATTGGGACTGACAGCGTTTCGCCCTCATGAATCACGAGATCAGGGGAACTGAAACTCAGCCCCGGCAATTGGGCGGACTCGACGTTGGCGAGCGAGGCAGCGTTGGAGAACTCCTCGGCCGGCGAGTTTGGTTTGCCGCGGAAAAGATTCGGCACGCTCTCGGCGGCGAGCACACCGTTGGTCCAGAACCGTTGGAACCACGTCAGCGTCGGATCCAAGGAACGCCGGAAAGTCACATAGACATCCGTGACATCGAGGATTCCGTCACCGAATGCGATGTTATTTATTGTCGTGTCGTTGCCGTCGAAGAACGGGCTGGTGGCCGCGCCCGCGAATGTCTTTGGCCCTCTCAGAACATGGCCCGCGCCGCCGGCTGCCACGAAATCTCCGCAGCAGGAGTCCATCGAGTCGAAGAAGTCACTGCCGACAACGGGCATGTCGAGAAGATACACGGCGGACTGGAATACCTGCATGACATCGTCATTGAGAAGATTGGTGTTTCCGAAATCACCCGCATTGAGCCAACGGAAAGGCGCGGCATCACCGACAACATATTTGCGCTGGCCGATGGTTATGTTTTTGACGGCATTGATCTCACCCGTGCCCAGCGAGCCACCGGTTGGCGCATCGATGAACACATCGCCATTAGGCCCTCCGACGCCATCGGAAGTGGCGGAAGGGCGACCGAGCGTGATCTTGTAGCTTTCTCCGGCGGGTGCCGCAGAAGGAACATCGAATGAATAGGCGCCGACAACGACTTTGGAGGCAGTCTTGGTAAATAAAGTGTCGTGAGCGATTGAGAAGGTGATGAGATCCTGGAGGAGGGTGTTGTAAAGGTTCGTCTGACCTACCCTTTCGAGCCATCCCACAGCGAGAAGGTTTGCCGCGGCATTTGTGGATAACAGATTGGCGATCGGCAAGGAGCCATGCAAGCTGGTGATGAAGTCTGGAGGCTGGTTTGTGTAGAAGAACATCGCCGGAGGGATGGTCCTGAAAGCCTCTATTCCAGGCGGAGGGATGGTCCCGCCCTTTGTTACGGAGAATTTTTCCTGGAGCATGGATTGAAAGCCAACGGCACCGGGAGCCACCACCGGCGCGGCACCATTATTGGTGACCGTCACGTTGAATTGGAGGCTGTACATCCGGGCGTTCGGAAGCAGGGACAAGGTGACTGGCGCATAGAATTTCTGGCCGGCGGAAGCAATGTAGTCACTGGAAGCCTCGCCGCGCTCGAAACCGAGGGTCATCCGATTGGCTTGAAACTGAGTGGGTGAAAAGTTCTTTGTGGCGGTCTCGCTAGGTTTGTAGTTGTCGCGAAAGCCGCGGGCGCGAAGCACGAACGGACTGCTGGTGATGATGGTTATTGCGCTGCTTTCGGCGACGATGCTCGGTGGTTGGTTGGTGGGCACTGAGCCGTCGAGCGTGTACCAGATCTCCGCGCCGGCGGTGCCGCACGAGAGTTCAAACGAAGCCGGGTTGTCACCAAGAACGTTTGGCGTCGCGACCTTGTATTGAACACGCGCTTGTACCAGATCGCTTGGACGGCGATTGTCAGCGCTGCTGACCAGCTTGAGCGTCGTGTCGGGAGTTGCGTCAATGATGGATGGCTTGACTTCATCTCTGGTGAGGCCGTCCTGGTAAGGCGGCGTGGAGAGGCTGTTCAGTGAATTGGGAACTGGAATTGCGTCCGGTTGAAACAAGCCCGGAGTCGGGCCGGTGGTGAAGAACGTTTCGGTGTTGGCCTCGGCGCTGACGGCGATGATCGCGTCGTTGTTGAAGATGATGTCTTTGAATGGAACCAGTACAGAGAGGTAGTCGCCGGAGGCTTGATCGAAGACAAAGACGACGTAACCGATGGTTGGATTCTTGACGCGCGGAAGCTTCGGAGTGGTCTGGATGCGGCGGAGGGCGCGGTTGCCCAGGTCGGCGATGAACAAGCCGCCTTCAATATCCCTGGCAAGTCCCGCCGGGTTGTTGAACTTCGCCGTCGCCAATGGCCCATCCACAAAGCCGGAAGCTCGCGGAATTCCCGCGTAAGTTTCGACGGAGTAACCGCTAAGTTCCGGGAAGAACTCCTGAACGATGGGATTGAGGTAAACGCGGCGCAACGTGTGATTGGCACTGTCGGAAACGAGCAAACCGGTCGCGCCACCGACCCAGACCAGCGCCCCGGGCGAATTGAACAGAGCGTCCGCGGCAAAGTAGGAATCGTTGGTGCCCGTGATGCGAGTGGTGCTGCCGGCAAGGTGAAGAACAGTGTTGTCCGCCTTCAGAATCTTGATCGCATGGTTCTTCGTGTCCGCAACAAAGATCTGCCCGTTGTCGTCGAGAGTGATTCCGGTGGGTTCGGAAAAGCCCGCCGAAAGCGTGGTGACATTGTTATTCAGGTCGATCTTGCGGATGGCGCTGTTCTTGGTGTCGGCGACGTAAATATTTCCCTCCTTGTCCGTGGCGAGTCCAGTGGGGCTGTTGAACTGAGCTGTTCCCGCAGGTCCATCGGTAAAACCCGCCTGGCCGATGTTGCCGGCGAAATCTGAGACGACGGACACGGTGCCCGTGGTCGAAAGAAATCGCAGGGCGTGGTTGGCGGAATCCGCGACGATGAGACCTCCTCTGGCGGCAACGAGGCCTCGAGGAGAATTGAACCGGGCGACAAACCCAGGACCCTTCGTTGTTCCCGACTGTCCATTGACACCGGCAAATGGTGTGAGCTGTCCGTTGTCCGAGTCAAAAGCCAGCACCCGATGGGTGGCGCTGTCCGTCAGGAAGAAACGGGTGCCGCCACCGTAGGCGATGCTGTGGGGTTCGACAATGCCGTTGGTGAGGACGAAATCCACCGTGGGCTGCGCGAACGACATGAGCGGCAGCAGGGATGCGGCGGCAATACTCAGTAAGGCTTTCGTTTTCATGGTCGAAGAAACGTCTTTTTGGTGATGTGTGCCGGGGAAGCTGGCTGGCCTTCCCCGGCTGGCACTCCCGCTCTCCCCACCTCTTACCTCCAAGGCCAGCGGCGCGGAGCGAGTCGCGCCAAATGGCTGCTGATCGACAACAATTACTTCTGAATGCGGACGCGATAGAAGAACGTCTCGGCGGATGCTCCTGAATCGCTGACTTCCTGGATATCACCGCTTCCCGATACCGGGCTGGCAATCGAGTTCCAGCTATTCAAGTTACCGCTGCGTTCGACGATGTAGTTCTTCCCGTTTTCGGCAAACCAGCGAAGCTTGAAGGAGCCGTCGGTCTGGCTGACGCCTGACCCCGGGTTGTGCAGGCGCAGCTTGGTCGGCTGTTTGCCGGCGCGATACTCTTCCACGTTCTTCACGCCATCGCCGTCTGGATCTGCACCAGGGGCGGAGAGCGGACTGTCGAGGCGTCCAAAGAACTTGAGCTTCCATTCGTCCGAGATGATTTCATCCGGGGCGAGCGCGGGAGAGTTGACCCAGACGTTGCCGGGCAGTGATTCGAGATCGTACTGGGTGCGAAGATCTGGCGCGCCGTCAACGGCGGCGAACCGGATCGCATAGCTCTGACCTGTGGCGGCCGTTTTCGGAACGGTGAATTCGATGTGGCCCAGAAGATTGTTGTCTTCAATGGGATTGACGAATCCGTTTTGAGTGAGCGACCAGGCGGTGACGGTCTGGTTCGCGGGCAGTCGATCTTCGAGGGGCTGTGTGTTGACCGGCGTCGGCAGACTCGCGGCGGGGATGAAGCGCGGACGATCCTGGACTGGCGGCGCGTCATTCTGCGGCACGACCAGAGTGCGGAACTGGACGCCTTTCAATTGGCGGCCGGAAGCCATCTTGGCATAGACCGGAACGCGTGTTGTGCTTCCGGGGGCGGCATTCTCCACGCTCCTGGCTGAGATCGAACCGTCGCGCGACCATGCGGGGCCCGCGTTCGAGAAGGATTCAGCCGGGAGGCTGGTAGCTCCGTTGAGCGTGGCACCTGTGGCGACACGAGAGCCGCCGGCGGCCCAGGTGCGGCTCCAGTTGTTGCCGGACAATCGCAGCGAGCGCTCGCTGATGACGTTCCAATCTAGGAAACGGATCTGACCGTCACCACCGACAGCCACGGACGAATCCTCTGGGAAGGCGTCCATCGCGTCGAAGACATCCGAGAAGGAATACGGCTCGAAGATACCGAACGAGGCGAGAAACGCTGCGTTGACATCGTTGTTGTTCAGATTGCCGTTGCCGAAATCGCCGGCGTTATACCAGTTCGCGACGGCGGCATCTCCCACGACGTAGGGGATGTTGGCAACGGTGATCGTGCGGTCCGGGAACGTAACCAGATTCACGGGCGTTTGATTTCCATCGGAAGTGCCGGACGGATTCAACACCTTGATGGTGTAAGTCTGACCCACCTGGGCTGTGGGCGGGATGGGCACCGCCAACAGAGCGACCGTTCCGATGGCCTGGGCTTCGATGTTGCCGAGTGTTCGCTCCGGCAGAATTCCGGAGAAGATGTTGCCATTCGAGATGAAGGAGATGGCAAGCCCGGTGGCATTACCGCTGGTGTAGCTATCCACCTTGGGAACTTCACTGCTGACGACGGGCAATTGGATGAAGTCGTTGGTGCTGATGTGCAGGTAGCGGAACTGGGTGGTGATCTGAGGGGCAGCCCCGTTCGCCACCATTTCGATGCGGAATTGGAGTGAATGCAGGACGTCATCCGTCGCCAGTTTGACATCGACAGGGACCACAATGGTGGACCCGATGCCTGCGCTGAAGTTTCGAGTGACACCGATGGAGCTGTTCTGGAGATCCGAGTAAAAGAAGGTCTTCACGACTTCGGGACTCGAGCTGTAGCCGTTCTTGAATCCGCGGACTTTGAAGACAATGTCGTTTGTGCCGTTGACGATGTTGAGTCGAGCACCCGGTGTGTAGAGTTTGGATGGCGATCCATTGACCGGCGCAGTTTTGTCCGTGGTGTACCAGAGCTGGGCGGCTTCGGTGGCGTCATCCATGGTGAAGCCGCCGGGGTTCTTCCCGTTGATCACGGGGCCGGCAACTTTGAACTGGAAGCGCGCTGTGACGATCTTGCTGGAGCGACGGCCGTCCTGAGTGCTGATGGCTCGAACGAGGACATTCGCCCCGTCAGTGGCTGGCCGGACGATGCTGAAAGGCCAGTCAAGCAAACCGTCTTCGTAAGGTTGAGGAGTATTGCGGCTTGTCACGTCATCCGGGAAATCCGCATCCGGATTGAGCGTATAGAAGGTATCGGTGCCGCGTTCGCCGAGAATGGCGACATTGACATCGTTGTTAAACGTGGAGTTGACGACCGGCACCAAGGCGGTGCGCAACTGGCCGAAGGTGTTTGTCGTGAGGATGACGACGCCAATCCTCGGGTCCAGCACCGGCGGTTGCGGTCCCGTCACTTGCACGGAGAAAAGTCTGTTGGCGCCGAGGTCCGCGAGCGGGTAGTTGCCAATGTTATCAACGGCCAGGCCGATCGGAGATTTCAGGTCGGCGTGTTCGATGAATGTTTCCGCGGAGTAAGTGTTGAAGGTCGCGTTGAAATAAACGCGACGAATGGCTGAATTCCCCGTGTCGCTGACCAACAGGCCGGTCTTGCCCCCAACCCAAAGCAGGCCGCGCGGTCCGGTGAACAGGGCGTTCGTTGCGATCAATGAATCCTTGTGGCCGCTGATAAAGCGGGAACCGCTGCCGGCGATCAGGGTCACCGTGCCATCCTTGGCGATCGCCTTGATGGAATGATTGCCCGAGTCTGCCACGAAGATCGTGCCGGTAGCGTTATCCACAGTCACACCATCCGGACGCAGGAAAGCTCCAGGCAGAGTAGTGACGTTATTGGCAAGGTCGATCTTGCGGATGCGGTTGTTCAGGAGATCGGCGACGTAAATGTTCCCCGCGGCATCCGCGGCGACACCGGCGGGAGCATTGAATTGCGCCGCGGCTCCCGCGCCATCCTTGAAGCCGAACGTGCTGCCGGCGAGCGTGCTGACCGTGCCGTCGAGGCCGACCAGCCGGATGCGATGGTTGCCGCTGTCGGCCACCACAACGCCTCCACGGGCAAGCGCGATGCCTTGCGGACTGAAGAAATGCGCGAAGACACCGGGACCATCGTTGCTGCCCGCCTCGCCGAACACGCCTGCAAGATTGGTGACGACACCGGTGTTGGGATCCGCGCGCAGGATGCGGTTGTTTGCGCTGTCGGTGACGAAGTGGTGACTCGTCTTGATATCGACAGCCACTCCGTATGGTTCAGCCAGGCGGTTGGTGATGAGTGTTTGCAGGAACGGCTGAGCCTGAGCAGCCATCGCAAACATCGTCGTGAGCAATGCGACGAGCCATGTTTGTTTTTTCATAAGGAGGTTGGGGGTTACTATTACGCTTCGGAAAACTTCAGTCTGCCGGTCGGGTGGTGGCGAGTGGTGTGTATGCATGTTATTTTTCATAGGTGTATCCGTTCTAAAACCGTCATTTGACTCGCAGGCGGTAAAACTGGTTGCCGGCGTTGTTCTGATCGATTGCAAATTCCTGCACGAACCCATCTCCAGGCACATCGGAAGCAAGTTCTGTCCAGACTCCGTCGAGCAAATTGATCGTGTATTCGATGGTGTAAAATTTGTTCGGCGCGGAAAGCCAGCGGAGGACGGGGGCGTTGCGCTGCGGGCTCCAGGCAGGTCCGTCGAGCTGGAGCCGGGAATCCGAACGTGTCGGGTCGGTGCCCGTCAGATACTCGGCAATGTTTGAAACGCCGTCCCCGTCGGAATCCGCATTGGTTTGCGCTTCCGGGGCACCGGTGCTCCCGAAGAAGCGGATTTTCCACTCGTCTGGAAGCCTGCTGACGCTGTGGCTCGCGGGAGTAAGGATCCCGAGGCGTGATGACACGGTTTCAACATCATACTGGGTTTTGAGATTCGGAGAGCCATCGGCATTCAGGAAGCGGACGTGGTAGAACTGCCCTTGCGAAGCCCATGTGGGCAACGTGACTCTCAGATGGCCCAGAAGAGTCGTTCCTTGCAGGGCAGGCTTGAACGCAGGGGAAGGCACGAGCGACCAGCCACAGAGAAGATCGGAAGGTGACAATCCCGGACTCTGAAGAGGATTCGCAATTTCTGGCGCGGGGATAAACTGGACTGGTGTGACTATTTCCGGCGCGGAGCCCTCGGGCTCGACCATGATACGGAAGGCAAGCCCGGCCAGGCTGGAACCTGGAGCGACGGTGACAGTGACGGGAACATCCAACGGAACTCCTCTGTCCACTCCGTCCAGCGAGGTGGCGGTGATCGTGGCCTGGCGGACCCAAACGCTTCCAGGTGCCGTGCCGGTTACAACAGTGGCAGGTGAACTGCCTTTCGCGTTGGCTGTGCCGCCTTCCAGCCGCCGCGCAGTGCGGATGCCGCCTTCGCTCCAGGTGCGCATCCAACGGCTGGAATCCAATCCGAGAGAACGCATCAGAATCAATTGCCAGTCGAGGAAACGGATCAATCCATCGCCTCCGACAGCGTCCTCGCGATCCTCCGGGAAGGCGTCCATTGCGTCGAACAGGTCAGAGAACCTGAAGGGCACTCGGACTCCCATTGATGCGCTGAAGGCGTTATTGACATCCGCGTTATCGAGCACTCCATCGCCGACCCCAAGGCCTGGAATGTCCGCATTGTACCAGACGCTGCGTGCCGAATCACCTGCTTCGTAGCTGACATTTTTAACCGTGATGAAATGAGGTTCCATGGGAGCCAGCGGCACCGAGGCCTGGATGCCATCCGAGGTGGCGGAAGGTCTCAGCACTTCGATCTGGTAGAGATCGCCGGCTTTGGCGGTGGTTGGAATCGGGACCGAGAGCATGGCGACAACCGAGAATGAGCTGACGGAGAGATTGGAATTTGTGCCGATCATCGAAACCACCAGGCCTCGGGCACTGCCCAGTTCGTAAGGGGAGGCGTTGAAATAATTGGTGGCGGGCGTTCCTGCGGCCCGGTCGCTTGTGGCCAGGACGATGAAATCGTTCGTGCGGATGCTTAACGCATCGAATGTTGGCGGCACCATGGCGGCTCCAGGAGTCACCGGGCTTACTTCGACACGAAATTGAAGGGACTTGAGGGGAGTATTGGTGCGCAGGTTCACCACGACCGGAATCGCCAAAGTCGAGCCCATCCCACCGACGACGTTGCGAGGGATGCCAATGACATTTTCCGAAGAGGGAACTCCGCTGATCTCCTCGCTGGCTTGCGTTCCCACAAATGCCTTGAGGCGAAGTGAAGTCAAATCACGGGTGGGGTGCGCCCAGTTGATTGTCCCGGAATTACCCGCAAGCGGCACACGCAGGCTGTTGGTCGTCGGGGAGGTTCCATCCGTGGTGTAAAAGACGGAGGTGGGCAGGAGGACATTGGCGTTCGGGTTGACCACGGTGATGATCTGGCCGGAAGGGAAGAAGCCCGAGTTGGGACTGATAATCGGGGGGAGGACCACCAGGTCTGGCCCACCCGAGCTTCCACCCGAAAAGCCGGCGCCAGTGACTTCGCGCACGATGTGATAGTAAACTTCTGTGGTGTAGAGCTTGCCGGCACGAGTCACTGCGACACCCATGGGCTCGCGGGCTTCGGCGAATTCCTCGCCGGCATCGTACCAGCCAGGCAGAATGACCGGGCTGCACGTGAGACATTCCGGTCCCTCCCATTTTGTGGGATCAATTCCGTAAATGGTGCTGACCGTTCCAAAAATATCAATCTGGCGGACACGGTTGTTCGCGAGATCCGCCACGACCACGCCGCCGTTCGGCGCGCTGGCGAGTTGCATGGGTTGATTGAATTGAGCCGAGGCCGCAAGGCCATCGCGGAATCCCGCTTTGCCGCTTCCGATCTGAAGCAGTGAATGTCCGTCCACGGCGTTGATGAACAGAACCTGATTGTTGCCGGTGTCGCTGACGGCGATGGCACCGGAGTCCAACACAGCAATGCCGGCCGGACGATTGAAGCCGCTCGCGATGATTTTGGTGGAGCCGTTGGCGCCGCTGATGCGAATGATCGCGCCGCCTTCCTCCGCGACGTAGATGTTCTTCTGGTTGTCCAGGGCGAGGGCATTGGGCGAGGAAAGGCCTGAGGCAACCGGGGTGCTGGTGCCGAAGCGGTCAAACTTGGTGATGCTGCCGTCGCCTCTGGTGAGAACATAGATTTCGTTCACATCTGGCACTGCGACGGCGACAGGTTGATTGAGCCCCAGAACCAGGGTTGAGGATCGGTTGGCGGCGACATCAACGCGTCGGAGTGAGCCGTTATCGCGGTCGGCCACAAACAGGATTCCTGAAGGATCGACGGCGATTCCGACGGGTGTGTGAAATTGCGAGGATTGAAGTGTGTTGCCGTCGATGAATCCGAAGTCCTTTCCGGTGGCGGTCAACCGGCCTCCACCGATCGTTCGGACTTTCATCTGTGCGGTCGTATTGGCGACCGTGCTGAGAATGGCCAGCCCGGTGAAAAAGCTCCGCCAGATCATGCTCGCGGCGCGGGCCAAGCCATCGCGGGATTGGCGCTGGCTGACGGGGGCGTGTTGTTTCAGGCGGATGAGCATGGAGTGAATCGGTTTCGTTGTCTGGGCGATCACTGCTTGCCTTGATCCTTCTTCCCCTTGTTCCACGGTGCCGGTTTGCCGGAATCCCAGGCGGTCTCCTCCTCGTCGGTCGAATCGACGGATTTGGAATGGAGGAATTCCGTTTTCGTTGGCTGGAAATCGGAATCTTCAACGATCGTTGGCGTGATAAAGATCAGCAGATTGGATTTGTTGCGCTGCTTGGATTCCTTGCGGAAGGCCAGTCCGATACCCGGCAGATCCCCCAGGATGGGCACTTTTGTGTATGCCTTGGTCTTCTGATCCGAGATCAGACCGCCGATGACGAGCGTGTGTCCGCTTGGAACGACCACGTCCGCCTCGACACGGCGGACGGCATAGACATTGGCCTCGTTACGGGCGCCGTTGAGAATCTGAACGTCCTTGGAGTCGATATTTGAAACTTCCGGCACCACCTTCAGGGCGATGTTTTTCTTGGCGGAAATGCGCGGAGTGACGCGCAGAATGGTGCCGACGTTGGTGTAGGTGACTTGTGCTCCCGCCGGGCTGTTGGCGCTGCCCGGCGTGATCTGGAAGATCGGGTATGCGCGGGTGACTTCGAGTTTGGCCATCTGGTTGTCCGATGTGACGGCTCGTGGAGTGGCGACTACTTCGGTATCGTTATCTTGATTCAGGAACGAAAGCACCGCCGACATGCCATCCGCATTCAGGAACGCCGTTGCGGGATGAAAGCCTCGCAACGAGTCAATCGATAGTCCTCCGTTCCCGAGTGCTGTCGTCAACTCGGTCTGTGTGCTCTGGCCGCCCGCCCCGGTGATGGATCGCCCGCTCGGAAGCGTGGTGGTGGTGGTGCCGCCCGGTGATGAAGTGGCGGTGGTGCCCGTGGTCCTTCCATTGCCAAACGTCACACGCTGGGCTTCGAGAGTTCCGGTCCAGTCGATGCCTTTGACGGTTTTCGGGTTCTTGGCTGTTTCAAGCAGCCGGGCTTCGATGAGAACCTGCTTTGTCGGAATGTCGATCTTGGCGATTAGGTTGGTGATGGCTTCAAAATCCCTCTGCGTGGTGACAATCATGAGCTGGCTGGTCCGATTGTCCGCCGTGACTTTGCTGCGCAACGGTTCTGTAAAGGCCGCTTTGATCATGTCCACCATGTTGGTCGGACTGGCGTACTGAAGCTGCACGATCGAGGTGATAAGCGGCGCGATCGTGGGCTTGCGGGTGACACGGGAGATTTTAGTGCGGGGATTGGAAATAAGCGTGAGTCCATTTACATCCAGCACTTCCTGGAGCGCGTCCTCGGCGGTGACGTTTTCCCACCGCACCGAAACCATCGGGGCGGACGGGCGTCCGTCCGGGCCTATCGCGTTGGTGAAAGTCAGACTCGGATCGATATGGATGTTCAGATTTGCCATGCGCGCAAGGAATTGAATGGCGGCTGGCAGCTCATGATCGAGGGTCAGAGGCCCGCGATTGTCGGAACCTTCTCCTGGAGCCTTGGTCGTGTCATCGGCTTTTATCGCGTCGGCAACTTGCGTAGGCTTGAGCAAGGGATCCACGTCAGGCTCGGCGGGAGCGGCTTTCTCCGGGGCTGCGTCCGTCGAGGCGGGTTTCTCGGAAGGCTTTGGCTGAGCGGCATCGGCAGCCGGGGCGGTTGCCGCGGCGGCAGGGGTGTTGGCAGCGTCCTTGGAGGCGCTGGCTGCAGGGATGGCCTTGGCGGCCTGATCTTGAGCGGGGAGAGTGTGCAGGCCGAACCAAACCACCGAGAGAGAGCCTCAGAAATCCTGACTTGTAGGGAGAAAAGGAAAGGGGTTCGTGGAAGAAGGAAGAGCCTGAGGTGCGGGGGATGAGCTGGAAGCGGATGGCTTGCTTGAGATGAAATTGGGCACAAAGATCGGGCTATGCCTCAAGCGCAGT
>SIBF01000188.1 GCA_009695275.1 Pedosphaera sp. | reverse complement strand
TGAAGCAATACGGCGCTAAAACCTCGGGCATCCATGAATTCTGAATGTTTCGGACGACTGCCTGCCGGATTTCCGCCGGCTTCCTGTCGTGCTGGTGAGTGAAAACAGGAGGAATTACGAGCAAAAATGCCATAATGAGAATTGCTGGCTTGGGGACTCGTGTAACTCGTCCCTCCGAAGTTCATGGTCCTCACGCGTTTCAAAACAAATGAAAGCTCACGATGCACTTTCCCCCGGAGCGCGGACAGCCTTGTCCGCGCGAACCCGCACTCAAGAACTCGCGGACAAGGCTGTCCGCGCTCCTTGTCACCAAGCGTTCACCCTTATCGAACTGCTCGTCGTCATCGCCATCATCGCGATCCTGGCTTCGCTGCTGTTGCCAGCCTTGGGCAGGGCCAAGAGCACAGCCCAACGCATCAAATGCCTGAACAACCTCAGGCAGCTCCAACTCGCCTGGATCATGTATCCCGACGACAACAACGACAAACTCGTCCCCAACAAATCCGTAAATGTTCAAAACGTGCCTGGGTCCTGGATCCTGGGCAACGCTCAAAAGGACACGAGCACCACAAATATCGAGAGGGGCGTTCTGTTCCCCTACACTAAATCAACGGCCCTCTACGTTTGTCCCAGTGACAAATCCACCGTTGCTGAAACGAAAAGTCTGCGCCGCACGCGCAGCTATTCGGCCGCCGGTCCGGTTGGAAGTGAAATGAATGGAAAGGGTTGGTTCTGGGATAAAGATAACAATCCTTATCCGAGTGGGTTCCGGTTCTCTGACACGTACACAGGAATGATTCTGCACCGGGATCCATCTTCTTCCAAAATCTTCATTTTCATCGATGAACATGAGAAAAGCATCGACGATGGCATTTTTGCCGCGACTCCCGACGGCGAGGAGTGGTGGGAGTTACCTTCCGACCGGCATAACCAGGGATGCAATCTTTCGTTTGTCGATGGCCACGCAGAATACCGCCGATGGCAGGCTCCAAAAAGATTCAAGGCCTATCTGCAACCAGTTGCCAGCGGGGACGGCGGCAAGGATCGTCGCGACCTCAACTGGCTTCAAGAACACATTCCGCTGTACCGATAGCAATGCGCGGACGGACACGTGGAGCCTAAACGTTGGCTGGCTCCCAAGAAGTTCAAAACCTATTTTCAACCAGTCGCCAGCGGAGACGGCGGCAAAGATCGCCGCGTCCTCCAACGGCTTTGCGAAGGCATTCCTGAGAATTTCGCGCAGAGGTAAGGATCACCCGATCCGGTTGCACCCAGTCCATGAACCGGTAGACCACTGCTGGGCCTCAAACCGCCCCACCCCAAACGAAAGAAAAACCATGAAAAGTAATAAGCCGGTAACAACAGAACACGAACGGGTCGGTCAATAGTTTCGACAACTCGCGGATGCTTTGCCTCGCGGTTAAGTGGCGGAGGGGTGACTTCGTGGCTCGCTCTTTTTGAGGCGCTCCTCTCCAATTCGCCAGTTGCCATTCGCTCATTACAGGGCAGCAGACGGGAAGACGGTTGTTTCACGACGAACGCTGGAAGAGGTTTGCGGAATCGCGGAAGGAACCCTAGTCTCAACCCGCGATGGAACCACCGACGCTCGCGCAAAAACTCGGCACCACGACACACATCTCTCCTTTGCTGCACAAGGCGAGGCGGCTGGGGCTGGGCCCGCGTGAGCTGGAGATCCTGGCAGCCCAACGGGGCTGCCGGCACTATTCCAATGGCGCCGAACCAGCCACGCCTTTGGCTGCACCGCATGATTTTTCCGATGCGGAACTGGCGATTGCCCTGCTCTCGCCCGCCCTGCGTTATGATCCCCACAGTATTCGTTGCGGCGCAGCAATGCTCAGCGCTGCCGGAAACGATCCTGCGCAACTGGCGCGGATGGCGATCAGGGAACGCTGTTCTGGCGTCGTTCGTTATGTCGCTGAAGCGGGCCTGAGGTTTGAGCCGGAGAATCTCTTCTGGAAGCTCCTGCTCGAATCACTTCCAGCGAGTTCGCCCCCACGTTCAGGCGTCCTCCCCCACCCCACTCGTTTTGTCGCCATGACGGGCTTTACCAGGCACGGTCCCGGCCTGGTAGTCGAGTGGCAACGCCCCAGTCGCACTCGATCAAAAACTCACGATGATTAACGCCGAACGCATCCTACAGGAGCTGGACCAACATCTCGATCACACGGTCAAGCTCGTGATTTACGGACGAGCCGCGATCGCTCTTGGATTCGATGGCCCACCGGACAGCGTGAAACACTCGCTGGATGTAGATGGAATCATTTCCGTTTCGCAAGCACCCCTCTTGAGGGGCGATTCAAACTTTTGGGATGCACAGGAGGCGACGAACGCTGAATTGGACAAAGAGGGACTCTACATCACGCATCTCTTTGAAGCCGACCAGGTCTTTCTCCGCCGCGATTGGGAGCAACACCTGCTTCCAGTGGCCAGACCGCCGGTGCGCTGGCTCCGGTTATTCCGCCCGGCAACGCTCGATCTGATTCTCACGAAAATGATGCGCGGGGATGACGCGCAGGACATGGAGGACATCGCGTTTATGATCGGACATGATCGCGTCACGGAGGCCCAGATTGAAGCGGCGTTCGACCAGGCCGTGATTCCCGATCTTAAGGAACTGCGTGATGCCTTTGAGCAGGCCAAGCCGCGAGTACGTGAGATCGCAATGCGCGCGCGTGGTTTGTCGTAATCTTAATCTTAATCATCCCGTCCGCGCCATGAGTAAAAGCAAGATCAGGATTTTGAGTAAGAATCGGATTGGTAGGCCACGATATGAGTCCGGAAAGTTGTAATCCCATCTTCGCCACGACGCACTGGAGCCTGGTGCTGCGGGCGGGTGACGAGGCGGATTCGCAGGCCATGTCCGCCCTCGAACAGCTCTGCCGCGCTTACTGGTATCCCCTCTACGCCTACATCCGGCGGCAGGGACGCGGGCCGGAAGAGGCGCAGGATCTGACTCAGGAATTCTTCGCGAGACTCCTGTCGCGAGGTTCGTTGAGCGATGTCAGCCGGGAGAAAGGTCGGTTCCGTTCATTCCTCCTCGCCTCGATGAATCATTTCCTCGCGGATGATTGGGATCATGCACACCGACAGAAGCGAGGCGGTGGCGCCACGATCATTCCCCTGGATGCGATGGAAGCGGAGGAGCGTTACCGATTTGAGCCGGTGGATCGGCTGGATGCGGCGCGGTTGTTTGACCGGCGCTGGGCGATGACGGTCCTGGAACAGGCCATCGCGCGGCTGGAGGCGGAGTTTAACGAGCGGCCGAAGGTGTTCGCCGCATTACAGAGTTTCCTTGTGGGAGATGGGGACGGGCGGACACAGGCGGATGTCGCACGCGAACTGGGCCTGTCTGACGAAGCGGTGCGGGCGACAATCTCCCGGATGCGAAAGCGCTGTCGCGAACTCGTGCGCGAGCAGATCGCCCAGACGGTGGCTTCGATCTCGGAAGTGGAGGACGAGTATCGGGCGCTGCTTTCGGCATTGCGGAGTTGAGCGTGTGAAAGCCCCTGGAATGACTGATCCCGGATCACCAACGCCTTCATTGTGTCGCTCCGGATGTCGATGGTGAGACGGAGATAATCCGAGGTTTAGACATTTTCCGAATTGACATGAGGCCCATCTCGTCTGGAAATACGCCTATGAACCAATCGACATCACCAGATCAACTCACTTCACGCCGTGATTTCCTCAAAGCCTCCGGCACTATCGTTGCCGCTTCCGCCCTGGCGGGAGTCGCCATCCCGCATGTCCATGCGGCGGGAAGCGATCTCATCCAGGCCGCGCTGGTCGGCTGCGGTGGCCGCGGCACGGGTGCGATCGCAAATGCGCTGAACACCAGCAAGCAAGGCCCCATCAAGCTCGTGTCCATGGCCGACGTGTTCGACAACCGGCTCAAGGGCAGCTTTGAGACGCTGAACAAAAAGTATTCGAGCCAGATGGAAGTGACGGACGACCGGAAGCACATCGGCTTCGACGGCTACCAGAAAGCGATGGATCAATTGAAGCCGGGGGATATCGTGATCCTGACGACGCCTCTGGCGTTTCGCTGGGTCCACTTCGGTTACGCCATCAAGAAGGGGTTGAATGTCTTCATGGAGAAACCTCTCACTGCGGATGGCCCCACATCGCGCCGGATGCTGAAACTCGCAGAGGAAGCCTCGGCGAAGAACTTGAAGGTCGGAGTTGGCCTGATGTCCCGTCACAGCCGGGCGCTCCAGCAACTTCATCAGCGGATCCAGGACGGCGAAATCGGCGATCTCATGCTGCTTCGCGGTTACCGCATGCAAGGATTGCTGGGGTCAGCGTTCTCTGAGAAGTGGCCCGGCACGCCCAGCGAGCTCCTGTGGCAGATTCAACGTTTCCACAGCTTCCTCTGGGCGAGCGGCGGTGGCTACAGTGACTTCAACGTCCACCACATCGATCATCTTTGCTGGATGAAGAACGCCTGGCCCATCAAAGCCCAGGGCATTGGTGGACGGACCTATCGAGGCAATAATGTGGATCAGAACTTTGACAGTTACTCGGTGGAATACACTTTCGCTGACGGCGCCAAATTGTACATGGATGGACGTTGTATGGTTGGAGCCCACCCCATTTATACGAGCTTCGTGCATGGCACCAAGGGCATGGCGATCGTGTCAAAGAATGGCGATTGCGGTCTGCCTTCCAGCACTTACAAAGGCCAGAATCCGGATCGAGCCAATCAACTCTGGATATCGGAACTTAGCGCTGACCAGCGCGACCCATACGAAAACGAATGGGAAGATCTCATGACTGCCATCCGCAACGATACGCCTTACAGCGAGGTTAAACGCGGTGTGGAAGCCAGCGTGGTCACGTCCATGGGGCGTATGGCCGCGCACACCGCCCAGGAGATCACGTTCGACGACTTCCTCGGTTCTGACCACGAATATGCTCCCGGCGCGGACAAATTCACGATGGACAGCCCGGCGCCTCTTCAGGCCGATGCCGATGGCAAGTACCCAATCCCGGAGCCCGGCATCTGCAAGAACACCGAATACCCGGTAAAAGGCTGATCAAGGCCGGCAGCCGGGTCCCAATCAACGCACGTGAGGGGATGGGATTCGTTCTCTCGATAAACTGATCTGCCGCGACGGGAACTGGCTCGCGTGGCAGATCATGCTGTTGACACGAAAATGAATCCATCCAACCAAGCCGACGACCAAGGGGTGACACCCGGTTCCGGTCGAACAGAGTCCACACTTTTCGACCTTAACCGCCGCGAGTTTCTCTCCCGCATGAGCAGCGGCTTTACTGGTGTGGCTCTGACTCACTTGCTCGCGGAAGACTTGCTCGGTCGCACTCTGGCAGCCAGCGCTACGCTGAGATTGCCGGGTCAGACGCACTTTGCTCCGAAGGCAAAGCAGGTCCTGCAGATCTTCTGCCCAGGCGCGGCGTCGCATCTGGACCTTTGGGATTACAAACCAGAGCTGGACAAGCGCGATGGTCAGCCGCATCCAGGCGAGGAGAACTTCTCCAGTTTCCAAGGCAAGAACGGCCCGTTGATGAAATCACCGTGGCCGTTTGTGGCGGCGGGACAGAGCGGGAAAATGATCTCCTCGATGCTGCCCAACATGGCGCGTCAGGTGGATGACATGGCGTTCATTCATTCGATGACCTCGCGCACAAACACGCACGGGCCGGGCTGTGTCTTCATGAACTCGTGCTTCACACGCGAGGGTTTTCCCACAGCCGGGGCCTGGGTAAGCCATGCGCTCGGCAGCTTGAATCAAAACCTGCCGACGTTCGTGGCAATGCAGGACGTGCGCGGCGAACCGCCGAACGGCAAGGCGAACTGGTCCAACGGTTTTCTGCCAGCGCAGCATCAGGCCGTCACAATGGCTGCCCAGCAGCCATTGCGAAACCTCAGCCGTCCAGCTTCGATCAGCGAAAAGGAGGAGATGGCCACGCGCGAATTCCTCGCCCTCATCAATTCCGAGCACGCGGACCGACATCCGGGCGAGAGCGAACTGCGCGCGCGCATGACCGCTTACGAGCTGGCCGCGAGGATGCAACTGGCCGCGCCCAAAGTTTGCGATTTGTCACGCGAGCCGGAACACATCCGCAAGCTCTATGGCTCCGAAGATTCAAATCCTCTCAAGGCCGCTTACGCGCGGAATTGCCTGCTCGCCCGCCGTTTCCTGGAGCAGGGCGTGCGTTACGTCAGCCTTTACTGCGCCTCACGCGCGTCGTCGGTCGATGGTTTGCTGAATTGGGATGCGCACAAGACGTTGAAGGCCGATTACGAAAGACATTGCCCGATTTTCGACCAGCCCACCGCCGCCCTGCTCACCGATCTCAAGCAACGTGGTCTCCTCAAGGACGTGCTTGTGATCTGGACGACGGAGTTTGGGCGCATGCCAACAAGACAGGCCACCACCCAAGGGCGCGACCACAACCCCGACGCGTTCACTACCTGGATGATGGGAGCCGGAGTCAAGGGAGGGGTAAGTTTCGGAGCGACGGATGAATTTGGCCGCCGATCCGTGCAGGACGTATGCACCGCCTACGATTTTTACGCGACAGTGTTGCACCTGCTCGGTCTGAACCACGAGAAAGTCACGTACTACCACAACGGCGCGGAACGGCGCCTGACGGATGTGCACGGCCAGGTGATCCAGGGTGTGCTGGGCTGACGAGCAACACGATCCCGTTCAAGACCGCAGAATCAATCCGGTCGCCGACCGAGCGAGAATTTCCAAGTATAGGGTATAGACACAAGGGCACCCATGACCAAGTCCTGGCGAAAACCAGTCGCTGTTCCCACGAGTTCGGTCGTGGATACCTTGGAGAGGACCACCTGTCCTGTCGGGACAAAGGGTGTTTCGAAAGTATAACTGGACTTTGAGGACTCATCAAAAATGGTGATCGGGCTTTGCTGCTCAATGGCGTCGGTGACCCTGTTCTTCTTTGGACAGTCCGTGAGGGTTCCCTTGGTGGTGACGGGAATCTCAATCTTGAGCCCCTTGCGTTGGAGGATCGTGAAGGCCTTCAATTTGCCATCCTCGAACACAAAATAAACCTTTACTTCATTGGATCCGGAGCTTGCGCCGTCGATGGAAGTCTTGAGATCTTCCTGCTGAACACCAAACTCACTTTTGCAAACGAATTTTTTCTCTGTCTCGGTCTTGTAGGAATACGCGCCGCTGGCGTCCGGGAAAAAGAACAAATCCCAAGTCTCCGATGAAAAAAATCCCGGGATGGAATCATCCTCCAACTCCACCCGCTCGACTCCTCCTTCGAAACTATATTGAACGGACATCGATTCCGTGGTGGTAGTCGAGCTCCCATCGCCTGATAGAGTTCCGTTGCTCTGTTTTGAAAAAGTTCCCGTTTCGGAATAGCTGATGGTGCCGATCCATTTGGTCATGCAAGGGAGTTTCTTGTTCTTGGCGTCGCTGAGCCACTCCTGGATGCTTCCCGTGCCGCAATCCTCCGAAAGATCTTGGGGGGTCAAGCCGAGCAGCGCTGATTGACGCCCGATCCCAAGCATGCGCTCCATGAAGGACTCGGCCGAGATTGAGGCATCCTCACAGGCGAAGATCAGGTCGTTCAGGCAGTTGCACATCGCCTTTTGCACGGTGGGATGGGATAAGAATGGAGTATCCCCGCCCACGAGTAATTGAATTTGCCGTTCGTGGCCCAGAACTCGCGGAGTCAGGGAAAGAAACAACGAGCAGTCCGCCTGCGCGGCGGCAAACTGAGGTTCCAAGACGCTCTTGTAAAAGTCGTCAGCTGCCTTGACCACTTCCTTCAAGCCGTCATTGCCTTCACCCTTGCGTTCCCGCTCCAAGCCGAGGATTTCTGCCGCGCGATGCTGGTAACCGTCCAAGACATTATCAGCATGCGCCTCGAAGGCTCTGGTGCGCTCGGTCGGTGCCCAAACCGCCGTGCCAAACACACTGAAGTGCGTCACCGGGATGCGCACGGAGTTCGTGGCGACCCGGTCCGGCACGAGGTGAAAGTTCCCGCCTTCGCCATTGAAGGCATAGCTGGAGAGTTTCAAGTGAGGGACATTGGTCGGGTAATGGATTTCCAGCAGGCCCGCGCCGTGAAACTGGAAGCCATCCGGCTGGAACTGCACGGCTGAACGCATCTCGTTCGCGTAGGGAAACGATACCAAGTTGGTAACGAGTTGCATGGTGATGGCCACCGACTGAAGAACGTTGCTGGGAGCGACGGTGAATGTGTAACGGGTTCCACCTTCGTTAGTGAGCGAGAGCCTGCCGCCTTCCTGATACGTGACCACGCCCACGGCCACGTAGTTCGAGTCCACTTGTGGCACAATCCTGGCCAGCGGAGTGATGTCGGGCAGTTTGACGCCGCGATAGTAGAGCGCGCCAAACCTGGTGGCGTCGGCGTGAAGGTAACGGAGTTCACCGCCGCTGCCTGGCGAGGAGATCAGACTGAACCATTGCAAGAGATTCGTCGAAGCCTCCAGTCCGTACTGACCGGATCCCAACCCTGACAAAAGCAACGTGGGTCGCCGACTTTCATCAAGGCTCGCCACGGACAAACGCAGATCCGCCGCTGCCAGCTTGAAAGCGATCGACAAAAACAAGAGTAAGGACCAACGATAAATGAATTCCCTCATAGGCGGAAGAGGTTCGTACCGGCAAGGCAGGATTCCGTCAACTTCCGAGAACCTGTGCTCCGGGCATATTTGGCCTCCTCCAGTGCTTTTTCCTTGGCTTTGTGTTCCGCCCATTCCTCAGCCAATGGCCTGGCACCCGGCTTGCGTTTCAGAATGCCCTTCAACCGGCGGATGGTCACCGACGTGACGGGCTTCAGGAGAATCCCTCCGGGCGTGGCTTGAACCACGGCCTTGGTGCCGTCCTCGATGTGGAACTGCTTCCGCAGCCACATGGGGATGACGACCTGCCCTTTGGTGGTGAACCAGACGGAATCGGATTTCTCAGCGGTGCTCATTGGAGAACTCCTACCATAAACTACATTTCCGTCCAAAGAATTGTTTTCTGACTTGTGCACTGTAGATGGATTATTCGGAATTGCGCGCCGATGGGGCTTGGGAATTGTGGGCACCGAAACCCAAGTCTGATGTCTGGCTATCATCTGTCGGGTTTTCAGACTTCCTGAACCAGCAATCTGCACCCGTCTGTTGCCATTGGGCGTGACCGATTTCAAGAGGTGGTCGCCCGGTGTTTGCACACGGCCAATGGCTCGTTTGAACTCTGGCTGATTTCTGTCACGCCTTCAGGGGTGCAGGCTGAAAACCAGCACCCCGGAAGCGAAAGGTTGCGGGCACGTCACGGCGCGGCAACATCATCCAACAAGCACTCAAACCATGAAAACCAAGCCAAGTTCCGAGTTCCGCATAGGGTGCATCATGACACTCCTCAAGGAGCGCAGCCATCAGGCCGCTTCAGCGTTTGAGCAGTCGGAGTCAAATCGAATGACCTGTGGGCTTGCGAATGGTGAAGCTGCGTAAACGCAGGGCCCCACCGGTTGCGCAATCAAGAACCGTGTCACGATGCACCCGGTTGGTTGCTCCCCGGTGGCCACTTTGAGATTGTCATGCCTCCGCACTGACCCAGACTCTCGCCTGAATATGAAATCCCTTCTCGTCATCGCCGCCGCGCTCGCGTTCGTTCTGCCGGCGTCCGCCCAGAATCAATCCGCCGCTGATCAACTCGGCTGGACGCTAGCGGTTCACTCCTACACGTTTCAGAAATTCTCCATCTTCGACGCGATCGACAAGACCGCGGCGATCGGCGTGAAACACATGAGCATTTCCGGCAGCGTCAATCTCGTCGGCGCGGACGGCAAGATCGCCAAGTCATCCACCGCGGGCATTTCCGACAGGGACGCCGCAGCGATCAAAGTGAGGCTGAAGGAGAAAGGGATCGACCCGACGTTTGTGAACATGGGCGTGGTCAAGCCGGGGATCGATGAAGCGGAGAGCCGCAAGATTTTCGAGGGTGCCAAACGGCTCGGCATCAAGGTGCTCGTCGCCGAGCCCGAAGTGCATGGCAAGATGGAGGAACTCGGCCCGGTGATGGATGTGGTGGAGAAGCTCGCCAAGGAATACAACATCAAGGTCGCGATCCACAATCATCCCGGCCTGAATAATTTTTACTGGCAGCCCGAGACGGTGCTGGCCTCTGTGAAGGGTCGCAGCCCGTTGCTCGGCGCGTGCGCGGATGTGGGACACTGGGTTCGCTCCGGCCTCGATCCGGTCGAGTGTCTCAAGAAGCTCGAAGGCCGCGTCATCACGCTGCATTTCAAGGACCTCAACGAGCCAGGCCTCAAGGCGCACGACTTGCCTTGGGGCACCGGCATCAGCAATGCGAAGGGAATGCTGGCCGAATTGAAGCGGCAGAAGTTCAAGGGCGCCATCTGCGTGGAATACGAACACAACTGGGAAACCTCCTCGCCCGAGATCGCCGAGTCGGCGAAGTGGTTCAAGGCGACGTGCGCGGAGCTGGTGCGGAAGTAAACGGTGGCAATGAATTTGATTTCAACTGCGTCTGATCCACCGCCCATGAACGCGCACCCGACCCGCCGCGACTTCCTCAAACGCGCTGCCTTGCTGCCGCTCGCCGTAGTGGCCGGACTGCCGGCTGGTCGCGCATTCGCTGCGTTCGCGCCGATCCAGCGTGTGGCTGGCGCGCATCTGAAACCGGCGGTCAACGCCTACTCCTTCATCGAACTGCTCACCGCTAACGCCAAGGATGCGAGCAAGGGGATTGATCTCTTCGGGGTCTGCGACTTCTGCGCGAAGCACGGCTGCGACGCGGTGGACCTCACCGGCTATTTCTTTCCGGGCTACCCCAAGGCGCCGGACGACCGCTATCTCATCAAGCTCAAGCGCCACGCGTTCGATCGCGGGCTGGCCATCAGCGGCACCGGCGTGCGCAATGATTTCACCACTACCGACAAAGCTGCGCGTGACGAAGGCGTGCAACGCATCAAGACCTGGATCGAAGTCGCGGCGAAGCTTGGCGCACCGGCAGTTCGTGCCTTCGCGGATTCGCAGCCACCCTTCGAGAACTGGCAGCAGGCCGCGGCCAACGCGAGCCGCGAGACCGTTGAAACCTGGATGGCCGATTCGCTGCGCGAGTGCGCGGAGCACGGACAGAAGTTTGGCGTGATCGTCGCCGTACAGAACCACTGTGATTTCATCAACACGGGCGCGGAGCATCTCAGCCTGCTCAAGCGGGTGGATCACGAATGGTGCGCCGCCCTCGTGGACACCGGCAAATATCTCACCGCCGATCCTTATGCGGACATCGCCCTGGTGGCCCCCTACGCGGTGAACTGGCAGATCAAGGAGACGATGGGCAGCAGCACCGACTCGCCGCGCACCGACATGAAGCGGCTGGTCACCATCATCCGGAAGTCCGGATATCGCGGCTACCTGCCCATCGAGACGCTGTCGATGAAGCGGAAAGGTTATGACCCGCTCGTCGAAGTGGCCACGGTGCTCGCGGAGTTGCGTGAAGCCATCGCATCAACTTCAAACCAATAGCTCACGAAACCCTTTGAAAAACTATTCACCCTGCAGCCCCGATGCGATTTTCTTCAAACTGCCGCCTTCGGCACCGCCCTCGGGACGGTTGGTTTGGCGACCGTCATGCGCGTCCCCGGCTGGGCCGCGCCCACCATTGACGCCATCTTCTTCTTCAAAAAACCCCGCCCCACCGATGCCAGCGACCTGACCGTGAAAATCAAGCCCGGCGAAAACCAATTGGAGTTTGCAGTGTTCAGCAAGCGACGTTGACGACGAACGCGAAGTGAACTGCGGAACTTCAAAAGCAAATTCCGATCAGCCACCCCTAAACAATAAACAATGAAAACCATGCGATTCCATACCATACTCCTTTTGGGCCTGCTCACCCTGACCGCCCACGCTGCGGACGGTTTTAAGCCGCTCTACAATGGCAAGGATCTGAGCGGCTGGCATGTTAAAGACAGCAAGTTCCAAAACTGGAAGGCGAATGGCGAAATCCTGCTCTGCAAAAAGGGACAAATCGGCATCGCCAATGGCAACGGTTGGCTAACGACGGACAAGGAATACGGTGACTTCGTTCTCCAATTGGAGTGGAAGATACCCGCCAACGGCAACACCGGCGTAGCCATACGCTTTCCAAAAGAGGGTGAGCCAGCCCATGAAGGCATCGAGATCCAGATGCTGGACGACGCCAGTCCAGACAACGCGAAGCGCCCACCGGAAGAACTGAGCGGGAGCCTTTACGTCGAGGTAGCACCGCGCCGCAAGACCGACAAGCCAGTCGGCGAATGGAATAAGACCGAGATCACCTGTAAGGGCTCAATACTCACAGTAAAAAAGGTTCTTCAAACTTTAGCGTTGGGATTTTCATTGAGTGAAATCAGGTTAAGCGGATGCAAGACATACAACTTTATCAGCAGCTTTTGGGATTGAGTGGGCCGTGGGAAGTGGGGCGAGTGACCTTGAAGCGGGAGGCGCAGGAG
>SIBF01000006.1 GCA_009695275.1 Pedosphaera sp. | reverse complement strand
CGGACGGCAGCCGCGCGGACATTGGCGTCTATGTGGCGAAGTCGCAGCCATCGCCGTTGTCTGTGAACATCACGCGGCCGGGTTCCGGCGCGCTCTACGTGGCGCCCGCAAACGTCGCTATTGACGCCACGGCCACCGCAGCGGCTGGCGATGTCACGCGAGTCGAGTTTTTCGAAGGCAGCAGAAAGCTTGGAGAAGATTCGTCGAGTCCGTTCAGTTTCGCCTGGACCAACGTTGCAGTGGGGGACTACAGGCTCCGCGCCGTGGCAACGCAATCCGGCGGCATCGTGGCAACGCAATCCGGCGGCATCGTGGCGACCTCTGTCCCGATCTCGATCGCTGTCATGTCGGCACAAGGCCCATCTACAAACATTGTGTTCGCTGCCGGGAGCGAATGGAATTACCTCGACAACGGCTCGGACCAAGGCACGGCGTGGAGAGATCTGAAGTTCGCCGACATCTCATGGAAAACGGGCAAGGCGCAATTTGGATATGGCGATGGTGATGAGGTCACCGTGGTCAGCTTTGGCCCTAATGCAAACAGCCGATACACCACGACTTATTTCCGTCGGGCGTTCTCGCTAACCGATGTCGCTTCAGTCACCCAACTGACCGTGAGGTTGCTGCGGGACGATGGCGGCGTCGTTTATCTGAATGGGACGGAAGTCTTCCGAAGTAACATGCCCGCCGGCACCATCACGCCTGCCACTCTGGCAAGCGGCAATGCCACGCCCGCGGATGAAATGACCATGTTTTACAGCCAAAACATAGATCCTCGACTCCTGGTCGAAGGCCAGAACGTGATCGCAGTTGAGATTCATCAGGTCAACCTCACCAGCACGGATATTAGCTTCGATTTCGATCTGACGGCAGTCTCGATGCCGACGAATGCAAAGCCGATCGTCGCGATCACCAGTCCCATCGGCGGCGCGGCTTTCGGGGCGCCGGCCAGCTTCACGATTTCAGCCAACGCATTCGATCCTGATGGAACAGTCGCCAATGTCGCTTTCTATTCCAACAACGTGAAACTTAGCGACGACACGACCAGCCCTTTTAGTTTTTCATGGAACTCTGTCCCAGCCGGGAATTACAGCCTCGTGGCGGTCGCTTCCGACGCGGCTGGCCTTTCCGCAACCTCCAGCGTCGTCAACGTCACGGTCAGCGCAAGCGTCTCCCGTCCCGCCGTGGTCGGCCAATCGCCGCCCCCCGGGCCGGTCTCGAACCTAACTCAGATCACGGTCACCTTTAGCAAGGCGGTGACAGGAGTGGATGCGTCCGATTTCCTGATTAACGGCGTCCCCGCGACGCAGGTTGCAGGATCGGACAACCGATACACGTTCACCTTCCAGCCCCCGGCACCAGGAACCGTGACAGTGCGCTGGGTGTCGTCGCATGGAATCACAGACACCTTTACACCTCCCAACGCTTTCAACAGCAGCGACGCGGCAGCGACGTGGCAATACGAGTGGGTCGATACGGTCGGGCCCTCCGTCGAGAGATTGAGTCCTCTCGCAGGTTCTACCACGGCAAATCTGACAAATATTGTGGTGACATTCAGCGAATCCATCACGGGTCTAAAAGCCTCGGATCTACTGATCAACTCGATACCAGTCACGGGGCTCTCTGGATCGGGCGCGGGCCCCTACACATTCACCTTCAAGCAACCCACGCAAGGCACTGTCGCTTTAAGCTGGGCTCCATTCAATGGAATCCGAGACCAGTCGAACAATCCATTTACCGGCGACTTGTGGACGTATCTGCTCGATTCCAGCAACTCGGATGTCGTCATCAGCGAGATCATGTATCATCCCTCCTCGGAGAATCCACTCGAAGAATTTATCGAGCTCCTCAATCGCGGCGCCGCTCCGGTGAACTTGCAAGGGTGGAGCTTGCATGGCGCGGTCAAGTTCACTTTCCCGAACGTCAGCATTCCGGCGGGCGGCTATTTCGTCGCGGCAGCGGACTTGACCGTGTTCAGGAACAAATATCCCGGAGTGAACAACGCGGTTGGAAATTGGACTGGAATGCTGAGCAATAACCGTGAGGACATCAATCTCGATGACCCGGAGAGCAAGCGTGTGGATAGCGTGCATTACGCCGATGAAGGAGACTGGGCCATCCGCCGCCGTGGGCCGCTGGATCGCAATCATCGAGGTTGGGAGTGGTTCGCGGAACACGACGGCCTTGGCAAATCGCTCGAACTGATCAATTCAAAGATTTCAAACAACAGCGGCCAAAATTGGGCCTCAAGCCAGGTCGCGCAAGGAACTCCGGGCAAAGCAAATTCTGTCCTTAAGACTGAGACCGCTCCATTGATCCAGAACGTCGGGCACTTTCCGATCGTCCCGAGAACGAGCGAGCCGATTCTTGTGACAGCTCAAGTCACCGACGAGTCTGCCGACGGCGTGACGGTACTCCTAAACTATCGGGTCGATGCCGCAACACCGCCGCCGTTCAAAACCCTTCCGATGCGGGACGACGGTCAGAACGGCGATGCGTCAGCGCGCGACGGGATTTTCACTGCGACTCTACCCACGCAGGTGAACAACGCAGTTGTGGAATTCTACGTGACGGCCGGCGACGCCCTTGGGAACACTCGCACATGGCCGGCACCGGCCATCGCTGCGGCAGATGGCGGAGGTCCGACCGGGCAAGTGGTTAACGCTCTGTTGCAAGTGGATGACACCGCTTATACGGGGATTCAACCGCTCTACAAAATCATCATGACCGAGAGCGAGCGCGCGGAGCTTCAGGTCATTCCATCGCAGAGTTCGAGCGAAGGCCCGAACTCTCAGATGAACGCCACATTCATCAGTATTGATGGCACGGGAACAGAGTTGCGCTATCTCACGGGAGTTCGCAATCGGGGCCATGGCAGCCGGACGGCGAATCCACCAAATTACCATGTGGCCTTCCGCAGGGACGGGCTATGGAAGGGAGCGGCAGAGATCAACTTCAACTCGGTGCAAGTGCAGATTCAGCACTTTGGGAGCTGGCTGGCCAACAAGTCGGGAGCGATGGGCGACTATTCCCACGCGGCCCAGGTGCGCATCAACAATGTGAATCGCGCCAACCCCGGCGGCGGGATGTTCGGATCGTATGCCGCCAATGAGGCTTACGGCCCAGAGTGGGCTCAGCGCCGCATTCCCTTCGACAGCCAGGGCAATATGTACAGAGTCGTCCGGGACATTCGCCCGCCGAACTTCGACTATCGGGGGCCGAACAAGAATGCGTATGTGAACACCTACTTTAAGGAAACGAACGCCAGCGAAGATGACTGGAGCGATTTGATTGGGATGCTGCAGATCATGGGTGAAAACAGCGGCGCGCTCTTCACCGTCGAGAACATCCGCAAGGTGATCAACCTCGATCAATGGCTCACGCATTTTGCCGTCATGAACCTGTTCGCCAATGGCGAGTCCGGGCTCAACAGCGGCAACAACGACGATTACTTTATGTATCGTGGAGTGGCCGATCCCCGATTCATCCTGCTGTATCATGACTTGGATTCGATCCTTGGCATCTCATCGTTGGCGTCGAACACGGATATCTTTCGTGCGACCTGCTGTCCGATCTCCGGCGATTCCGAAGGATCGTGGAGAGCAATCGCCCGGCTTCTGCATCATCCCGAGATAGAGCCGCTTTATTACGCGACGCTGCAAAGCTTGCTAGCCACGACATTTTCAAAGCCACAGTTCGACACTCTGATCGATCAAGCGCTTGGGAGTTACGTCCCCCAAGCGACGATCAACTCGGCGAAAACATGGATGGACCAGCGCCGCGCGTTTGTGCAGTCGAAGCTCCCTGCGGTGATCGCGGCCAAGGCGCCGGTCGCCCTCATCACGGGCCCGCCTCGTTCGCCCACTCCTGGCACCACAGCGGCGCTCGCGGTAAGCGGCGCAGGCGTGACGCATTACCGCGCCAGTTTGAACGGCGGCCCGTTCGAAACCGAAACTCCAGTCGAGACTCCGATTTCATTGTCAGGCCTTTCTACTGGAACGAACACGGTCGCCGTCATTGGCAGAAACGCTTCGGGAACCTTCCAAGCGGCGACTGAAGCGACGGTCGCTTCGTGGGTTGTGAACACGTCGTGGCCTGGTGTGCGGCTCAACGAGGTAATGGCGAGCCGCAGCGGAAATTTGCCGGACCAGATCGAGCTTTACAATGAAGGTGCCAGTCCCGTGAATTTGGCGGGAATGCGGTTAACCGACGAACGTGACAAGACGAACAAGTTTACTTTTGGTTCAACAACTCTGGCGCCTGGCGCTTACCTTGTGCTCGATTCAAATCAACTGGGGTTCTCACTCTCGGAGACAGGCGAAGCGGTGTACCTTTTGGACAGCGCCGCAACCGGAGGAACTCTTTTGGATTCGGTCGAGTTCGGCTTGCAACTGCCCGATCTGTCCATCGGCCGCAGCGGCGGGAGCGGTGATTGGTTTCTGTCGCAACCCACCTTTGGCGCCGCCAACACAGCGCAAGCGATGGGCAAACTCTCGCAAGTAAGGATCAACGAATGGCTCACAGTGGGAGTGAGTCCATATCCGGACGATTTCGTTGAGCTGTACAATCCGCAATTACTTCCCGTCGCACTCGGCGGAAGCTATTTGACCGATCAGCCGATCACCATCCCGACGCGCAGCCGCATTATGCCGCTCACGTTCATGGCAGCCGGAGGATATGCAATGTTCCATTCAGGCAATGGTCAACAAGCGAACGAGATCAACTTCAACCTCTCAGCCGAGCAGGGCGAAATTGCCCTGCTCGCAGCCGATCGGTCGGCCATCGATTCCGTGATTTACGGTCCTCAGCGAATCGGAATTTCTAGCGGACGTTGTCCCAATGGCGACGCCGTTCAACGAGCTCTGGTGTCGCCGACCCCGGGCGGACCCAACCAATGCACCAGCACGACGCAAGCTTCCGTGGTGATCAACGAGGTGCTGGCGAACAACGGGACCTTGGCAGAAGCCGACGGCACCAAACCTGATTGGATTGAGCTTTACAATCCAGCGGCCAGCGCCGTGGACCTGAGCGGCATGAGCTTGACCGATGACGTAACGAATCCGCGACGATGGATCGTTCCCAACGGAGTGCTCCTGCCAGCCCGTGGCTTTTTCAAACTCCGACTCGACTCCTCCGCGCCAGCCTCGGGCAGCAACACTGGCTTCGGGCTGAGCGAGAACGGAGGCGCCGTCTTTTTGTTCAACACACAGGCGGCGCGCGGCGGGTTGCAAAACGCCGTTACTTACGGTTTGCAAGCCGCGGACTGGTCGATCGGACGGATTCCCGATGGCGGAACGAATTGGGTGCTGAACATTCCGACGCCCGGACTCGCGAACCGATCGGCGACCCTGGGAAACGCACAAGCGCTGAAAATCAATGAATGGATGGCGGACGCCGCGTCGGGCGACGACTGGTTTGAGATCTTCAACCCAAATGCCGAGCCGGTCGAAATCAGCCGCCTCTGGCTTTCGGATAGCTTGAATGATCGGATGAAATCATCGGTCCCTCCGCTCTCCTTTATCGGCCGGGGCGGCCACGGCTTCCTGAAATTCACCGCGGACCAGAACTTGAACGCGGGCGCTGATCACGCGAACTTCAAGCTCAGCGGCTCTGGGGAAGCACTCGCGATTTCAACCTCGAACGGAACGCTGATCGACGGCGTCAGCTTTGGTCCGCAAGTCCTCGGGGTGTCTCAAGGCCGCTTGCCCGATGGCAGCGCCAACACGGTCAGCTTTCCAGCGTCGCCCACACCCGGCAGCAGCAATTTCCTTCCGCTCAGTAATGTCTTTATTAACGAATTGCTCAGCCATAGCGATCCGCCGCTGGAAGATGCGGTCGAGCTTTTCAACACAAGCGCTGTGCCGGTTGACATCGGCGGCTGGTTTCTGAGCGATTCGGAACTCAATCTGCGGAAGTACCAGATTCCAGCAAACACGACTCTTCGTCCCGGCGGCTATCTTGTGCTTTACGAGTATCAATTCAACAGCGCGGCGGCGGCCGAGCCGTTCTCGTTTAATTCGGCGAGAGGCGATGCCATTTATTTATCGCAAGGAAATAATGGCGTTCTCACGGGCTATCGTGCGTTCGGGACTTTTGGCGCGGCGGAGAACGGTGTTTCGTTTGGTCGGATCTCGACGAGTCAAGGGTTCCATTTTGTTCCGATGGCTCAGCGGACTTTTGGAAAGGACAGCCCGGCCACGACAAATGAGTTCACGCTGGGCACAGGCGCTCCGAATGCTTCGGCAAAGGTAGGTCCGATCGTCATCAGCGAGCTCATGTATCATCCCGCCGCGACCAATGACGCACTGGAGTTCATCGAGCTTCACAATGTGGGCGCGGTGGCGACGCCTCTTTACGATACCGTGAATCCATCCAATACCTGGCGATTGAGAAAGGGAATTGATTTTGATTTTCCGCCTGGCACGAGCATCCTAAGCGGAGGCTATCTGGTGGTCGTCGGTTTCAATCCCCAGGCGGATGTCACAGCGCTGGCGGCGTTTCGGAGTGCCTACGGAACCAACGCGATACTGGCCGGGCCATATAAAGGGAAACTCAAGGATAGCGGTGATTCGATTGAGCTGCAAAAGCCAGACGCGCCGCAGACTTTGCCAGGACCTGACTTCGGTTTCGTTCCTTACACTACAGCGGATCGCATCAACTACGATGATGATCCACCCTGGCCCATCTCAGCGGATGGCAACGGCGATTCGCTCCAGAAGATCAATCACTTCCTCTATGGCAATGATCCGGCGAATTGGACTGGCGCCACGCCGAATCCTGGCACAGCTCCCGCCTCATCTGGCGACTCGGACAATGATGGCATCCCGAACGACTGGGAAATCGCCAATGGTCTCAACCCAAACGATCCTGCGGATGCCGCGGCCGATGCCGACGGTGATGGGTTGAGCAATCTGCAGGAGTTTCTGGCGGGCACGAACCCACGAAGCGCAGCAAGCGTTTTCAAGGCCGAGGTTCGTGTGAACGCCAATGGCGCAATCGTCTTGGAGTTTGGCGCAGTGGCTAAGAAGCCCTATACGGTTGAATTCCGCGATTCTCTGGCCGGCGGCACATGGCAGAAGCTCGCCGAGATTAGTGCGACGCCTTCCGATCGCGGAGTGCAATTACCGATCACGGCGAATGGGACAGCACGCTTCTTTCGAATCGTTCTCTCACAGCCTTAGACCTGTTGATCGAAGAGAAATCGCTAACCGTCGCCAATAGACACTCATCTAATCAGCCGTCTCGCTATGATCATTCGAGAGAGACTTCGCTCAATGTCTATGCAGCTTACAGCAACCAACGAAAAACCCACTGCGATCTGGGAAGACCTCGGCGCCTTCTTACATCGTCTTCGGCGTGGTAAACCAAGGATGCGACTAGCGTCCGCACGTCACTGTATCGCATCACTCTTGGGCCTTGTGATTTTTGGTTTCGCATTCGTTCTCCATGCCATTGATGCTGGAGGCATAATCACCACCAACACTGTTTGGACATCGGCACTCCCCATTCATGTCACCACTAATGTGACGGTGCCCACGAACATCACGCTCACCATCCAGGCCGGCGCGCTCGTTCAACTCGGCAGAAATATTTCCATCGTGGCGCAGGATGGCGGTGCCATTGACGTTGCCGGCACGATCAGGGAACCCGTTTTGTTCCGCTCACTCGATGGGACGAACAACTGGCTTCGCATCGGTGCTGATGGCACGAATGCCACCTTGACCATGCGCCACGCAGACATCGAGCACGGCCAAACCGCGGTCCTCAACGCCGCAAGCGGTCTGTTCGAAATGTGTTATTTCCATGACTACGACGTGACAGGCTTTCCAACGATCTACAATCAGCCGATTTTAGTGACCGAGAGCGCCCCTTCATTGATCGTGCGCGCCTGTCATTTTCGAAATTATTACGAAGCGCTTTTCCGCAGCGGCGTCATCGTCATCGAAGACAGCCTGTTCGAGGACATTGTCGGCGACGGGATCGATTTTGACACTGCGGCTCCTGGCTCTGTCATCCGGCGATGCACAATTCGGCACGGCACTCTTCCGAATGTGGACGCCGTGGACCTCGGCAGCCAATCAATCGGGGTGCTCGTGGAGAACTGTTTGATGTATGATTTCCCGTTCGATAAAGGCGTCTCCATTGGCGAAGGTTCATCCGATATCACTGTTCGCTCCTGCGTGATCTACGGCGTGGACACGGGCATCGCTGTGAAAGACTCCTCCGCAGCTGCCATCGTGAACAACACCATAGCTGATTCCAATTACGCCCTGCGCCTCTACGAGAAAAATGACGGTCAAGGCGGAGGCCAAGCTGTCGCGTGGAACAATATACTCTGGAGCAACACCAACTCGATTTCTTTGCTCAACCTCTCCACGATTGCCCTAAGTTACAGCGATGTCGCGGGCGCAAGCCTCTATCCAGGCACGGGCAATATTAGCGCAAATCCCATGTTTCTCGACGCCGCCGCACACGACTACCGGCTCGCCACAACATCGCCTGCGATCGGATCTGGCACTAACGGCGCGACCCTTGGCGCGCTGTTCCCAATCGGTTCTTTCCTCGTGGACACAGACGGCGATGGCCTTCCCGATACCTGGGAGCTGACCTATGACATGGACTTCAACAACCCCGCCGATGCGGCAGCCGATCCGGACGCGGATGGACTGAGCAATCTCCAGGAATATCTCGCTGGCACAAACCCGAGGATCGCATCGAGCGTGCTCAAAGCCAGCCTTCGAACCAATTCAAACGGCGCGCGCCTGCTTGAGTTCAGCGCCGCCGCGAACAAATCTTATACGATCGAGTACCGCGATTCTCTCGGCATCGGTGCTTGGGCGAAACTCGCGGAGATCGACGGAGTGCCGTCCGAACGAGTTCAGCAGTGGCCAATCGACCTCAGTAGGCCGATGCGTTTATTTCGTATTCTCGTGTCCCAGCCACATTAGAGCTTTAATTCAAGAGCATCTTAACCTTTGTGTATTTGTAAATTCTGGCGCTTAAACGAATTCTCTTCATCGTGAATCCGACAGTTGATTAGCCACAAAGGAGCGCAAGAGAACTCAAAGAGAAAAGATGAGCGGGCCGTTGGCTAAAATCATCACTGAACTTTCCGCCAGGTGGCTACAAACATGCCATTCCCACCTTTGACTCGCGGCCCCATCAAGTGTTGAGACGAAGGCGGCGCTTCGGGATGTAACGGATTGACCGTCGCCAGCGGCTGCAACTCGGGAAATCGCTGAGTGAGAGCGGCGACCACGTCTGTGGTTTCTCGTTTGGACAAGGTGCAGACGGCATAGACCAATCGTCCCCCTGGTTTCAGCGCGGAGGTGGCGTGACTGAGGAGTTGGTCCTGGATTGCGCCGAGTTCAGCAACATCCGCTGGCGTTGTGGTCCATCGCGCTTGTGGATTGCGGTGCCATGTTCCCATTCCACTGCAAGGAGCATCGATTAAGATGCCATCAAACTTCGTCTTGGTCGGAAGCTTCTCGCCGCCGTTCCACAACACAGCCCGATAGTTAAAGAGCTTCGCCCGAGCCGCTCGAAGCCTGAGCTTTTTCAGACGCCACTCAGCTCGATCGCTCGCCCAGATCAATCCTTTGTTCTGCATCAGATCGGCCAGATGCAAAGTTTTTCCACCCTCGCCGGCGCAGGCATCCCACCACTTCTCCGTCGGTTGGGGGCTACAAATCCATCCGACAACCTGCGAGCTCAAGTCTTGCAACTCAAACTCTCCATCTTGGAACTCAGGCGTGCGAAATAGGTCTTCGGCCCCTTCGTAACAAATAGCGTCGCGCAAGTCGTCCACCAGATAAGAGTCGCCGAGTCTCGAAGCCAGGCTGCGGCCCTGATCTGGCCGAGCCCGCAGCCAGACGGGAGGCTCGCTCTGGAGAGCACGCAGCCAGTCGGCTGATAACACGACTTCGCCAGCGACCCAAGGCGGCAGAGCTTTGGCCAACAGTTCGTCGTCCGTAAAACTTGCCCGGCCATGCTGGAAGCGTCTTGACAACTCGACTGCTTGAAAGAGTTGCTGGGACATCGGCTGCTGCTGATCCAGCCATCCGAACCAACGATAATAGGCGAAAACTGTAAGGGCAGTTTCACGGCTCGATTCGCGAGATAAGCGCTGCTGCCGCTTTAGCTCGATCCGGAGAACGGCATCGGCGGGATGATCGCGATCGGCCTTGTTGATGACAGTCGTCGCAATATCGAAAACAGGGTTAAGCATAGAGTTGAAAGAGCCTTGCCTGAAAATTGCCGAACGGCAAGAAATGCATTGCCCCTTTCAGCAATGCGCCCCATGGCGCGAGTGGGATTCGAAGCCCAAATTGAGAATTTCCGTGGCGCTATTCAGATCGGGTGCGCAGCGACCAACTGGCGGAGAACGTAAGGCAGGATCCCGCCGTGTTGATAGTAATCGATTTCGATGGGTGTATCGATGCGGGAGCGCACCGGAATTTCTTCAACCAAGCCGTTGGTTCGCGTCACGCGGAGCGAAAGATTCTGCTGGGGCTTAATGTTCGAGCTTAATCCGACGATGTCGTAGATTTCTGTCCCGTCGAGCTTGTACGTCTGAGCGTTGCTGCCTTCCTGGAACTGGAGCGGCAGGACGCCCATGCCGACGAGATTGGAACGATGTATCCGCTCAAAACTTTGCGCGATCACAGCGCGGACCCCCAGCAAGCTGGTGCCTTTGGCGGCCCAATCACGCGAGCTGCCCGTCCCATACTCCTGCCCGGCGATGATAACAAGAGGAACTCTGGCCGTCTGATATTTCATCGCGGCGTCGTAAATGCTCAACCGTTCTCCGCTGGGCTGGTGGATCGTGATGCCCCCTTCAACGCCGGGGACCATTAGGTTTTTGATCCGCACATTGGCAAACGTCCCTCTCACCATGACGCGGTCATTGCCGCGGCGCGCGCCGTAGCTGTTGAAATCGGCAATCGGGACACCCATCTTTTGCAAATAAAGACCGGAGGGCGACGTCGGTTTGATTGCGCCCGCTGGACTGATATGGTCGGTCGTCACGGAATCGCCAAAGATGGCCAGCGCCCGCGCCTCTTGAATGTCGATGATGGGTTTGGTTTGAAGCGAGAAGCGTTCAAAAAAGGGCGGCTCTTGGATGTAAGTCGAGGCTCGATCCCAGTCGTAGAGATGCCCGGTGGAGGTGGGAATCTGATCCCACAGCGGATTCTGCGCTCCAAAATTCCCGTACATTGCTCGAAAGGTTTCTGCGTTGAAGGAAGATTGCATGAGATCGCGAATTTCCTTCAAACTCGGCCAGATGTCGCGCAGATAAACCTCTTCTCCAGCGCGTCCTCGACCAATCGGCTCCTTTGATAAGTCAATATCGACTCTTCCCGCCAAAGCAAAAGCCACCACGAGCGGAGGGCTCATTAGAAAGTTGGCCTTGACGTTCTGATGAACGCGGGCTTCGAAATTGCGATTACCAGAAAGGACCGACGCCGCGATCAAGTCATGGGTGACAATCACATCTTCGATCTTCGGATCGAGCGGGCCGGAATTGCCGATGCACGTGGTGCAACCATAGCCAACAGTGTGAAAGCCCAAGCGGTCGAGAAACGGCTGCAGCCCGCTGTTCTTAAGGTATTCGCTCACCACGCGTGATCCCGGAGCCAGCGAAGTCTTGACCGTCGGCTTTACCGCGAGACCTTTTTCAATAGCCTTTTTAGCCAAGAGTCCCGCTGCCAGCATCACGGTGGGATTTGAAGTGTTCGTGCAGGACGTAATGGCTGCGATCACCACATCGCCGTGTCCCAAGTCTGCTACCGCTTGATCGCCAGCGCCGGTCGCTGTGTCTGTCACGTCGCTATGGGCGGTCAAAGGTATGGCAAAGCGTTTGTTCAGCTCAGCAGCAGGTTTGTTGTAGCCGCTCTGGACAATCGGTTTTTGCAGAAGATCCAAAAATTGTTTTTTGAGCTCTGGTAAGAGTATCCGATCTTGGGGGCGCTTCGGGCCCGCGACGCTCGGTTGAACTTCCGCAAGATTGAGTTCGACCACGGTCGAATAGTCGCAGTCACCAAGCTTCGGCACTCCAAACATTCCTTGAGCTTGAAAATAATTCCGGAAGATCGAAACGTGTTCTTCGCTCCGGCCTGTCGCCAGTAGGTACTGGCAAGATTCCTCATCAATGGGAAAGAAGCCCATCGTGGCGCCGTATTCGGGTGCCATGTTCGCAACGGTTCCTCGATCGACCACAGGCAAAGCCGCGGCGCCGCTGCCAAAAAATTCCACAAACTTGCCAACAACTTTCGCCTTGCGGAGCATCTGCGTCACCGTCAGCGCCAAGTCTGTCGCCGTGACACCCTCGCGCAGTGCCCCCGTCATATGCACGCCCACCACATCGGGAGTGAGAAAGTAAACGGGCTGGCCAAGCATTCCGGCCTCGGCCTCGATTCCGCCCACGCCCCAACCGACGATCCCAAGACCATTGATCATCGTCGTGTGGGAATCCGTGCCGACCAAGGTGTCGGGATAATAAACACCTTCCCTTTCCAACACCCCCTTCGCCAAGTATTCGAGGTTGACCTGATGAACAATGCCTATTCCAGGAGGAACGACGCTGAAACTATGAAAGGCTTGCGTCCCCCATTTCAAAAACTGGTAACGAGCCTGGTTGCGCTGGAACTCCATCTCCATGTTGAGCCGAAGCGCGTCGGGTGAATTCGAGAAATCCACTTGAACTGAATGGTCCACCACCAGATCGACCTGCACAAGCGGCTCGATGATTTTCGCATCATGGCCGAGTCGCGCCGCCGCAGATCGCATGGCCGCCAGGTCCACCAAGAGGGGCACGCCCGTAAAATCCTGCAAAACAATCCGAGCCACGATGAACGGAATCTCTTCCACACGTTCCGCATTCGGTTTCCACTGCGCGAGTTCGCGGACATTCTTCTCCGTCACTTTTTTGCCGTCCACATTCCGCAGCACCGCTTCTAGAATGACGCGAATCGAAACCGGAAGCCGCGAAATCTGGCCAACGCCAGCCGCTTCCAAAGCCGGGAGCGAATAGAGTTGGCCCTTGTTGCCGTTGCCGATGTCAAACTGCTTCAGCGACTCAAAGAGATTGTGCCGTTTGTTCATAGAGTCATTGCCGCTGCCCTCTAGTGGCATCGACGGCATTCCGAAAAAATCAACAACTGAACTACTTCAATCTCGCGAGAGTCTCCTTAACGGCGGAAAGATTCGGCAGTTCTTTGGGCGTCGGAGTTTGCTCGCTATATTGAACGACGCCGTCCTTGTCGATGACGAAAGCGGCGCGGGCGCTGACCGATCCCAAGCCGACGAGATCTGCGAGCAACGTGCCGTACGCTTCCGCAGTCTTCTTATTCAGGTCGCTCGCCAGGGTAATGCCGATTTTCTCCTTCTGGGCCCAAGCCTCTTGGGCAAAGGGGCTGTCCACACTCACGCCAATCACGTCGGCGTTGAGGCTCGAATACTGGGCAAGACCAGCGGTCACGTCGCACATTTCAGTGGTGCAGACACCAGTAAAGGCCAATGGAAAAAAGAGCAGCACCGTATTTTTCTTACCGAAATTATTGCTGAGCTTCACATCCGCAAGACCGGAAGCGTTCTTAGATTTGAGGGTGAAATCAGGAGCTTTAGAGCCGACTGGAATAGCCATATTTAGTGTTCGTTAAGGTTTAATTTTGTTTTAGCGGTTGCGTTTATAGTTCTCTCGCCGTTCAGTGTCAAATTGCGATTAAGGTTCAGACCGGGAATCTCAGGGCTGCTTTGGCGGCGGCACCCGAGCGGCGGGCCATGTTTGGTCTCTCGCGACAGGGTCGCCGGCTTCGCCAAGGTTCATCAGCTCTTCCAACGCGGAACCGCGGAAACCTAATCCACAAACACCAGCTCATTGGACATGAGAAGCACCTGGGCATACCTCTCCCAGGGTGTGAGCGGCTTTGGAATATCCTTTGGACCACCAAAATCCCTGGATCCATTCTGCGAGACCGACGGCGTCGCTGCGTTTGAGGCAGCACCCTGCTGCGACTTTAAGAACCGGAGGCCCAGATCGATCTCGTCCGATGTGGGGTCACGCTGATAGGCGGCTTGATAGAGCGCTTTGACCCGATCCTCACCGCGACTCCCTGAGCTAAGCTCGGGTCGTCGGGCGAAATCACGCGCTTGCTCGACGACAAACGGGCTGTTGATCATGAATAGCGCCTGTTGCGGCACGCTGGTGTAAAACCGTTGGGGGCTTGTGGCGTCGGGACTGGCGAAATCGAAAGTCCGGAATATGGCAGGCAAGTTCTGACGTTCGATAAATCCGTAAATCGTTCGCCGAGTGGTGAACGGTTCCGTGGTAATCTCGACAGCTCGGCCGCCGGCTGCATGATCGAGCTTGCCCGCGACCGCGAGAAGCGAATCCCTCATTGCTTCAAAATCCAAACGGCGGCGGTTCATTTTCCAAAGCAACTGATTGTTCGGGTCCACTTGAGCATTCTTGGCATTGCCATCGCTGCTTTGCTGATAGACGCTCGATAGCAGAATCCATCGATGCAGTTTCTTGAGCGACCAACCCTCTTCCATGAAGCGCGACGCAAGGTAATCGAGGAGCTCCGGATGGGATGGCGGTTCCGAGCGAATGCCGAAGTCGCTCGGTGTGCGGACCAAACCTACCCCGAAGTAATGCAGCCAAACTCTGTTCACGATCACACGAGCGGTCAACGGATTGTCGCGGCTCGCGATCGCTTGGGCCAATTCGAGACGACCGCTTCCTTTTTGAAATGGCTGTCGCTTTTCGCCCGATAATACCTCGAGGAATTGGCGCGGAACTTCAGGACCACGGTTGCTTGGATTGCCACGAACGAAGACGTGAGGATTCGTCGGGTTCGAGTTATCCTGCAATGCCATCGCCCGCGGCGGCGCTCCTGGGTGTGTGGCATCGAGCTCCTCTACCTTTCGGCGGAGCGCACGCACTTTTTGAGCAGCAGGCACGTCGAAGAGCCGCATGATCTCACCTTCCGGAACATTCGCTGGAGAGTCCGAGGCATAGAGAAGCTCGCGGATAGATTCCAGACTTGGATCGGAGAACGTCAAGGGTGCGAAAGGCTTGGATCGAGCGTCCAGACCTATTGTTTTTCGATGCGCCTGCAACGTTTCCTGCCAGCGCTTATCAACGTCGGCCAACAGCTTGCCGTACCGTTCCGTGACGTCTTTCATGGAAGTCGGCGGGTCTCCGGCCAGCGCCAGGGCGACCAGGGAGTTTAGTTTATTGGTGACGCCCTTGCCGGCCACAAAGCCGAGCATCACCTCTGTCGCTTTCGAGGCAAACTCGTTGGTGGACAGTTTCTCGAACGTAAAGTAGGGAGCGAAGATGGAGTGACCCAGCTGCTTTCGGCAAGCATCCAGAAGCGCCATCCACCGCTGCGCCGTTCCAGGGTGCAATTTGCGTTCGCGCGCCATTGCTTCGCCTTTGGACTCATCTCCCAACTGATGCATCTCGTAGGACAACAGCAGATAGTCGCCGGACCTCTGCCGAAGCTGGCTCAGCGCCTCGGCTTGTTTGGTCTCGCGAAATGTGCTGAGCTCGTCTTCGCGTTTTTTTCGTTCCGCCAGATAATCGGAATAACCTCTCGGTTGTGAGTTCACCCCAAGCAACGGCTTGTCCGCCGGCTCGGAGGAACTCGCAAAAACGCCATACAGCGAATAGTAGTCCTTGGTTGGAATCGGGTCGTACTTATGGTCGTGACAACGGGCGCAAGACACCGTCAGCCCCATCGTGCCCCGAGTCACGACGTCGATGCGGTCATCGATGATATCGCTTTGATTGTTGAGGAAGCGGCGGCCCAGGGTCAGAAAACCGAGCGCTGCCAAAGGCCGTTTGTCTTCACCCAAAGGCAAGAGATCGGCCGCGATTTGTTGAATGATGAATTGGTCGAAAGGGAGGTCCTCGTTGAGTGCGCGAATAACGTAATCGCGATACGTGTAGGAATACGGATAGCGCCGTTCTTCTTCAAAGACGTAGCCCTTGGTGTCAGCGTACCGAGCGACATCCAGCCAATGCCGTCCCCACCGCTCGCCGTAGGCCGGAGACGCGAGCATGCGTTCGACGACCTTTGCAAAGGCGTCCGGTGAACCATCGGCCAGGAAGGACGCGGCTTCCTCGGGTGTTGGTGGCAGCCCGGTGATGTCGAGGCTGCTACGTCTCAGAAGCGTCCGTTTATCGGCAGGCTCTGATGGGCCGATCCCTTTGGCTTCGAGTTTACCCAAGATGAAAGTGTCGATCGGCGTTTGGATCCACCGCCCGTTCTTAACCTTGAGGGCCCCCGGTTGCGTGATCGGCTGGAAGGCCCAGTGAGATTTGGCTGAGAGTTGAGAGCTGAGAGCCGAGGGTCGGTGGATGCGAGGATCGGGAGCCCCCATTTTTATCCAAATTTCCAAATTCGCAATCTGTTCGGCGGAAAGTTTTTTATCCTTCGGCGGCATCTGCAACTTTTCGTCGTGGTACCGGACCGCCTTAATGAGGAGGCTCTTTTCGGTGTCACCAGGGACAATAGCGGGTCCAGTTTCACCACCTTTCAGGAGCCCTTCGCGCGTATCGAGGAGCAAACCGCCTTTCACTTTTTCACTTTGCGCGCTATGGCATTTGTAGCAGTTCTCGACGAGAACCGGCCGAATCTTCTTTTCAAAGAAATCGACCGCCGCAAGGTCAAGCTCCGCCGCCGGCGAGGGTCTGAGTGAAGCAAAGAGGGACGCGCCGAGCAGCGCTGCGCGCCACCACCGAAATTCGAATATCAGATCACTTTTCACGATAAGAAAACCCATTACAGAATATTCAATATTGCCTGGGCCGCCCTTTGGCTTGCACCCGCCTCTCCCAAGGAAGCGATCGCCTTCGCCAACTCCGTTTTCATGACGCGCTGCCGGGAGCTGTTATTCAATAAATCCAGAGCTTCCCCGGCGATACGGTCTGGGGTGGCCTGGCTCTGAATGAATTCAGGATAGATTTCTTGGCCCGCAAGAAGATTTGGCATGGCGATGTATTTCACTTGGATGATCTGCCTCGCGATCAAGAATGTGAGCCAGGAGGTCTTGTACAACACGACACTCGGCACACCGAAATAGGCGCATTCCAAGGTGACCGTGCCCGAGGAGGCGATGGCCAAACCGGCTTGGGACAGAGACTCCGCCAGTCCGCTGGTCTGCACCTGCAAGTCGGCAACCGGTTTCATCCTGGTCATCGCTAGCTCTACCATCTCCGCATTTGGCAAGATCAGCCGCGGCTGAACCCGACGTTCAACTCTGATCTTTTCCAAGGCCTCGATCATGACGGGAAGATGGGCTTCCACTTCCCGTTTCCGGCTGCCGGGGAGAAGCAGCAAAAGGGGAAGAGTGGAAGAGCCGGGATTTGAAAGCGGCACCTCCGCACTCCGCGATTCACGCTTCGCTTCGACATGGCGGTCGATCAGCGGATGGCCGACGAACTCGACGCGTAACTTCGGTACCCGGGCGGCGTACCATTCCTTCTCAAATGGAAAAATGCTGAGCAAAAGATCAACATCCCGAGCGATTTGATAAGCTCTTGATCCGCGAGAGGCCCAGACCTGGGGTGAGACGTAATAAACAATCTTGGGATTCCAATTGTGAAAGCTATATGGCCGCGCGCGAACGTATCGCTTGATCGCTTTCGCAAAGCGACGGTTGAATCCGGCGTAATCGACCAGAACAATGACTTCGGGCTCACGCTCGACTGCCAGTTGGAGGAGCCGTTCAAAAAAGCCTCTGAATTTGAAGTAGTGGCGCAGCACATCACTGAGACCGAAAACCGCATGTCGCGTTAAGTCGAAAAGCATCTCGACACCCACCGCCGCCATCCGCGGTCCGCCTGTCCCGAAGAACTCGGGCGGGAACGGCCTGGCAAGGATAGCCGGCGCATCGCGAAGAGCTTTGACGAGTTCTGCCGCCAGGGCATCGCCGCTCGCTTCACCCGCGACGAACATGAAACGCTCGACAGTCATTTGGAGAAGTCAAATCGGTGACGCAAACATGGTCGAAGTGAATTCACTCGGATCAAACAATTAAACGAGGGTGCCGATCACTCTCTCGCGTTCTTTTGCAGTGCTCTCGCTATTGGCAGCTTGAATTTGCCGCGTGATCTCCAACGCCAAGTCCAAGGCGCGCTTCCCCGACTCGCCGCTGACCACCGGTGCCTGCCGGGCATGCACGCAATCGATGAAGCTCCGCAACTCCAGCTTCAGCGGCTCGTCCTTTTCCAACGGAACGGGCTCGCGAACAATGCGCTTGCCACCGAACTCGCTGACAATCGTCGAGTCCCGCGCCGCCAGTAATTTCTTAAGCAAGGATGATTCATCCTCGCCGTCCCGGGCGATGCGGTAAATGAATCCTTCTTGCGCTCGATAATCGAGTGAGACGTAGCTGGTGAAAGCCCCGCCGCTAAACACTCGTATTTTTCGCATCCGTTCGGGGCTCACCCGGCTGGCTGTCAGATTGGCGACGCAGCCATTGGCAAAACGGAGCCGAGCATTCGCAATATCTTCGGAGCTGCTCAGCACGGGAATGCCGACTGAATCCACGCTGATGATAGGCGCTTTAACGAAAGCCAAGACCACATCGAGATCATGGATCATGAGGTCCAGGACCACTCCGATATCGGTGCTCCGGGCCGGAAACGGAGAGAGGCGATGGGCTTCGATGAAGCGCGGCTCCTTAGCCACGGATTCGAGATATCGGAAAACAGGATTGAATCGCTCGACGTGTCCGATTTGCAAAATAAGTTTTTGTTCCTGCGCGAGTTGGACAAGCTCCGCGGCTTGCCCGGCGTGGTCGGTCATCGGCTTTTCCACGAGGAGATGCTTGCCTTCTTTGAGCAACACCCTCGCGATGTCGAAGTGGGTCGATGTCGGCGTGACAACGCTGAGCGCGTTGCACGCAGCGGACGCTTCGGCGATCGAGGCGAAGCTCTGCACGCGGTATTTTTCAGCCACTTTCCGAGCCGCGTCTGGCAGGGTGTCGCAAACCCCCATGAATTCGACATGACCTCCAGATGCCAGTTGGGCGTAGATGCGGGCATGTTCCTTGCCGAGCGAACCCGCGCCAATGACACCCACTTTGACCTTCGTTAACATGACGAAAGTTTAGTGAGCGGCGAGCGCCTCTGCGACTGAATTCGACCGTCGAATCAGGCGCGCCGTTATTGGCTGTCAGTCCGCTCGATTTTGCGAAACGCGCCTTTCCACTTGCTGCCGGGGCAATCGTTTGCCTAGATTTCCTTCGTGGAAAGCCTCCTCTATGCAATCGTCGCGATCGCCGCGTATCTACTCGGCTCGATTCCGACAGGCTATCTCGTGGGCAAATCTCGAGGCATTGATGTTCGCAGCGTCGGCAGCGGAAATATCGGAGCGACAAATGTTTTCCGCACTTTGGGCAAGCCCGCAGGATCTTTTGTTTTGTTCGCGGACGCTTTGAAGGGATACCTCGCCTGCACGCTCATCGTTGAACTCAGTGTGCAACTCCTGAAGGCAACCTCTTCACCCCAATTCGGAGAAACCCTTTCTCTGATCGCGGGAGTGGCCGCCATCCTCGGCCATAACTATACTTGTTGGCTCGGGTTCAAGGGTGGAAAAGGAATTGCGACATCCGCCGGCGTCCTTTTGGCATTAGTGCCGTGGGGGCTCTTGATCGTTTTCGGCACCTGGCTGCTGGTGTTCGCTCTCACCAAATACGTCTCGTTGGGCTCGATCGTGGCGGCGATACTATTGCCCTTTGGAGTCTGGCTAACGGGCGGCAGCTCTCGGATGATTGTTGTCACCGCTTGTCTCAGCGCGTTGGCCATTTACAAACACAAAGCAAACATTCAACGACTCTTGAACGGAACTGAGCACCGCGTCGGCTCCAAGAAAACAAGCCTCGCAACTCAACCAACCCCGTGAACGTAACTATCCTTGGCGCGGGCGGATGGGGAACGGCTCTTGCGCGGCTGCTCTGCCTCGCTCATCACAAGGTCACCGTCTGGGGTCACAATCCCTTGCACTTGGAAGAAATGCGGCAGACGGGATACAACACCCGTTATCTGCCAGAAATTCAATTGCCCATCGGCTGGAACATGGACAGCGATTTGGCTCGCGCGATTTCCGGCGCTGAATGTGTCGTGGTGGCGGTTCCATCGAAAGCGTTCCGGGAGGTGACAAGTTGCCTGGCGCACTTTGAAGGCACGGTCGTCAGTGTCACCAAAGGCATTGAATATGACAGCGGCTTAACCATGTGCGGCATTCTGCGAACCACTTCTCCCAGGTCAACTCCCGTGGCGCTCTCGGGTCCCACATTGGCTTTGGAAGTGGCGCGCGACATGCCTTCGGCCATTGTCGCTGCATGCGGCGATCCGTCGATGGCTCAGATTGTGCAGCAATTGTTTCATCGCCCCACATTTCGAGTCTATACAAGCTCTGATTTGACAGGAGTCGAACTCGGAGGAGCGCTGAAGAACGTGATAGCCATTGCTGCGGGAATGTGCGACGGCCTGGGCTTTGGCGATAATTCCAAGGCGGCTTTGATCACGCGTGGCATTGTGGAAATCCGCCGCTTAGGCGTCGCGTGTGGCGCGAATCCAGAAACGTTTGCAGGTCTGAGCGGATTGGGCGATTTGACCGTCACCTGCTTTTCGCGCCTCAGCCGCAATCGCGGTCTTGGCGAGCGCATCGCAAAGGGCGAAAAGTTGGCGGACATAATTGCCAGTACGGTGACAGTGGCCGAAGGATATCCAACGGCGCGTTCGGCTCACCAACTGGCCAGCAAGCTTCGAGTCGCAACGCCAATCATTCATGAGGTCCATGCCATGCTGTATGAGGGAAAGAACGTCGCCCAAGCTCTTCGCGATCTGACTAGCCGGGACTCGAAGGCGGAGGACTGAGTTAGAGCCACTCCTTGATCAGCCTGGATAGGTCAGCGTAGGTTTCAACGGCTTTGAATTGGGCAAATTGCTTCTGGATAGCGACCGGCGCGCGAAACAGGAAGCCGGCGTGAGCCTCGGTCAGCATCGCCGTGTCATTGAACGAATCCCCGGCGGCGATCACCAGGTAATCGAGGCTCTTCAAAGCCGCGACCGCTTTTTGCTTCTGGTTGCTCTGCCTGAGCCGATAGTTCGTGATCCTTCCATCGCTGACCTCCAACCGGTGACACAAAAGAGTCGGCCAATCGAGTTGGCGCATCAAAGGTTGAGCAAACTCCTCGAACGTGTCAGAAAGAATGATCACTTGGGTAGTCGCGCGAAGGTCTCCTAAAAATTCTTTCGCTCCGTCAAGAGGGCGCAAGGAGCCAATGACTTCCTGAATATCCGACAGTTTCAAATGATGTTTATCGAGTATTTCCAGACGCCCCTTCATCAAGACGTCGTAATCGGGGATGTCGCGCGTCGTCAAGCGAAGTTCCTCGATGCCGGTCTTTTCGGAGACAGCGATCCAGATTTCCGGAACCAGCACTCCCTCTAAATCCAAAGTAACAATCGATTGTTTCACTCGCCGATTCTCACAAGATTTTGGTTTCTGTCTAGCAGTCTGTGAGCAGCCACCGCAATTCTCACTCTCGCTCGGAACGCTTCCCGTTTGCCGTATGAAGCCCCAGCTTTCGCCGAATGCCTTTCCGTTACCAGCCGAAGCGCTGTAATTGGACCGACTGCGCGCTAGGCCGGCTGTTGCCGTCCTCGATGAATTGCACAAATACACCAATTCCCTGTCTTTGCGATCTACGCGTTCCTTTGCGGCTCAAGTGCTTTTTCCAAGTCCAACCGCCAAAGCCGCGAATACGTCCGGAATCTCTTGTTCGATGTCTTCCGGGCGGGCCACCGTCCGGGAGATTTCGTTGCGGATCAACTCACGAAAGCGCCGACGCAAACGATACACCGACCCCTTCACCGCAGCCATGCTCAGTTTCAGGCGCGTCGCCGGCGCGGCCAGGGAATCCGTGCGCTTCTCGCCGAGCAGTAATTTCTCAACCTCGTCACAGCGCCAGGTCTTCTAGTCGCCATCGCATTCCGTGCGCAAGCTCTCCAGCGCGCGACCGAAGAGAGTTTCGGAAATGAACTGCGAGAACAACGAGCTTCCCGATCGGCTGTTCGACCGGCCAGCAGTTTTGGCCAAAGACAAGCCTCTTGAATCGGAGGAACGAGCCTGCGCATAAACCGACATGACGGAAGGTTTGACCATCTAGTCAGCACACGTTATCCATGATGACAACGCCTCGGCCCGTTCGCGCAGCTTTGTGACAAAATTCTAACAACGGTGGTTTGATGGACAAAATCATACGCGGCAAAATCATCAATTTCTCTCCGGCTCTGCAGGGTGGCGTCGATCGAGAGCAGTGACCCGCGCTTCAGAATGACCACCACACCACAAGCTCCGCTGCTCGCGATGAAAGGCGTTTCGAAATCCTTTCCAGGCGTGCGCGCGTTGGCCGGTGTGGACTTGGTATTGCATCGAGGGGAAGTTCTCGCACTTCTGGGAGAGAACGGCGCTGGCAAGAGCACTTTAATCAAGATTCTCGCGGGCGCGTATCGACCCGATGCAGGGTCGATCGTGATTAACGGCCATGCGCTCAGCTTTGCTAATCCAATTCATGCACAACGCGCCGGCATCTCAGTCATCTATCAGGAGTTCAATCTCATCCCTTCGCTCAGCGCGCGCGAAAATATCTTTCTCGGCCGCGAACGCACTTGCCAAGGATTCATTCAGCGTCGGGCAGAACAGTCCCGAGCGCTGGAGTTGTTCGCCCATGTCGGCGTGCAAATCGATCCCGAGACGCCGTGCCGGGAGCTTGCGATCGGTCAGCAGCAAGTGGTGGAGATTGCCAAGGCGTTGTCTCAGGATGCCCGAATCATTGTCATGGATGAGCCGAGCGCTGCCTTGACCTCTCCCGAGGTGGAGCGGCTCTTTGGGATTGTTCACGAACTGAAAGTCCGGGGCATCGGTGTGATCTACATCAGCCATCGACTGGACGAAATCTTCCGGATCGCCGACCGAGTGATGGTGATGCGCGATGGACAGCACGTCGCCACGCGCCCAACTGGCCAGGTGACCCGCGAAGCGTTAATCGAGATGATGGTGGGTCGAAAGCTCGAAAGCGAATTTCCAAAGAGATCTGCCACGGTTGGCAAGGAACGCCTCGTCGTGAAGCATCTGTGCCGCAGAGGAAAGGTCAGAGACGTTTCGTTTTCGATCAGAGCGGGCGAAGTCCTGGGGCTCACTGGCTTGGTCGGCGCGGGCCGCACGGAAACGGCCCGATTGATCTTCGGAGCGGACCGATCGGATTCGGGCACGATCACGCTCGACGGCCGAATGCTCCGCCTGCAGAATCCTCGCGATGCGATACGAGCTGGAATTGCGTTACTGACAGAGGACCGGAAGTCCCAGGGGCTCGTGCTGGGGCAATCCGTTCGCGAGAATTTCGGGCTGCCCAACCTGTCCCAGATGTCGTCCTGGGGTTTCGTCCAACAACGTCGCGAGAGCAGTGCCTTCGCGCGCTTTGTCGAGAGCTTGCGAATCAGAATCCCGCATCACGAGCAATTGGCGCGCAATCTTTCCGGCGGCAACCAGCAAAAGGTCGTGTTGGCAAAATGGCTACAGCGCAACTGTGAAGTCATCATTTTCGATGAACCGACGCGCGGCATTGACGTCGGCGCCAAATATGAAGTTTATCTGTTGATCAATGAATTGGCCGCCCAAGGCAAAGCCATTTTGATGATCAGCTCGGAGCTGCCCGAGGTGATGGGCATGAGCGATCGCATTCTCGTCATGCACCAGGGCCGGATCTCGGGCGAGGTCGCGGACGTCCCGAACTCGACGCAAGAGGACATCATGAGAACCGCAGTCGGATAAGAACAGCGCCATGGCCGAACCACGCATCAGATCAATCCTGTCCCGTCTTGTTTCGGACTACGGCATGTTCTTTGTTTTGCTGCTGCTCTGCTGTTACTACAGCTGGGTGACCTACGATGAGCAACATCCAACAGGGGCGGCCGCTGCCGAACAGCTGGCCAAGCAGATTACCCGGCAGTTCGCCAAGAATTCGAACGTGCTCATCGTCGCGCGAGACAGCAACGAAGACGGGACGTTCGCGGATCTGCTGCGCGCGCAGCTTAGGGGAGAGGGCTTTAGTGTGATCGAGACGGTGAAGGGTCAGCCCTCCGATGCTCGAAATGCGATTCAGAGACTCACCGATGCCGGGGTGCGCGTTGATGTGATTGCTTGCAATCAAGCCACGGCGGGTTGGGCCGTGATGGAGAATTTAGGCAGCAAGTTTCCTTCGCTCGCTTCTGTGAAAATCGTCCAGCCGCAAAGCTATCGTTGGCCGAACTTCCTCAAGACCGACAACCTCCTCAACGTGGCAAATCAGATCGCCGTCATCGCGATCATTGCTATTGGTATGACTACGGTGATTATCACGGCGGGAATTGATCTCTCAGTGGGCAGCTTGATTGCATTGTCCGCGGTGGTTTCGACCTTGTTAATTCGGGATCTGGCCGGAGCCGAGCAGGCATCGGCTCTCGCAATGACCGCGTGCGGTCTGGCAGGAATTGCGGTGTGCGCGGCGATTGGTTGTTTTTCTGGACTGATGGTGACGACGTTCGCGATTCCAGCATTCATCGCCACTTTGGGAATGATGCTGGTCGCGAGCGGATTCGCCTACATCTTTGCTAAAGGCCAGTCTATTTACCAAGTGCCAGACGCTTTTGTTTGGCTCGGGCGAGGCGGGAAAATGGGCGTTCCCAATGCCGTGATCCTCATGATCGTCCTCTATCTCATCGCCCATGTCCTCATGACCCACACGACCTTGGGACGCTACATTTATGCAATCGGCGGCAACACGGAAGCCGCCCGGCTGTCCGGAGTGCCCGTGAAACGGATACTGGTGTTTGTCTATACGATGTCCGGTGCTTTGGCCGGTCTGGGCGGAGTCGTCATGGCCTCTCAATTGAAAAGCGGTTCGCCGACGTATGGCGGGATGTACGAATTGTACGTGATCGCCGCAGTCGTGGTCGGCGGCACCTCTCTGGCGGGTGGCGAAGGCAAGGTGCTTGGGACCCTTATCGGAGCGTTCATTATCGCGGTGATTCAAAATGGGATGAACCTCACCGGGGTCGAAAGCTACACGCAAAAGGTTGTCCTGGGCCTGGTGATCCTGGGGGCTGTCTTGGTCGATACGCGAAAAAAGAGCGGCTGGAACTGGCTGAGATTCCGTGCCGCAAAGATCAATGATTAGATGGGGGACGATGAAGTATGAATCGTCAACATCGTTGCTGCACTCGCGGTGTTCGGCCTCACGGCAATTGCGACACGAGCTTCTCAAAGACCCCGCCGAGCTCCTCGGCGTAGGCAACGTAGTCGAGCAAGGGCGACTGCTTCATCCTGGCTCGGAGCTCACATCGCACCGCCGCCAACCGCTCTCGCGACGCAACCCATTCGCGCGCTCTGCTCAAAAAGTCTTCGGGATTCGCTGCAACAAACTCAGAGAGCCCCACGTTGTTCAGGATGCTGACACCTTGGCGCGAAACGTAGGAATCCCCCGCCAACGTCAGAACTGGCACTCCCATCCACAAGGCGTCGCAGGTGGTGACTCCCCCATTGTACGGAAGAGGATCGAGCATCATATCGATGTGGTGATGATATTTTAGATAACCGGCCAGGTCGGTTTTTGGAACCAGCCACAGTTGATCTTGAGCCACGCTTTGCTCAGCAAATTTGCGCTCTGCTTTCTGTGCGTTAGTTTTGTCCAAGGTCAGCATCAGGAGACGACATTGCGGAAGGCTCCGAAGCAAAGCGCTCCAGAGATCGATCGACGCCGGGCTAATCTTCTGCGGGTTGTTCAAACAACCGAAAACAAATCGCTCACTCTGTGTCGTTGGCATGACACAGGGCTCGATCCCGGCATCGGGCGGCCAATAAACCCAGGCAGTGCGCGAGAGATGAATGGACTTCTCGACATACAGATGCTCGGTGAGGCCGGGAGGATCGGCAAATGGATCAGTAATTCGATAATCGATCGCTCGCAGTCCCGTTGTATTGGGATAGGCGAACATAGTGATCTGAACCGGAGCGGGCCGCCGAGCAAAGACCAGCAAACGGTTTCTGACGGTATGACCTGAGAGATCGATCAACACGTCGATGCGGTCGTCAGCAATCAATCGAGCTGCCTCGTCATCGTCGCGCTCGAAAATGTTACTCCAGTTAGAAACCAGAGACCGCAATCGTTCAGTGACTGGATCTGTGGGTGATCCATTGTCATAGACGTAAAGCTCGAATTTTTCGCGATCCAAATGAGCGAACAGCAACGCGGCAAATCGCCCGACCGGATGATGGCAAAAATCTCCGGAGACGAAGCCCAACCGCAAACGACCTCCAGAAAGGGATGGCCGCCTGTTTGGCAATTCGAGATAGGGAATGTGCTTCGTTTGATCGAGGCCCCATTCCCGATGCGCGGCAGCGATCAAGTCGCGGTCTAAGTCCGACTGATAATTGAGGGCAAAAACCATCTTGCTAAGAACTGAGGGAGTTAAATCCAGCCAATCCTTGCAAGAGGTAATCGGCTCCGATGTGTTCAAACAAATATAGCCTAAATTCCAGAGGGCTTCCGGGTGGCCTGGAGTGGCGGTTTGAGCCAGGCGGTAAAGCTCCCACGCTCGCGCAACGTCGCTCCGACGAAGATAGATGCTGCCCAACTGCACCAGGGTGTCGCCATGACTTCGATCGAGTTCCAGACACGCTTGAAAAACTGTTTCAGCTTCGTCAAACCGTCCCAACCCGACGAGCACATGCCCGAGCAGGCTGTTGACTTCCAACGTTGGATTTACGGCGGCAGCCAATTGAAGATGCTGGAGCGCCTCTTTGAATGAGAAATTGCCCGCGTAATGCCGTCCTAACGCCATGTGAGCCTCGCCATTGCTGGAATCGATCTCCAAGACCTTGGCAAAACACCTTAGAGCTTCCGGCTCACGCCCGAGTTTCATCATCACATCCCCCTGTGCGAGCAGCACGTGGACCGCAGCAGGTGCCGTCTTGAGGGCCTTGGCCAAGAGCTCACCAGCCAACTCCAGGTTGCCAATTATATTGGCGATCTTCGCGAGCAGAAGGTAAGCCTCGATATCATCGGGCTGCGATGACAAGTGCTCGCGCAGCTCGGTTGAGGCATCAACAATCTCGCCGTCTTCGATCAGCTTTGCGATTCCATCCAGCTTTCCACTCATGAGTTCACAGGACACGAACAGTTAGGCGAGGGTCGTGTTCAAGATTTCTCACTGCACATCCGCGAGCGGCATGGCTCGGCCACTGAAGCTGGACGCCAGCCCAATCAATCGATCCCTATCGAGATGTGTTTCGTCTCCAAAAATGCATCCATTCCCTCAAGCCCAAGCTCGCGGCCCCAACCGCTTTGCTTCACGCCGCCAAACGGACACTGGCTCGTGGTCGGCACACCATCGTTGATCCCGATCATGCCAGCCTCCAAGGATTCCATCAGCCGAAAGGTCCGTCCCAGATCACGGGTAAAAGCATAGGCGCTCAACCCGAAATTTGACGCATTGGCCCGCTGAATCACTTCGGCTTCGGTATCGAAAGCACAAACGGGCGCGACCGGTGCAAACGTCTCTTCTTGCATGCAGAGCCCCCGATCCGGCACATCCGCAACCACAGCCGGTTCAAAGAAGAACCCTTTCCGCTCTTTCAATCGCCGGCCGCCGCACAGAAGACGCGCGCCGTGCGCGACAGCGTCCTCGATATGCTGTGCGGCTTTTGCAGCAGCTTCGTCATCGATGAGCGGACCGATCTGAACCCCCACTACCAAGCCATCCCCAATTTTCAAAGCCTTGGTCTTGGCAACGAACAAATCGAGGAACCGCTGGTAAATGGGACGCTGCACATAAATGCGATTGGCGGCGATACAGGATTGTCCGGTATTGCGATACTTGGCGATCATCGCGCCATCGACGGCTTTTTCGAGATCCGCATCCTCGAACACGAGAAGCGGCGCCTGCCCACCCAATTCCAAGGACAACGGCTTTACACACTGTGCCGCGCCGCGGATGAGTATTTGCCCGACGCTTGTTGAACCTGTGAACGTGATTTTGCGGCAGAGCGGATTCTCTAAAAACTCCTGGCCGATCTCGGAAGCGGAGCCTGCAACGATCTGAAAAACACCGGGTGGCAACTTGACGGCATCCACACATTCGGCGAACGCCACTGAGGAAAGCGGCGTTTGCCGGGCTGGCTTCAGCACAACCGTGCAGCCGGCAGCCAATGCGGAAGCCGCCTTTCGCACCCCGAGGACGAGCGGAAAATTCCATGGACTGATTGCCCCGACCACGCCGATTGGAGTCTTGATCGCGAGGTGTCGTTTGCCCTCGACTTGATTTGGTATCACGCGCCCGTAGCCCCGGCGCGCTTCCTCGGCGAACCAACGCAGGTGATCGACGGCCATGGCAATTTCAGTGAGGCTTTGGGCGAGCGGCTTGCCATTTTCCATGGTGATAAGCCGGGAAATGCCGTCGCGACGGTGATCGAGCTCAGCGGCGATTTTTTGCAAGAACTCGCCGCGTGCTTTGCCAGTGATTTGCCGCCAGGAAAGAAATGCCGTGTGGGCGTCGTTCAAAGCTTGGGCAACTCGCGACCGGTCAATGAGCGACATCCGGGCAAAAGGCTCGGCTTTGGCCGGGTTCACCACTGCGTGAGTTGTTTCGGTGACAACCCATTCGCCATTCAAGTAAAGCGGGTGCGTTTTCATGGATCGTTGACCTTCAGTATAAGGAGCACGGATGCAGATCGCTTAATTGCCCTGCGTCATCAATTTCCGCTTAGCGACCACGGCCCGGCGCTCGGCCTTGGTGCCCGAAGGAAGTCCGAACCGACGAATGCAAGGAAGGCCCCGTACGAACGCCAATCCCCACACCGAAATTGACTCCCGGAGAGTACGGAGCGCAATACCCGTAACTTCTGACCGGATAGCGGTAGGAGCGGTACGGCCCAAAATAATAGGATGAATAAAAAGGAGCTGCGTAGCTGTAGGCCGGATAGCCCACGTAGGCGTAAGAGTAAGCTGGGTAGCTGTACGCATAGCTCGGATAGCTGTTCAGGTAGTAGTTGTAACTGACCGGCTGCGTGAGCGGTGTATAAGTCGCTGGCGCAGCCTGTTGGTAATTGCTCGCAACCGCGACGGCTTGTTGCTGGGCGAGCCGACTCTGCATTTCTTTGGACGCTTGGGCTTGTTGCGCTCGCAGTTCCCCACCGCGCCGGATTAGCGCCGTGATGAGGTGTGAAGAAACCCCAAGCTCGTGAAGAGAAATAATTTCCGCGGCGCTCGGAGAAAATGGAATGTATGCGTTCTGAATATAGGCATCGATTACGGTGGGCTCGACTCCTCCTTCGACCATTTTCACAATTTCGGCAATGCCTGAAGATAAATGAGCTGACGGGGATCCGACCGCTGTGATGAGCACTCCGCTTTTTGCGGTGCCAGCCGTCGCCGACGAACCTGTGATGGGAGTTTCCTTCGTTTCTTTGGTCGCAGCCTGCACGGCCGAGGAGATTGACGTCACGCCGCCGAACCCCAGCCAGGCGAGCAGGAATAAAAGGGATGGAGTTTTCATAAAATCGATTCGCTCTCTCGTTATCTCATTCTCTCGTCAACCCAGCGAGCTTCTTTGTGACAACTTAGACTCCTCAGGCTCTCTGCTCAAGCAGTTATCTGGAGCCAGCGAAATCTCCGAGATGGACCCGAGTCTCACCCTGCTCGGCTTTCGGATCGGCGCTTCGGGTGAACTTGTAAAAAGCGAAAACAACTCAATTGCATACTGATGCCCCGGACCTCGCGAGTCAGATGGCAAGCTTGACGCAACTTCTGGCCAACGTTTCAATCTCGCGATGTCTTTCGTTACTCACCTGGAATGCGCCAATTGCGGTCAGCGCTATGATGCCACGCAAATCCATAACCTTTGCACTTCCTGTCAGCGACCGTTATGGGTCCGCTACGATCTCGAAAAGTTGAAGCAAAAATTCACCAAGAGATCGCTCTTTGGTCGGCCATCCACCATCTGGCGCTATCTCGAGATGCTTCCTGTCAACGATCCGGCAAACATTGTTTCGTTGACCGAAACTGTCACTCCTATTTTGGAGGCCAGACGCCTGGCGGCCGAGTTTGGTGTAGAGCATCTTTTTGTGAAGGATGAAAGCCGGCTGCCGACTGGCAGCTTCAAGTCGCGCGGCATGGCTTTGGCGATTTCAAAAGCACAGGAGTTTGGAATCACGCGGGTCGCCGTGCCAACTGCGGGCAATGCGGGAGGAGCGATGGCCGCCTACGCCGCTCGTGCGGGAATGGAAGCCTACATCTTCATGCCCGAAGATACGCCGTCCATTAACAAGAAGGAATGTTACCTGGCGGGTGCAAAGACTTTTCTCGTCAATGGCCTTATCACAGACTGCGGCCGTATCGTCGGTGAAGGCAAGAAAGCCAAGGGTTGGTTTGATGTCTCCACGCTGAAGGAGCCTTACCGTATCGAAGGCAAAAAAACCATGGGACTTGAATTGGCGGAGCAATTTGATTGGGAGCTACCCGATGTCATACTTTATCCGACAGGCGGCGGCACGGGCCTCATCGGGATGTGGAAAGCCTTTGCCGAACTTGATGCGCTCGGCTGGTTGAAGTCGGCGAAGAAGCCAAAGATGATTTCTTGCCAAAGTGATGGCTGTGCGCCGATCGCGACGGCATTTGCCAATGGCGAGCGCTTTGCCAAGAAATTTGAGAACGCCTCCACCATTGCCAGCGGCATTCGCGTGCCCGCAGCCGTTGGCGACTTCATGATCCTCGACGCCGTGCGCCAAAGTGGCGGCGTCGCGCTCGCAACGCCGGAAGCTGATATCCCGCGATGGATGCAGTTAGCTTCCAGCAAAGAAGGAATCGCACTGTGTCCAGAAACGGCGGTTTGTCTCGGCGCCTTGGACGTCCTGCTCCGGCGCGGCACCATCCAGCGCACCGACCGAATTCTGATTTTCAACACTGGAGCCGCGCAGAAATATCCCGAGGCGATCAGCGAACAATTGCTCCGGATTGATATTACAAAACCGGTTGAATGGGAGAAAATCTAACACATAAGCCCAGCGCTTCCCCCGCCTACGGGCGACCGGCGATGTATTCCGACGCTGGACCTCGTCACGAGATGAACGTCCGGGCGAGAACGGTGGTGCCTTAATTCAAGAAACTATGGACATCCTAATCTCAGAAGAGCTGGCCACGGCTGCTGTGGATCGTTTGACGGAAAAATTCGTCGTGGTCCGCGACGGCTCCCTGTGGAAAGACCCTGCCCACCTGAGCCGAGCACTCGGTGACGCCCGCACGATCATGATCCGAAACCAGACTCAGCTCACCGCCGACTTGCTCGCCGCAGCGCCCAAGCTCATCGGCATTGGGCGGCTCGGCGTTGGGTTGGACAATATTGATGTTCAGGCTGCGTCGAGGCTCGGCATCGTGGTCATAGCGCCACTGGACGCCAATGCCACCAGCGTGGCTGAGCTGACCATCGGGCTTCTGCTAGCGTTGGCTCGGAAAATTCCGCGGGCAGATCGCTCAACCAAGGCCGGCGATTGGGACCGGAAAGGATGCATGGGAGTCGAGCTTGCCGACAAAACGCTCGCCATTTGTGGCTTTGGACGCATCGGGCGCTTAGTGGCTGCACGAGCGAGCGCCTTTGGATTGCGCTTGGTAATCTTCGATCCTTTCATGAAGGCGGATTCGCCTGCATTGCTGGAGAGCGGGGCGACCTTAACCAAGACTCTGCAGGAGGCATTGATCGAAGCCGATTTCATCACCACTCATTCACCGCTCACAGCGGAGACACACCAGATGTTTAACGCGCAAAGCTTCGGCGCCATGAAGCCGGGTGCTTTTTTCATCAACACATCGCGAGGGGGCGTGGTGGATGAAGCGGCGTTGCTAGATGCCCTCGGGCACGGCCATCTGGGTGGCGCTGCTCTCGATGTCCGAGAGATCGAACCCCCCACGCTCAGGGTTGGTTTTGAGAACCTGGATAACGTCATCCTCACGCCGCACCTTGGAGCCGCAACAGTTGAGGCTCAAACCCGGACTTTCGAAACGGTTGCGACGGATATTGACCGGCTGTTGTCAGGGAAGCCTGCCGTTAACTACGTCAACTTCGCATCGCCTCGACGCTGAAACGAAACTCTACTTCTTCGACCGAATCACTAAATCGACTATTTCACCCGGGTACATTTTCATGGCAGGCGGCAAGCTGACCGCGATCGGAAGGCCCATATCGTTCACGATACCTGGCCGGGTGGCTGCCAGCGAACTGGTAATGGGCTCCACTTGAGAACCCACTTGCACGATGTGGCCAAGGCCAGCCATTGGTCTCTGGGCGCGATTCCGGACCTCTACATTCATCCCGATTTCGGGCTCAATCGGAAAAGGCTGGCGCAAGTAACCAACGATTCGATCCGACTGAGGGGCTCGGATAGCCGCGATCGGATCTCCATCCCGGAGGTTCTCTCCGGCTTGCCGGTAAACGACGCTCACCATTCCTGCGATGGGAGCCGTTATGATGATCGGACCCACCTTGGATCGGGTCAACCGGAGCTTCTCTTCTTCCGCTTTGATGGATCCGAGAATGTCATCTGGAATGGAGGATGAAGCCTCGGAATTACCCATCAGACTGAGCCGCTGCAATCCCTGACCCAAGTCCGCAACCAATTTCGTCCTTTCCTCCACCTCGATTTGGAGCGCCTCTTTTCGCTTCAGACTTAAATCGTAGAGTTCGTCGGAGATCAGCTTGACCTTAAACAATTCTTCGTTTCGTTTGAGCTCATTTTCTGCGCGCGCCAACTCCACCCGAGTCGTGGCCAATTCCAGCTTTTGCAGCAGCCAATCGAGACGAAGCTTCTCGTGGTCAGTCGCGTTGCGCTGCAGAGTCAAACGCGGCTCGATTCGGGCTCGAAGAATATCGATTTCCGACTGAATTAAAGCCAGGGACACTCGCGGATCTGTAGGGGTGACCACCGCGATCTCTTCACCTTTGGACACCAATTGAAAGCGGCTGACCTTGAGCTGTGTTAAAACTCCGGCCTGCGGCGTTGCCACCTGGGCTTGGATGGCTTCGACTTCGCCCTGGAGAGTTGGCCCGGCGATGTTCTGTTTCCAGATGAACACCGCGGCGACCAGTCCGGCAACGAAAATTATTGCAGGCAAGACCTGAATGCGGAATTCGCGCCACCGTTGCCCTGGGGGCGTGGGGATGCTCGGCAGAGGGTTATAATTCTGATTCATCTTCAGCTTTTAAGCTTGTGATCCGTGACACGCCGTCGAGTTCACGCAATTCCTTGAGCAAGTCTTCCACGCGATTAGAATCTCGTAACAGAAGGCGATAGGAAAGATCAATTCCTTCGTAGCCTTCGTTCGAGCGCTGGCTGGCGCAATGAGTCTTTAGGCTATGTCGATTGAGCAGTCGAGCCAAGGCTCCCATCTCCGCGAAGGGGCGAGCCCAATGGAGATTGAGGATGAGATCGAAGCGATGGCGGCTGCCAAAGGAGGTGTACCAAAGGAGGATCATCACACTCATGACCACCAGACAGCCTAGAACCGCCGTCGTAAATTTCTGCGTGCCGCAGGCCATTCCAGTCACAATGACCGAGAGGACGTAGGTCGTGTCCAATGTATCACGAAGGATATTCCGGAAGCGGACGATCGCGAAGACCGCCATCAAGCCAAACGCGGTCACTAGGTTATTGTTGAGGACCTGCATCACCAAAGCGACCAACATCGGCATGATCACGAGCGAGTTCACGAAGGAACGGGAATAGGAGAGGCCGGAATGAGTCAACATGTAAACCCAAGCGATGACTTGCCCGGAGAGAAATGCCAGCAAAAGCCCCAGAAGCAAGATCGGCAGGTTCAGCGGAGCTGATGCGTAGTCGCCTCGAAATAGCCAATCATTCATGCTGCTGCTTGTTTGACGATGGTTCCATGGGCGATGCTTTTCAAGAAATCCTTTCGAGCATTCAAATTCTGCGCCGCCTCGGGAACCTCGCGAAGGAGGTGATAGGAAGACGTGAATCGCGATTCGCCAAGGAGCACCACGCCATCGGCGTATTTGGCAGCCGAACATTGTGCCAGGCCAAAAATCCGAACCAACTCACGAAACCAATCCGGAAAGCGACCCGTGAATTTCAGCTCCAAAACTACATTTCGGCCAAAAACGACCACAGGATGACGCATCTCGGCGGAGAGACACGCCACAGGCTCCGGATCGACTCTGACATCGCGGTCCATCGTTACTCGCACGGAGTTATTGACAGTGCTGATCCAAGCCTCCCTGAGGTAGAAAACGTGCGCCTTCGGTTTGGCATGGATTTGGTTCATGTTTTGACTGAAGCACTGGAGAGCGATCAGTTGCTTGGGATCACTGGAAACCAAGTGCGCCGGTTCCGGAAGGTGGCCCGCAAGAATCCAATCCACGGCATCGCGGCGAACAGCTCCTCGCTGTTTTAAGATAGCGTCATTCATCCTCCGTTTGATCTCGAAATAAACAGGGGCTGTCGAGCACTTGTCGTAAAAGCGCAATCGCAGTTTGTAGCGGTTCTTATTGCCATTGATCGTGTGCCAATAGGTTGTCAACTCATCTGAATCCAGATAAAGGCTATGCACCGGATAAGATAAATTCGGCTCCGAAGCCCCGTATTCGTCAATCGCGAGATAGTTTCGGACGAAATCCCGCACCGCCAAAGCGACTTCTTCTTTGACGATGTACTTAAGCTCGAAGCGCTGAAGTTGAAGATTATCTTGAGCCATACACGACGCTTCCAGGCATATATTGAGCTGAATTTGTTGCCACCAACATCGTCACAAAACCGTCACAAGATTGTTACGTAAGGGTCAAGGTTGCCACAAGAACCCTGTTTATTTAAAGACTCAAAACGGCATTTCATAATCACGCACATCGACCGTACCCGCTTCGAGTCAATGATCCTCAAACTGCTAAACCCATCAACAAGACGACAATGTGCCGTTAACATCCTATGCGCAATCCATGTCTTTGGAAGTGAATAATAGCGGAACAAACGCCGCCGCGAGCATCAGTGCTGGCAAGGATCTCGCACGAAATAAAGGCGTCAAGATTGCGCCGGGATTTTGGACAGAGACGAGGCGCGAATGCTATTTATCGACGGGTCCCGAAGTAACGGATGGCTTCCCGCCGCGCGGAGGGCGCGGAGGGAGTTGGAGCGGCGGCGGCGGCGGTACCGAAATCGGTTTGTCAGGCTGAGCCTTGGGGGGCTGAGGTTTTAGAGCGGGTGGCTTGGTTAACGGCTGTTCGCCCTTGCGAGCGTGGACTTGCACTTCGTTGAGCCAGTCGGTGGCTTTATCCGCCAGGTGGCCGACCTTCTCCGCGAACTCCCCCGCTCTCCCGGCCAGATGCTCCGCTCGGGTGGCGACGTGCTCGACGCGGCCGATGATGCCCTCAGCCTTGGCAGCTAGTTCGCCAATCTTGGCCTCGGGAAATTTCATCTCGCCCAGGTGGAACGGGAGCATCTGCTTCAGAGCATCCAGCGACGACGCACCCGGCTCAAGCGAAACGGAGGCGTGCGTGGACGACGCTGTCTCCAGCGCTCGATACCCGTCCACCAGCCACTCCAAGCGACCGCTCTCGGTGTTCACAAGCAGCCCATGCACCGGAATTCGCGGGCCGATGAGCGGGCTGCCACGGACGAACTCGACGGCCGTCAACACATTCTGCCGTTCGCTCGTGAAGAGTCCGAAGTATTCAGTGAGGTTCTCTGGCAACCGTGTTCGATGCACGCCGAGCGTCTTGAGCCGCTCTAATAAATCTACCATCGACATCTTGCACACCAGGCAATCCGTGTGACCGATGATGACGATCTCACGTCCGGACTTCACCGCGCACGCCAGCGCCAGAGACCGCATCATGCTGCTCAACGGCCCGGTGATGATATTCCCTGCGTTGCGCAGCCAGATGAACTGGCTCTCCGGGATACCGAGCACTTCCGGCATCAGCGGGTTGAGCCTAGGATCGATACACGTCAGCGCGATGATCGGCAGTGAATCCGCGAACTCCGCTGGATGCAACCCAGCTCGCTCATCTCCAGTGAGCGCGCGATGATTCGCATCAATGATGGCCTCAAGCAGACGCATACGATCAACATCCTTGTTTAAGAAATCCTACAAGCCTGGTATGTCCTAACCTCCCTGCTTGTCATCCTTCCCCATCGCTTTCCGCAGCGCGGGCACCTGCTCCAACAACTTCTCAAATCGCACGCCGGTGAGGCTTTCCAGCAACGGCGGGAGTTGGGCGATGATCTGCGTCACGTCCCCGGTGATCTTACTGGCACCACCGCCGGGGCCGTTGCCGGAATTGATGATCACGATCTTTTCGGTCTTGGAGAGCGGCTCGCTGATGCGTCCCGCAATCTCGGGCAGCACTTTCACGAGCAGTTCGATGACAGCGGCTTGGTTGTATTGTTGAAATGCCTCGGCTTTCAGTCGCATGGCTTCGGCACTGGCCCTGCCTTGCGCTTCGATAACAGCGGCTTCGGCCAGTCCCCGCGCCTTGTTCGCCTCGGCTTCGGCCAGACCGGTGGCTTTGTTGACTTCGGCAGCGGCGAAACCGGTTTGCTTGGCAGCGGCGGCGGCACCGGCGGCTTCGGTCTCAAGCTGATATTTCTTGGCGTTGGCCTGCGCCTCGACTCTGTATCGCTCAGCATCGGCGGGCTTCTGAACGTTGGCTTCGAGTTCGCGCTGTTTGCGGAGGATTTCCTGCTGTTGCAGTTCAATCTGTTTCTGCTTCTCGATGATCTGAACCTGCACTTCCTCGGCCTTCACGAGCTGGCCGGTCTTGTATTTCTGCAAATCGTAGGCGAGGTCGGCTTCGGCTTTCTTCTGGTTCACCGCCGCCTGGTATTGCGCGACGTTCGTTTGATAATCGCGCTGGGCCTCGGCGATCTTGGAGTCAGCCGCGAACTTGGCTTCCTGCCCAGCCTGGGTGGCAGCAGCCGAGCGGATTTGGGCGTCGCGGTCCGCTTCAGCCTGGGCGATCTGAGCGTCGCGCTTGACCTGAGCTATGCGCGGCTTACCAAGCGCATCGAGGTAGCCCTGCGTGTCGCGGATGTCGCGGATGGTGAAGCTCACGATGCCGAGGCCCATGTTCGCCATGTCGCCCGCGGCGACCTCCTGCACCTTCTGCGCGAAGGCGTCGCGGTTTTGATAAATTTCCTCGACGGTCATGGTGCCGAGAATGGCGCGCAGATGGCCTTCCATGGTCTGCATGGCGATGTTCTTGATTTCATCGACGGTCTTGCTGAGGAATTGCTCGGCGGCGGTCGCGATCGAGATGTCGTCGCCCTTGACTTTGATTTGTGCAACGCCGTCCACTTTCACGGCCACACCTTTGCTGGTGTAAACCTCCGGCGTCTGCACGTCGATGGTCAGCAGTTCGAGCGAGAGGAGATCCACCTTTTCGACCACGGGATAGATAAAGGCGCCGCCACCTTTGACGATGCGGAAGCCGCGCGCGCGCTCTGTGCCGTCGGGATCAATGTAGCGATGCTTGCGTCCTGACACGACGAGCACCTGGTTCGGGCCGACCTTGGTGTAACGGCTCAGGACGACGGCCATGCCGATGAAGAACACCAGCAAGATGCCGACGATGGCAATGATGCTGATGGCACCGGCGGGCAACGAGAACAGGGCGAGGAGTGGAGTCGGCGTCATAAGACGATTTGAGTTGAGTGAGTATCGAATGTGAATTGAGCGCGAATGCGACGGCGCTGTTTCTTCAGACCGCGGTGACGAAGAATTGCGAGGCGACAACGCGGGTGATTTTGACTGGCTGACCATTGGCCACGGCGACGCCGTGCTCCTCGCGAGCGGGCGCGGTGTAGCGGGTTCCGGCCTGCACGTAGGCGATCTCACCTACACCGTTTCCGGGGATCGGCGTGATGATGGTTGCTGGCTGGCCGACGAGCGAGGCCACCTTGGATTCGCTTGAGCTTTGCGTGGACCGAAACAACTGCCGCAACAACCACAAGACACTGCATCCCATAGCGAAGCCTCCCAATAGGGACAGTGGCCCACTGACGTAAACCGGCTTGGTGGCGGGAATCTGATGCAAAATCATGCCGATGCCTCCAAACGCCGTAACGAACGAAGCGACCACCGTCGGACTGAGCACTGAGACTCCCGGCATGTCGCTGGCATCGACGCCCGCTTCGGCATGGCCGCCGCTGCCATCGATTTGGCCATCGTGACCTCCACCGCCGAAGATATGGCCGAAAAGAGCGGAGCAAATGGTGAACAGCAACCCCACTCCGAAACAGATGAGATAGACAAGAAACGCATCCATAAGACCTCACGATTGGTTTTGCCCAGAGTAAACGGGCAAGTCACGCCTCAAGCAAGCGCGAAAGGCCACCTCTTCAAGGCTTGGTCTTTGCAACGCCTTCCACGACCAATCGGAACGGGTAGTCGTTGAGCGGGCTGAGCTCCTCGTAGTTCTGAGACTCCCCATGTTCCTCCAGGGCCGACGCCTGTTTGGAGCCCTGCCGGTGGGTTTGGTATGAGATCAACGAGGAAGGTTAGCCGATGAACGACACGTTCCCGATCAGCCCGATGCGTGCCACTGGCGTTAATTCAATGGCAGCGCGGTCTAGAGGCCGTGGTAGATGATTTCCATCGTCAGCACGGCGTAGGCGGTGACGAGTGCCGGATCTTTCTCCATCCAGCGGCCATTTTCATTGTTCCACGAACCATCTTTTTGCTGAAGGTTGAACAGGCGCTGGCTGAGTTCCTTTCGCCAGGCGATCTTGCGGCCATCGGCCAGTTCCATCTCCTCAACGCCAAAGGCACTGAGTGCTTTGGCCATCGTGTGGTAGTAGTAGAAAAGGCCTTGCTGCCCCATTCCCGGATTCTCTTCGAGACTGTAGTTCCCGCGCAGCCACTCAAACACGGCTTTGACCCGCGGATCATCTCGTTTCACTTCGGCGTAAGCGAAGCTGAGCAGACCGCCGTAGCTGATGCTGCCGTAGGACCGCAACGCCACCCGGCCGGTCGCAAGGTTCGTCACGCTTCCGGCCATGCTGTAGCCGGGGTAATAAACGAAACCGCCTTTGTTCTGAGGATCATCGGAAGCCCATTTTTCCGGGTTGTGGCTCGGGAGGTTTTGGCACCGCTGCAGGAAATGGATCGCCGCCCCGAGGTTCAACTCGGCAACTTCCGCCAGATTCTTGTCCTGAAGAAGCCGTTTGCTGTAGTGGAGAGCTTCGAGAGCCTGCAACGTATTACCCATATCCGAGTGCTCATACTTGGATCCGTAGCCGATCCCGCCATCAAATGGACTGTCCAGCTTGCCTTTCTCGCCAAAATCACCTTGCAGGCCGATCAAGAATTGTCGCGCCTTGAGGACGATCGGAGTGTAGGCGTCGTTGTTGGCGAGCTGAAGCGCCATCATGCAGATCGAAGTGTTGTAGGTGGGAAGGTTGGTCTTGAGGATTCCGCCGTCCGATTGTACGCAACCGAGGACGTGGTTGTAGCCGCGCTCGATCCAGGCCGGCCTGGTTTTGTTATAACGCCCGCGGGGATCGCCTTCGAATGTCATCAGCGCCAGCGCGGTCATGGCCGGGTAATCCGCCGCAGACCACCACCCGTTTGTATTCTGATTCGATTGCAACCAGGCTAGGCCACGGTCAATAGAATGTTGCAGCTCGTTCTTATAGGAAATATGTGATGGCGCTAAATCCTTCGAAACCGTTACCTGGGCGATGGCGGCCGACGCGGTCACGCCGGCGACAAAAATAAACAGCAGGCCGGATTGCCACGACCAGTCGAACCGTCTTGATAACTTCAAATTCATAAGAGTGTGGTGGATTAGGTGGTCAAGGGCAGCTCAATGAGGCGCCCTGTGAGAGTTAGCATCACCGTTTGTAGCGGTTTCCAAGTGTGCTGTGAACTCGAATCTCGGGGTCTGAGAGATCTTCGGAATACATGTCGTCACAATTCTGAAATCTCTCGGCGAAGCACCGCAACCGCCCGGGAGACTCAGACAAACGACGGTTGGGAATTCACTTTCGTGACGGGGAATCTACGGCGATGGACTTGGGTGGCAGGCGCATGAAGGCGATGACCACGCCGCCCAGCAGGTAGCAGCCAGCAAGAAAGAGAAGGCACGCGCGGTCACCGAAGCCGTGCGCTTTGAGCCAGCCAATGTGATGGTTGCCCAGATAACCAGCGAAGTTCGCGCACATGTTGATGAAACCAATAGACACAGCGGCAGCCGAAGCAGTGAGCGTGAGCGTGGGCAACGCCCAAAAAGGGGAAGGCCAAAAATAAGCCATCAGTCCGGTGAAGCACAACCAACACATCACCAAACCGAACGGCTGGCCGGGGATGGCGCTCCCGGCCAGGAAAAGCGCGGTCAACACTTGCCCGGCGACGCAATGCCATTTGCGGTCGCCGGTGCGGTCGGAGGATTGGCCGGACAGGAACACGCCCACGAGTCCGCAGACGTAGAACAGCCCGGTGTAGTAGAGCGCGTCCGAGTTGGAGCCGCCGGAAAGGTTTTTCACGGTTGTAGGAAGCCAGAATGTGAGGGCGTAGCCGCCGGTGTTGGTTGCGAAAATGCCCAACGCGAGCAGCCAGACGTTGTGCTGACGCAGCGCCTCCCAGACGGTCGGCTGTCCCGACACGTCCTTAGCGCGGGCTTCAGCTTCGAGCCGCGCGGTGAGCCAATCGCGTTCCGCCAATGTCAGCCATTTCGCGTCGCGCGGCCGGTCGGTAAGAAGGAACAATGTTGCGACGCCGAGGAGGACAGCCGGCAGACCTTCCAGGAGGAACATCCATTTCCAGCCGGCGAGCCCGAGCCAATGCACCTTCAATAGAAGCGCCGACACCGGAGCTCCGAGCGCGAGGCTGAATGGCACGGCCATAACAAGCCCCGAGAGCGCACGCGCGCGATCGGCACCGGTGAACCAGTGTGTAAAATAGACGATGATCCCAGGAAAGAATCCAGCCTCCGCGACGCCGAGCAGAAAGCGCGCGACATAGAACTGCATCGGCGTCTGTACGCAGGCTGTCAGCGCCGAGCAAAAGCCCCAGGATATCAGAATCCGAGCGAACCATTTGCGGGCGCTCCAACGCTCAACGATGAGGGCGCCAGGGATTTCTAGAATGAGATAGCCGATGAAGAAGATTCCGAAGCCAAAGCCAAACACCGCCTCGGAGAACTTAAGATCGTCCGCCATCGCCAGCTTGGCGAACCCCGCGTTGGCGCGATCGAGGTATGCGACGATGTAGAGAAGAAAGACCAGCGGCAGGACGCGCCAGGCGACTTTGCGGCGGAGCGCATCCGGATCAACCGGTGGAACGGCCCCAGAGGCGGCTATGGAACTTAGGCTATGTTGAATCACAACGCTTCAAAACAACGACTCTTGCTGCGGACCCGTCGCAGAGCGTGGAACGTTGCGGTTTGGTGACAACGCGTCGCAGCTTCGTTTGCCATTCGCCGGCTGATTGGCCGCCCGCCCAGCGGACTCCTCTCGCTTACACTTCGGCCAAAGGCTCCGTGGCGTCGCCAAACGTGTCGAGGCGCACGTCCATCTTGTCCATCATCGAGAGGTAGAGACGACACATTTGGCGGTTTGACTTCTCGCGGTAGTCGAGGACACGGCCGCCCTTGATCCGCCCACCACCGCCGCCGAGCAATAGCGCCGGCAGTTGAGTCGCGTCGTGGCCACCGGTCATCATGCTTGATAAAAAGAGAATCATCGTGTTGTCGAGCGCGGTGCGGCTTCCTTCCTGAATGCCGTCCAGCTTGCGCGCAATGTAAGCCACTTGTTCGAGGAAAAATTGATTCACCTTCAGCCAGTCGGCGGTGTCCGAATGCGAGAGCAAGTGGTGAATCATGTAATCGACCCCGAGGTTCGGGAAGCGCAGCGACGAATGATCGTTGTTCAACTTGAGCGTGCAGATACGCGTGGTGTCGGTCTGAAACGCGAGCACGAGGATGTCGCACATCAATCGCATGTGCTCGGCGATGTCCAGCGGGATACCGTCCGGCGGGCGCGGGATGTTCGGCTGAGCGAGCGTCGGACGCCACCCTTGCAGCTCCCCCTTCTGGCCGGCGTGGTCAATGCGCTGCTCCACGTCGCGCACGGAGTCGAGGTATTCGTCGAGCTTGCGCTGATCCGTACTGCTGATGTGACGGCGCAGGTCTCTGGCGTCATCGAGCACCGCGTCGAGCACGCTCTTGTCGCCACGATGAACTTCGTCCTTGAAAAGCCGGTCGAACGCAAGCGCAGGATAAACCTCCAGCGGGGTCGGCGTCGTCGGCGAACTCCACGAGACGTGCGAGCTATACAGCATCGAGTATTTCTTATGGACGGATGGGTTGGACTTTTCACAGCCGAGCACGAGGCTCGGCACCTTTGTCGAGGTGCCGTAGCGCTGCGCCAGGAGCTGGTCGATGCTCGTGCCAGAGCGAATCTCTCCGTCGGATGCCAATCGCGCTCCGGAGAGAAGATTGCCGGTCTGCGAGCTATGGATGTTGCCCTTGAGCGCCTCGGCGTTGTAGAGGCCACGAACAAAGAGCATTTTCTCGCGGAAGTCCGTCAAAGGCGCGAGAACCTTACCTAGCTCCATGTTCTTGCCCTCGCCGGTGGCCCACCACTCCTTGCTGTGAAAACCGTTCCCGGCAAAGAGCACGGCCAGCCGGACCGGTGCCTCGCTCGCGAGCTTATTGCCGCGCGGTTCATCACCCCACACGGGCAGCGATTCGAGCCAGGGCAAAGCCATCGTCACACCGAGCCCGCGTAACATCGCGCGCCGCGAGAGTTTGTGAGTTGTCATAAGCATGTCATGGTAGAGGTTCAATCTTCGTAAACCGCGTCGCGCCCGCGCATCTCACGGAACTGCCGACTCCGCACGATCATCTCCATCGGGGTGCCGATGCGGTAATCATTCGATTTTAATTGCGCCCGCATTTCGGCGATCAGCGGTTCGTCCGAGAGCTGCACCGATCGGCCCAACGCGTAACCGAGGAGCTTCCGGCAGAACTGCCGCAAGAACGCATCGCGGCGCGCCGTCAGCAGGAAATTGCGCAATCCTTCAGAACCTTCAAACTGCGTGCCGTCCATCGACTTCACACGCGTGTCGATGGGCCGTCCGCCAAGGTCCTTGTCGCGCCGACGCCCGATCGCGTCAAACCCTTCGAGGGCGTAGCCGAATGGGTCGATGCGCTTGTGACATCCGGAGCACAACGCGTCCGATGTGTGTTTCTCCACGAGCTGGCGGACGGTGAGGCCCTCGGTTGCCATTTCGTCGTCGGGCAGGCGCGGCACCTCCTTTGGCGGACGCGGCAGCCTCTCGCCGAGCAACACTTCGCAAACCCAATTGCCGCGCAGGATCGGACTCGTGCGCGAGGCGCCGGATTGCTTCGCCAGCGTCGTCGCCTGACCAAGAATTCCGCCGCGCGAAAACTTCTTTACGCCGTCCACTCGCCGCCATTCCGCGCCCGTGACACCGGGGATTCCGTAATGCGCTGCGAGCGCTCCATTCAAGAACGCGTAATCCGCATCAAGAATGTTGAGCACTGATGCGTCGCGTTGGAAAAAGTCCGTGAAAAAACGAATCGACTCTTCATACATCGCCCCCCGAAGGCTCGCAAACGCAGGGAAATGGCGCTCGCTCTTTTCGTTCAGTTCATCGAAGTCATAAATATGCAGCCATTGGCACGCGAACTCTGTCGCCAGCCGCCGCACGCGCGGGTCCCTCAACATCCGGCGCATCTGGGCCACGAGCACGTCCGGATCGCGCAGCCGACCCGACACAGCCACCGCACTCAGCTCCGCGTCGGGCATCGAGGACCACAAAAAATAACTCAACCTGCTGGCCATTTCCCAGTCCGACACTGGTCCTGGCTCCACGCCTGGCTTCGGCTTTTCCAGCCGGTAAAGAAACGCGGGCGCCACGAGGATGCGCGCCAAGGTGAGCCGGACGATCTCATCATGCGGAAGCTCCAGCCCCTGCAACTTGCGATACAGCGCGCGCAACTCGTCCTTCTCATTCTCAGTTAACGCATGCCGGTAAGCGCGTGCCGCGAAGTCCAGAAGCGCGTCGAGATGCCTCGGCTGGGTGTCGATGAGCAACTGCTGAAAGGCCGCCGCGCGCTCCTGAATCGGCTTGCGCATCGGCTCAAACACCTTGGGGTCGGCGTCCTGGGTGGCGTACTGCCAGAGCTGCTCGAAGGCGTCCACCAAGGTCACCGCATCATGGCTGATGTAGTGCAATTCATTCCACATTCGGTCGAGCCTCGCTGCCTGCGCGTCGTCGAGCATCAGCCGACGAAGATGTTCATCCTCGCGATAGAACAAAGTAAGCGTCACGACTTCATCGATAGGCACGATGGCGGTGTAGCACAAAGCGGCGGGGAACCATCGTCGAAAGTCGTCGAATGCCGTTTCGATGCGCTTCCGCGCAGCGCTGCCAGATGTTGCGAGGATAGGTGTGCTGTGAACCACCTGACTGTTGTTGGATGTCCAAGGCCCGTTGGCCTTTTGAACTGTCACCGTGCCCGGGAGCAACGCGGCTGTGCCCGAGGGTTTATCGGTGGCAACGTGCAGTTGAACACTGCCCTCGAAGCCGGTCTTCTCGTCGAGCACTCCCGTCGTCACAAACTCACACCCCTCGACGAGCTCGGCAGGGAGGTGAACCTCTATCACTGACGGAGCTTGCACGCAGAGACTCGCCCCGTCGATGGCCGTGCCGTTCGGATGCCGGCCAAACGCCGCCGGATCAAGGCCCCATTCCGACTTAGGAAGTGCGGGTGCCACGCTCCCTGTGTTTCGAGCCGCGCCAACCGGCGAAGCTTTGAGGAAGTTGCGCGCGAGCCGGGTTCGCTCTCCCGCGAACAACGGGCCGCCCAACGATGCCAACTGCCGATACAACACCGCGTCTGGATCGTCCTTCGCTCCCTGCGGACCGGACGTGAGCAATCGCTGGAGGGCTTCGCCGAGTTTTTGTTTTACCTCCGCGCTCTCGGCGGATTGCCAGCGCGCCAACACTGAACCCGACGGGATGGTCGGACCCATCTCGCTCCCGCCTTTATCGGGCTCTGTGTAGAAGTGCCACACGCCGTCGTTTCCAAAACGGTCCGCGTGCGGATTACCGGCCAGCAGGTCGTCTGACACGTCGCGCGCCAGGCTCCACTCGCGTCCGCTTTCGTCCGCACTTGTCACCACAAGGTCAACGGCAGTCAAGTCACAGGAGTGATTGCCATCGCGCGGGCCGATGAGCATCGATACAAGGTCACCTGTCCGAACGGCGAGTTTTTCAATGGGACCGACTTTCACTTCCTTGCTGCCCTGCGCGGTGCCAATGGCGAGGCGCTGACGCGTGGTGCCTCGACGCAATTCCAAAGACCAGGTGACTCCATTGCCGCACTCCGGATGCGCGTGCGTGACCTTCGCTTCGATACGGACCATCGTGGTCGTGGGACTGCGCCATCCGACGCCGATCTGCAGCTTGGGCGACGGATGCAAGGCCACGCTATGCGGCTTCATGTTGCCAGGAACGCGAACGTGCTGATCAGAGGAATTCGCCGAAAAGCTGGGCGTGTTTGGGCTACCCCACCCCTTGATGAAATCGTAGCCCGCAACGCTCGTGATTTTATTGGTCAAGTGGGAGTCAATATTCAACCCAGCGCCGGACCCGAGGCCGAGGTAATCGAGCCAAGCGCTTAACGCGTCGAGCCCAACACCGTGCCGCCGCGCGAGTTCAGCCACGTCGATCGGGCTGCGCGACGTGTTCGCGTCCGCCGCTGCTGCCAGGCATTTCGCCGCGCTCGAAAAAATCCGTTCGCGCCACCGCTCCAATGCCCGGCTGGTCTCGCCCACATCACGCAGCAGCAAATCCGGCCGCCCTGGGGCCACCAGCCGAGGCTGTTCCCACACCACAAAATCGTGATCATTGCCGTCGCCCGCATCACTAGCCGTGAGATAGAGAGTGACCTCATGGCTGTTGGGTGCCGTCGAAATCTTGAGACGAACCTCCTGCTTCGTGGCCACTGGATTGACCGGCTCCATCCACGCTTTGGGGCCGCCCACCTTCCCAATGTGCCCCACGCTTCCGAACTTCCACAGCGCTGTCTGCCATCGTGCAATATCCACGGCGAGCGAAGCGGCGTCCCCTGCCTGGGCCTTGCGCCAGCGGGCGCGCACCGGGTCGAGCAACAGCGAGGGCTCATCGCTCGAAAGCATCTTCATCAGCGCCCCGAGATAGTTGGGGTTCAGTCCGCGTTCGCTCGCGACCGCTCCAACGGTCTTGGTGCCTGCCTTCAATGACTCTCGCTCGGCGAGTGTTGCGCTCAGATACTTCTCCATTGGAAGACGTCCACCTTGGTTAGTGTCAAAGACGATCCCCTGGAGATTCACCTTGTCGCCGCCGCTGGAATCGGTGAATTCACCATAGAACCCCCGAATCTGCGCAAGCATTTCCTCCGTCCGATCGCGCCGCGTCGTCTTGGGTGAAAACCGAATACCGTCGGGCAACAGCACCGCGTGACTGGCGATCTCCTTGGCGGCGTCCAGATATTTCGTGAGCAGCGACGGCGACATCACAAGCGAGTTGCCGGTGTTCATGAACCCTTCACCCGCCGCGCCATCCACCGGAAATTCGCGCGCCGGCCGCAACCCGAGGCCGGTCAAGTCTTGCACGGTGTAAGTGTATTCTGCGTTGGTCAGCCGACGGAGAACGACCGGGCCGGGGTCACCCGCGCTTTCACGACCAATGTCAACGAGCACGGCTTGCACCCATGCGGACAGCCGCTCGCGTTCGGAAGGCGTGGGCTGAGGCTTGTCCTTGGGTGGCATCTCGCCCAGAGCCAGTTGCTCAACCACATTTTGCAGATCTTTTGGATGCCGCCGCACCTCAGCCAGAGCAGACAGCCGCTCCAGGTCGAGTTCGCCCTTCTTCTTCTCAGTTGAATGGCACTTCAAACAATATTCCCGAAGCAACGGACGGACACTTCTCTCGAAATACTCCGCGGTGACGACGTCCGCCTGCGCGAAGGCTGCCGAGGTCGCAACAAAAACGGCCAACCCGATTGTCACGGTGCGAACAACTCGGAGAAGCGCAAGGGGGAAAAGGCGATGGCCAGCAGGACGGGCGAGAATTAAGCTGGCGTTGGGCATGACGAGAATATAAAGGTTGACGATCGACCGTCAACGTTGATTCAAACTCTATTCTTACTGAACACTGACCAACGAGCCATGTCTGACTCCGAATTTCCGTCACTGGACGCCTGTCTTCAGCTCTACCGCCAGATGCAACTCATCCGCCTCTGCGAAGAGCGGCTTGCGAAATCGCACCAGCAAAGGCTCATCCACGGCGCGTGTCATACCTACGTCGGCCAGGAAGCCATCGCGGTCGGGGTCTGCGCGCACCTGCGTCCGGATGACGCCGTGTTCAGCACGCATCGCGGCCACGGCCACGCGCTCGCCAAGGGCCTCGATCCACATCAACTCTTCGCGGAGCTCTACGGCCGCGAAACCGGATGCTCGCATGGTCGCGGTGGCAGCATGCATCTTTTCGCGCCGGAGATCGGTTTGATGGGGACGACCGGCATTGTGGGCCCGGGCATTCTTCAGGCGGCGGGGGCGGGCTACAGCTTCAAGCTGCTCAAGACAGATCGCATCGCCGTCGCGTTCTTTGGCGATGGGGCTGTGAACAATGGCGCCTTTCACGAGGGCCTCAACCTCGCTGGCCTTTGGAAGCTGCCGGTGCTTTTCATCTGCGAAAATAATCAGTTCGCCACCGAGATCGCGTTCCGGGACGCCGCCGCGAACCCAGCCGTCGCCGTCAGAGCCGCCGCCTACGGAATGCCGGGAGTCGAGGTGGATGGCAACAACGTGCTCATGGTGCATGAAGCCGCTGCGACCGCCGTGCGCCGCGCACGGTCTGGAGGAGGCGCTACGCTGATGGAGTGCAAGACCTACCGCACCCGAGCGCACGCCGAAGGCATGGGGGATTTCACATACCGCTCGCGCGACGAAGTTGAGCAGTGGAAAGCCTGTTGTCCGATCCTTCAACTCAGAAATCGTCTGCTCGACGAAAAGTCAGCCAGCGTGTCGGATCTCGAAGCCATCGACCGCGAGATCGCCGCACTGGTGGAACAATCACACGCGTCCGCGGAGAAGAGTTCTTGGTCCGATCCAGCCACTGCGACGCGGCACGTGTTCGCCGAAATCAACCAAACTTCTCCAACGTCAAAAGGGATCGACGCTTCGACCCGGTCGAGAGAACTGAGCTACATGAAGGCGACGCTGGAGGCTCTCACCGAGGAGATGGCAGAAAACCCGCGAATCTTTGTCCTCGGCGAAGGCATCGGCAAACGCGGTGGCAACTTCAACACAACGAGCGGCCTGTTCGATCTTTATGGCCCGGAGCGTCTCCGCGATACACCCATCTGCGAGCGCGGATTCGTCGGCCTCGCTTGCGGCGCTGCCATGGCGGGCTCGCGGCCAGTCGTCGATTTCATGTTTTCGGACTTCATTCTCGATGCTCTGGGCGAAATCATTAACCAGATCGCGAAAATGCAGTACATGAGCAACGGCCGTCTCCGGATGCCCCTGTTGCTGCGCGGCTGCATTGGTGTCGGTCACTCTGCGGCGACCCATCACTCGGGCAGTTATTACTCGATGTATGCGCACTTCCCTGGCTTGCGGGTTGTCGTTCCGGCGACCCCACGTGACGCCAAAGGGTTGCTCAAGACCGCGCTCCGCTCTGATGACCCCGTGCTGTTCCTCGAGCACAAGGAATTGCTCAGCTTGAAAGGCCCCGTTCCCGAAGAGGAATACTTCATCGACTTCGGCAAAGCCTCTGTCGTCCGCGAGGGCAAGGACGTGACCGTGGTCGCGCTCGCGTTGATGGTGCATAAGGCGCTGGTGGCATGCGACGTCTTGGCAAAGGACGGCATTTCAGTCGAACTCATCGACCCGCGCACGGTGGCACCGCTCGACATCGAAACCATTTTGAGCTCAGTTGCAAAAACTGGTCGACTGCTGATCGTGGACGAAGCGTTCGCTCCGTGCGGGATTGGTGCTGAAATCGTCGCGCAACTTATCGACCGCGGTTTCGACGAGCTCGACGCGCCGATCCGCCGGCTCAATGGTCTGCACACGCCAACTCCCTACAGTCCGTCCCTCGAATCCGCCGTGATCCCGAACGCTGAGACCATCGCTCGAGCCATCCGTGAATTGTGTGAGGAATGAACCTTTACAAGATCCTGACAGGGTCGCACAATTGATGTTTGGGCACCCTCCTTTCGCCGATCCCAAAGCACGGCTGGAAAGCTATTAATCTATGAAATTGTTGAATCGTAAACCCAATAAGACCCGTGCGGCCTTCACTCTGATCGAGCTCCTGGTGGTGATTGCGATCATCGCAATTTTGGCTGGGATGATCCTTCCAGCTTTGAGCCGCGCCAAGGAATCCAGCCGACGCACCAAGTGCCTGAACAATCTCCGGCAGGTCGGCATCGGCATGATCATTTACGCCGATGACAACAGCGACGTCATGCTCCAAGCGCGATTCGACGGGGGCAACTACGTCCAGATTTGCCTAAACCCACCCGAGGAGAAAGCAGCAGCAACTGTCGGCTTGATCGTTAATACCAATTCGACCGTAGCCAAAATCTGGACCTGCCCGAATCGGCCCACCTTTCCGACGTATGAAGCGGAATACCCCCAATGGGTCATTGGCTACCAGTACTTCGGTGGGATCAAGACTTGGAGTAATCCGGCTGGAACGTTTCCGTCGCGCAGTCCCGTGAAAGCATCGCAAGCTCAACCAGGCTGGGTCACGGCTGCTGATGCGAACTTGAAGGTAGATGGCAAATGGGGTGGCGGTCGGGACACTTCGTTCAAGAACATGCCGCCGCACCGAGCGAAGAACGGACAGCCCGAAGGCGGCAATCAGCTTTACATGGATGGATCGGCCCGTTGGATCAAGTTTGAGAAAATGCTATTTATTCATAGCTGGAATACTAGCGGGAGCCGCGATGCCTACTTCATTCAGGATGATCTGGGCGAGTTGGAAACGAAGCGAGACAAGATCAAGCCGAGACTTTAGCCCAGTAGTCTTGAAAATAGCGATGTAACCACCTTGGGCCATTTGGAGTCTATTACACCAAGCCAATTTACGATTTTGCCAAAGTAAGCAATTTTCATGTAAACGGCGAAAAACTAGTCAAACAACCAAATAGATATGCAACGAACCGTAACTTCATTGATTAAAGCAGCCGTTTGTATGGCACTTATGCTGGGCGTAGCAGCCATCGCAGCGGACGACAAGGCTGATCCTAACGGCACCTGGAAGTGGACTCGTCCAGGCCGAAACGGTGGCCCAGATCAGCAGTTTACCCTCAAAGTAAAGGCTGAGGGTGACAAGGTGACCGGCAAACTCACCGCCCCTGGACGCCAAGGTGCAACGAGTGAGGTCGAAATCAAAGAGGGTAAAGTGAAGGGTGACGAAATCTCCTTCAACACCTCCATCGAAAGAAATGGGAACACAATCACCTCCAAATACAGCGGTAAGATCAGCGGCGACTCCCTCAAGGGGACCATCGAAAGACCCGGCCGTGACGGCGGCGACCCAACGAAGAACCCCTGGGAAGCTAAACGCGAAAAAGCTAAATGATGACCCGCTTCTGATTTGCATCTGAAAGCACTCTTTTAATCAGTTCCGAACACGCTTATCGACTTGCCCAGAGAACGGTTAACAAGACAACTCTCACGAACGCAGCCTTTTTATCGAGGCTGCGTTTTTCTTGTACACAGGACTGATTGCAAAGAAGCTACTGAGCCAATGGAATCGAGATGATCACGCCTTCATTTCTGACACCGCTTACCCATCACCCTAACCCTCTCCCCGAGGAGAGGGAAATCACTCATGCGACTTGGGATAACCTCCACACGGGAATGCTCCACCGATCCGGAAAACGATTCCCCCTCCCCTCGCTGGAGAGAACACCTCGGACTTCGCGCGCCCACGGCGGCTTTGAACCAACTTCTTCACCCCTCGCAGGAGGGGAACGGACAAAGCTCCCCTCCTGGCAGGGTTAGGGGTGGGTCTCTTTGAATTCGCACATCCTACTCAACAAAAAAGCCACCCTGAGCTTGCGGCTCAGGGTGGCTGTGATTACAGCTTGAATTAGTTATCCGTTATTTCGGACCAGCGGCTTTCCAGGTAGCTCCCGAGTTCGACGGGCTTAACAGTTGCGCCGAGGTTAAGGTGATTCCGTTCATGTTCCAGACCGCGACAGAATAGTCTGTGTGTTGGAACAGGAGGTCAACTTTGCCATCACCATTGCGATCCGCGACACCGATCACGCGCCATTTGGAGTCGCCGGGATTCGACGGACTCGTCAACGTGGCTTGTGTTAGCGCTGCTCCATTCATATACCAGACAGCGAGGGTGCCATCCGTGTGTTGAAAGGCAATGTCCTGTTTGCCATCCGCGTTGAAATCACCCAGTCCGACGACTCTCCAGTTTTTATCACCAGGAGTAGATGGGGTCGGAAGCGCGGCACTGGTAAGGTTGATGCCGTTCATATACCAGACGGCCAGTGTGCCATCCGTGTGTTGGAACACTAGGTCTGCATTGCCGTCCTTGTCGATATCTGCAACTCCGGCAACTTGCCAGTTCTTGTCACCAGGATTGCTTGGGTTCAGAACTTCCGCACCTGTTTGGGTGCTTCCATTCATATACCAAACTGCAAGTGTGCCGTCTTTGTGTTGGAAGAGGATATCTTCCTGACCATCACGGTTGAAGTCACCGGTGCCAGCGATGCGGTAGTTTGTGTCACCGATGTTACTCGGTGTGAGGAAGTTCGCTGATTTCAGCGTGATACCATTCATGGCCCAGACAGCCAAGTAACCATCATTGTCTTGAAACAGAATGTCAGATTTGCCATCTGCATCGAAGTCACCCTTAGTAGGAGCTGTTTGATTGACTGTCAGCGTGAAGCTCGTGCTGGCCGTTTTGCTTCCGCCATCAACAACAGTCAGTGTGATTGTCGCTGTTCCAACCTGATTGTTGGCAGGTGTCACAACGACTGTCCGCGCAGCTCCAGTGCCACTGATGGCAATGTTCGCGTTTGGCACGAGGGTTGTGTTGCTAGAGACACCAGCGACGGTCAATGAAGCAACGGCAGTTTCAGTGTCGCCGACAGTGAATGATGCTGCTGTTGATGCTGTGTTCTTGTCCGTGGTCTGAGCACTGACAGAGGAGAGCGTTGGCGCCAAGTTCACCACAGCCGTGGACGTGACAGTGAATGACGTGCTAGCTGATTTCGCGACCCCAGGACCACCATCCGTGATTGTCAGAGTAATGGTGGTCGTTCCTTCTTGAGCGGCTGCCGTTGTCACGAGAACAGTGCGAGTTGCACCAGTTCCACCTAAGAAGACGTTCGCATCGGGCACTAATGTCTTATTAGATGACGAGGACGTCACGAGCAACAAGCTCGCTGCGGTCTCTTTATCTGCAACGGTGAAGCTAATCTGCGCCGTTGATTGACCCGGGGTCGTGGTTTGATTTGAAATCGCTGTGATTGTGGGTGCATCGTTTTGAGGAATCGCTGTTGCGAAGACGAAGGCCCTTGTGCCTGTCTGCCCTTCGGTATCCTTAACAGTCACAGTGATGGTTGTCGTACCTTCTTGGCCGGTTGCTGGAGAAACCGTAACGGTTCGATTGGATCCACTACCACCCAACACCACTTTGGCGTTCGGCACGAAGGTCTTGTTCGATGAATCAACAGTTACTGTCAGGAAGCCAGGGAAGGTCTCCTTATCGCCGACCGTGAACGTAATCGGACCAGATGTTCCATCCTTCGCAACTGTTTGATCAGCGATCGCCGTGATCGTGGGGGCTTCACCGAGTATTGATAAGGTGAAGCTCGTGGTAATCGAGTTGTTGGAAGGTGAATCT
>SIBF01000005.1 GCA_009695275.1 Pedosphaera sp. | reverse complement strand
GCCATCTCCCGGAGGGAGAATCGATAATAGCCCACCCTTTCAAGGGTGGGATTATGTGCGCGGAGATCGCGAGTCCCGAAGGGACGGTTGAATCCCTCCCACAAATACCGCTCGGTGTATTATGCAATCGCCAATTCGAACCCAGCAGTGAACTGCCGGGCTATTCTCAAATCTCCCTCCGGGAGAGCGAGCCTGCCATCTCCCGGAGGGAGAATCGATAATAGCCCACCCTTTCAAGGGTGGGATTATGTGCGCGGAGATCCCGAGTCCCGAAGGGACGGCTGAATCCCTCCCACAAATACTGCTCGGTGTATTATGCAATCGCCAATTCGAAACCAGCAGTGAACTGCCGGGCTATTCTCAAATCTCCCTCCGGGAGAGCGAGCCTGCCATCTCCCGGAGGGAGAATCGATAATAGCCCACCCTTTCAAGGGTGGGACTATGTGGCGGAGATCCCGAGTCTCGAAGGGACGGCTGAATCCCTCCCACAAATACTGCTCGGTGTATTATGCAATCGCCAATTCGAAACCAGCCGGGGACATCTCCGCGCGATGCCCCTTGCCGCGCTCGATTGGAAAATTAGTTTCCAATTCAGGTTTTTTCTGGAAACCCATTTGCCACCGCCAATCTTTCAATCTCGCCTGCGTTGATCTCACTGCGCGTCGTGGACGATTTTTCCAACAAGCTTGTTTGTTGGGAATTGCTGGCCTTTTGTCGGTTTTCGGCCACTCCGAGCGACTTGCCCTTCGGTGGAAAGTGTGTCTGGCACCAAGCCTGCTAACTTGCGAAACAGCGGTGTGCGATGGCAGCGCAGCCGCATGGCCGAAAAAACTTTAACCTAGTCACTCATGGACGAAGTAACAAAAGAGTTTCTCATCGAGAGTTACGAAAACCTGGATATGCTGGATCGCGCTCTCGTGGAGCTGGAGAAAGATCCGACGCACCGGCCGAGCCTCGACAGCATCTTCCGCACAATTCACACACTCAAAGGCACGTGCGGCTTTCTCGGGTTCAGCCGCTTGGAGCGTGTGTCCCATGTTGCGGAGAACCTTCTGAGCCGGCTTCGCGAAGGTAAGCTCGCTTTGAACGTCGAGATTACTTCCGCTTTGTTGGCGACCGTCGATGCGGTGCGGCGGATCCTAGCCATCGTCGAGAACACCGGCGCCGAAGGGAGCGAAGATTACTCCGAATTGATTGAGCGATTGACGATTCTGGCCACGGTGGACAAGCCTCCGCAAGGCCCGTCCGCGCAGCCCGCTGTTGTGGTTGTGGTCGCGCCTTCCGCGACGGCACCAGCGGTTATTGCGCAGCTTGCGCCAGCTCCCGCAGCTCCTGTCGTGGCCGCTCCGAAAGTGGCGGAGCCGGCACCCGAACCTTTGAAAGCGACTGTGCCTCCTCTGGCCCCGACTCCCGTGGCTGCTGCGACGGCGGTTCAAGCGACGGCTTCAAGCGCCACGAAAAGCGCCGAGCCCGCCTCCGGTTCTGATCACGATCATCATCCCGCTGAAAAAACAGAGACGCGCGCTCGAGGCATGTCGGACACGACCGTCCGTGTTGATGTGGGTTTGCTGGACAAGCTGATGAATCTTGTCGGCGAGCTGGTGCTGGCCCGCAACCAGATCCTGCAACTTGCAAACACTTACAGTGATCCGCTGTTCGTCAAGATGGGGCAGAGGCTGAATCTCATCACGAGCGAGCTGCAGGAAAACGTGATGAAGACCCGCATGCAGCCCATCGAAAACGTATGGAACAAACTCCCGCGGGTCGTTCGCGATATCTCCACTGAGCTGGGCAAGCGGGTGAAGCTGGAAATGTTCGGCAAAGAAACCGAGCTGGATCGGACGATCATCGAGGCCATCAAAGATCCGCTGACTCACATTATTCGGAATTCCGTCGATCACGGAGTCGAGCTGCCCGACGATCGGCTGAGCTCAGGGAAGCCTGACGTAGGCTCTTTGGTGCTCCGGGCCTACCACGGAGGAGGGCAAGTCAACATCGAGATTATTGACGACGGAGCTGGCATCAATGTGAAGCGGGTTCGCGACAAGGCGGTGATGATGGGCGTGCTTTCACAAGATCAGGCGAACCGGATGACTGATCGAGAGATTTGCAATCTGGTGTTCCATCCTGGGCTCTCAACGGCTGCCAAAGTGACCAATGTATCGGGCCGTGGGGTGGGAATGGACGTGGTCAAAACCAATATCGAGAAAATTGGCGGGTCCGTGGATGTCAGCAGCGAAGTCGGCAAAGGAACGATGGTTAAAATCAAAATCCCGCTGACCCTCGCCATTATTCCCGCGCTCATCGTGGCCAGCGGAGGAGAGCGGTTTGCTATACCCCAAGTAAACTTGGTCGAGCTGGTGCGCATGGAGATCGGGCAGGGGAACCGCGGGGTCGAAATGATTTACGGGGTGCCGGTCTATCGGCTGCGCGGCAATTTGCTGCCGCTAGTCTATCTGAACAAGGAGTTGAAACTGGAATCGGACGAGGAGGGTAAACAGCGTCAGCCCGCGCAGGATGATGCCATCAACATCGTGGTTGTGGAGGCGGACGGCCGGCAGTTCGGGCTCGTCGTGGATGCGATCAATGACACCGAAGAAATCGTCGTTAAGCCATTGGGTAAACAGCTCAAGAGCCTCACGTTTTGCGCTGGCGCTACAATCATGGGAGACGGACGCGTGGCATTGATTTTGGACGTGATGGGGCTGGCGCAGCACGCGCGGGTCATCTCTGAAGAACATGATCGATCACGGAGGGATGAAGTGCCGAAGCGAGCCGTATCCTCAGAGGAGAAACAGTCCTTGTTGCTGTTCGATGTTGGCGACCAGAGACAGATGGTCATCCCGCTTTCGATGGTAGCGCGTCTGGAGGAGGTTGCTCCTTCCGAAGTCGAATGGACCGGAAACCAGGAGGTTGTTCAGTATCGCGGACAGATCATGCTGCTGATTCGCGTGGCGAATTATTTGGCGGCGTCGCAATCGGCGGAGCCTTTGAAATCGAAAAACGGCCAGGATACGATGCAGGTCGTGGTTTATTCCGATCATGGTCGCAGCGTGGGCTTGGTCGTGGGGCGCATCCGAGACATCGTGCAACAAACGCTGGAAGTAAAACGCCAGGTTCATCAAAACGGAGTGATCGGCTCGACTGTCATTCAGGATCGCGTGACGGACCTGCTGGATGTCGCCGGCATTATTCAGCAGGCAGATCCGAGCTTCTACAAAGACCAAAGTTAATTCCTACACGATCGTCATTTTATGGCCGAAACAAAACAGTTCTGCACGTTCCTGCTAAACGATTTCTTCTTCGGAGTGGAGGTCTTGAAAGTGCAGGAGGTCATCCGGTATCAGGAAATGACCCGGGTTCCCCTCGCCCCGTGCATGGTCAGAGGCCTGATCAACTTGCGCGGGCAGATCATCACCGCAATCGATCTCCGGCTAAGGCTTGGTTTGGAACCGCGCAAAGACAACGAGTTGCCGATGAACGTGGTGATCCGCACGGACGACGGCGCTGTCAGCTTGCTCGTTGATGAAATGGGAGATGTCTTGGAGGTCAGCGAGGAGAGTTTCGAGGCTCCTCCCGAAACGCTGCAAGGACAAGCCCGCGAGCTGATCCGCGGGGTGTATAAGTTGAAAGAACGTCTCCTCTTGATTCTGGACACGGAGAGGACCGTCACGCTCTCGACTTTGTAAACTCCCGACCGTGAACTTCGTGCATAAGAAAAACTGAAACCGACAACACCCTTCACTTCAATCCTGACATGGTTTCCGAAACACCTTCTGTCCATCCCGCGCCTTCTCTTTACGCCCAACTGGGTGGAGAACCCGCCATTAAGGCCGCGGTTGGAATATTCTATGGAAAGGTCCTTGCAGATCCGCTTCGGAAGCCGTTTTTTGAAAAAAATCGATCTGGTTCGGCAGACGAACCAGCAGATCGCTTTTTTAACCCAGGCGTTAGGAGGACCCATGATCTACAAGGGCTCGGATATGAAAAAAGCCCACGCCAGGTTTGCCATTCAACAGCAGCACTTCAATGCTGTGGCGGCCCATTTGCAAGCAACTCTCCAATCGCTCAATGTGCCGGATTCTCTCATCGGCAAAGTCCTGCAAACAGTCGAGCCACTGGCTCCTTCAATCGTAAACACTCCAGACCATAACTAAACTCATCCCATAAAAAATATGACTCCGAATATCAAAACGAATGGCCGACGTGTTCCTGCTTCTCCCAGACCCAACGGGACTTCGGCTGGCAGCGCGGCAGCGGCTGAACAAAGCAACGAAATGGCCAACCTCCGTGGTCAGATCGCTGCCATCAATAAAGCACAGGCTGTGATTGAATTCAAACTCGATGGCACGATCATCACCGCCAACGACAACTTTCTCAAGACGCTTGGCTATAGTCTGGAGGAAATCCAGGGCCAGCACCATAGCATGTTTGTCGAGCCGTCTTACCGCTCCACCGCGGAATACAAACAGTTCTGGCGCGACTTGGCCGACGGTAAGTTCCAGGCAGCGGAGTACAAGCGCATCGGCAAAGGCGGCAAGGAAGTTTGGATTCAGGCCTCTTACAATCCGATATTTGATCTCAATGGCAGGCCGTTCAAAGTGGTGAAGTTCGCCACGGACGTCACAGCCTCGAAGTTGCAAACTGCCGATTTCCAGGGCCAACTCGCTGCCATCAGCAAAGCGCAGGCCACGATCGAGTTCAGCCTGGACGGAACGATCATCACGGCGAACGACAATTTCCTCAAGACGTTGGGGTATCGTTTGGAGGAGGTCAAAGGCCAGCACCATAGCCTGTTTGTCGAGACGTCTTACCGAGCCAGTGCGGAATACAAACAGTTCTGGCGCGACCTCAAAGACGGCAAGTTCCAGGCGGCGGAATTTATGCGCATTAGCAAGGGCGGTAAGGAAGTTTGGATTCAGGCCACCTACAACCCGATCTTCGACCTCAACGGCAGTCCGTTCAAAGTGGTAAAGTTTGCCACTGACATCACGGAGGTGGTGAAGGAGCGGCTGGTCAAGAAAGAGCTGGCCGAGAATCTCAAGCGCACCCTGAGTATCGTCAACGCAAACTCGCAATCGCTTTCCTCGGCCGCGACGGAACTTTCTACGGTAGCGCAGCAGATGAGTTCCAACTCGGAAGAAACATCGAGCCAGGCAAATGTCGCCGCCGCCGCCGCCGAGCAAGTGAGCAAGAACGTGGCAAGCGTGGCCACGGCGTCGGAGGAGATGAGCGCCAGCACGAGAGAAATCGCCAAGAATGCCAGCGAAGCGGCAAAGGTGGCGACCACGGCAGTCAAGGTGGCCGATGAGACTTCCAAAACGGTCAACAAACTGGGCGCGAGCAGCGTCGAAATCGGCAAAGTGATCAAAGTGATTACATCGATCGCGCAACAGACAAATCTGCTGGCGTTGAACGCCACGATTGAAGCGGCGCGGGCTGGTGAAGCCGGCAAGGGATTCGCGGTGGTCGCCAACGAAGTCAAAGAGTTGGCCAAACAGACTGCGGCCGCGACAGAAGACATCAGCCAGAAGATCGAGGCGATCCAGAAGGACGCCAAAGGCGCGGTCGAGGCCATCACGCACATCAGTTCGATCATCGGCCAGATTAACGATATCCAGAACACCACCGCCAGCGCGGTAGAGGAACAGACAGCCACCACGGTGGAGATCGCCCGCAACGCCAGCGAAGCCGCCACGGGGAGCAGCGAAATCGCCCGCAACATCACCATGGTCTCGTCCGCGGCAAAGAATACCTCGGAAGGCGCGGCGAATATGCTCACCGCTTCGGCAGAACTCGCCAAGCTGGCAGCGGAGTTAAGGGAAGTTGTCGAAGCCGCCAGCAAGTGAGCCGTCCATCATGAGTCTGGAATACCAACGAGACGGAATCACCGGCCTGCTTTCTAGCGGGTCGGCTCTCTTGGAAAACTGTCTTTAGAAAGGTTTGTTGCTATGCCTGCCATTGCTGAGACGTTGCATTTAGATGAGAACTCGATTCGACCGGAGGAGCTTTCGACGAGCACTCTGATGCGAGAATTGAATCTGCAAGCCAAGCCCGCCTGGGTTTTGCGGAAGCTGATGAATGCGCTGGAAGGAAAGCGCCAGGCCAAAGGATTGGGATGGTCCCGACTCTGGAATAAGAATGGGTTGAACATCTTCCGATCTCATGTCCATCACATTGCTGAGGATGAAGACTTATTGGGACCGGTGAAGCTGTTTGTAGCGAGCGCGCTATCGAAGGAAACGGAGGTTTATTGGCAGTTCGCATCCGACTTGTTGTCGGACCCAACGCTGATGGCCTTTACGTTCTATCACAACTATCAAGCTGAAGGATTCCAATATGAAGGTTTGACCGTCTCGTTTGGGCGCCGTGTTCCGGGAGACCCCACCAAGCGCGATCGCCTGGATCTGATTCTCGAGGATCGGCGGATGGATGGAAGGGTCGATGGTCAGCTCGATCAGTTTCGGATTTTTGTCTGTCCCTGGGCGGAATATCAGAATGGCCGACGCCATCTGGCTCTGACCTCGGAAGGGATGGCTTCGGACGCGCTCAAGCCGGCTCAGGAGCTCTATTGGGATTGCGTGCGAAAGCATAATCAATGGAAGGAATCGGAAGGACGCCAGTGGAGCCATTGGTCACAGCGCTACATCGATTATTTTGGCCCTCGCAGTTTCATCCCGGGTGGTACGTCATTTAACTAAAAGTGAACTCTCACGAGCTTTTCAGATGGCTTGGCTCCAGCTCATGAGGAAGATCATCCCATTGTTTGGCCGCGCGGTGCAGCTTGGCCTTTTATCGAAGGATTTGGCGCGTTTCAAGTTCACTAGAAACGCGGCGGCTCCGGCGGCGGCCGAGCAAAGGATCGTCGAGCGACTGGCCAAGTTACATGGCCTTCCGCAGAAGATCGGACAGTTACTCTCGTCCACTCAACTTCCGGGCACCGAGAGAAGTTTTTCCTGTTTGACCGAAGGCCCGCCTTCATTGCCCGAAGCCGTCGCTCTCAAAGAAATGGCTCGGCAGCTTTCGCGGTGTTCCGGCTCAAAGCGAGGAGATGTTCGGCGCTCAGCAAGGCGGCTGTTCACGCCCAACGATTCATCGTCGATTCTGTCGGAATGTTTCGACTCCATCAATCCGCGTGGTGTCGGGGCTTCGCTCGGACAGGTTCACCGAGCCGTGCTCCATTCCGGAGAGGCTGTGGCTGTTAAAATTAAATACCCCAAAGCGGCCGGTCAGCTTCAGGCCGATCTGATGGCGTTGGGCTGGTTGACGAAACCGATTGGGAGTCTCCGCCGCGGGTTTGATCTGGGCGCGTATCGGCGAGAAATTGGCGGGATGCTGCAGGCTGAGCTGGATTATCGGCAGGAGGCGGAGTGGCTGAAGAAATTCGGCGAGTGGACCCGTTCATGGGGACACTTTGAGGTTCCTCGAGTGATCGGTCATCTGAGCGGATCGAGAATCTTGACCATGACATGGGTCGATGGGGAGTCCTTTGAATCAGTCAGAGCATGGACCGAGGTTCAACGCAGAGCTGTAGGTGAGTCTTTGTTGAAGTTCTTTCTTCATGGATGTTTTGAATGGGGAGCCGTCCACGCCGATCCGCATTCAGGGAATTATCGATTCCGGTTGGCCGGGGAGGAAGTGAAGGTTGGGGTTTTAGATTTTGGCTGCGTGAAGTCGCTCGATGCAGGGCTGGCAACAGGGCTGGCGCGTTGGATGCAAGACGTGGTTGCAGGCAAGGGTTCGGATGACGCCGCTTGGGATTGCCATATCCAAATGGGATATGAACCTACCACTCTTGAGCCTCTGCGATCGAAACTCGGCGACGTGAGCCGCATTCTTTTCGAACCGTTTTGCATGGACGGGCGTTACGATGTGCGAAAGTGGAATCTCAGCCAACGCCTGGCAGACATCCTGGGGGAGCATCGGTTGAACTACCGGATAGCCGCTCCGCCGGGAATGGTCTATCTGGTGAGAGCGTTTCAAGGGCTTCTGGCTTATCTTCACGCGCTCGATGTGACGGTGGATTGGCGTCGGCAGATGCCTTCTGTTTGTCAGAGAAAAGCGCCCTTGCCCGAAGCCATGCCCGACACTCGCTTTGCCAAAGCGCTCTCGCCTTTGGAATCCAACCCACCAAGAACAAAAATGAAAGCCGAACTCCTCCGGATCAAAGTCGTCGAATCAGGCGTCAGCAGGGCGGATTTGTCATTCAGCGCAGAGGCGGCGGATAACCTCACGGAGTTGGTTCCGCTTGAGCTGCGAGAGAAGCTCCTTGAACGGAGCATTGATCTGAAGACAACCACCTTAAAAATCCAGCGCTCGGGATACGCGCCAGGACCGGTCTTCGAGTTGAATGACGGCCCAAAACAGATTCGTGTCTGGCTCGAATAACGGCATGAGCCTTCCCGAGACAAGTTCAGATGGACCCCTATTACTATGCGTCTTTTGGTCATAGATGATTCGCGTGCTGTGCGGCTCGTGCTCAGCAAATTTCTCGGAGAGCTAGGCATTGAATCCGCACAGGCGGGAGACGGCCTGGAAGCGCTGGAAGCCTTCGAGGGGGATTTGGATTTCGACGGCGCGTTGGTGGATTGGGATATGCCGCGGATGAACGGTCTGGAGTTTGTTCAAGCCATTCGCGAGCGAAGTGAATTTGACGGCAAAAAATTAATTATGGTCACAGCGCAAACGAGCATGGGGAATGTGGTGGAAGCGATCAATGCCGGGGCGAACGATTATTTGATGAAACCTTTGACAAAAGAAATGTTGGAGGAAAAGCTTCGCTTGGTCGGGTTGATCGATTGAACGAGCGCGCAAATGGCGATCTCGAATCTGAAGAAAATGTAAACTAATTGCCCCAATTCCATGCCCAAGATAAGAGTGTTGGTTGTCGATGATAGTGCCATGATGCGCAAAGTTCTCTCTGAAATCGTGAATAGCGATCCCCAGTGCACAGCGGTGGGTGTTGCAGCGCATGGCAGGATCGCTCTAGCTAAGATTCCCCAGGTCAACCCGGACCTCATCACTCTCGATGTGGAGATGCCTGAGATGGACGGCATGACCACGCTTCTGGAGTTAAGGAAAACCTACCCCAAGCTGCCGGTGATCATGGTGAGCAATTTCACGGAAGCGGGTGCTGCGGTTACTCTCAAGGCTCTATCGAATGGAGCCACGGACTACGTCTCAAAACCAACGGGCGATTCCGCGGCTGAGGCTACCAATAGCCTCAGAGAGCAATTAATTCCGAAGATTAAGCTTTACTGCAAACACTTGCTTTCCCGCGAGGAAACACCGTCGCTGGCTGCTCCTGCCCCACGTGCGCCCAGAGTGCCCTCGGGCCTCCCGGCCGCAAAAAAATGTTCGCGAGTGGATGTTGTCTGCATCGGGGTCTCGACTGGCGGCCCCAATGCTCTCAACGAGGTATTCTCCAACGTGCTTCAGCCGGTTCCTGTGCCGATCGTGATTGTGCAGCACATGCCCCCGGTGTTCACACGGGCTCTGGCCGACCGGTTGAACACCGTGAAAAGCTCCGTCCAATTTCATGAGGGAGAAGAGGGAATGGAGATTGAGAAGGGTCATGCCTATATCGCTCCCGGAGGCAAGCACATGGAGGTGCGACGTGAAGGCGTTCGCGTGGTGCTTCGCCTCCATGAAGGACCTCCGGAAAACTCCTGTCGTCCGGCAGTGGATGTTATGTTTCGCAGCATCCCAGCCGTCTATGGCGCGAACATTCTCGCGGTGATCTTGACCGGGATGGGGCAGGATGGCCTCAACGGATGCGAGGTGATCGCCGAGGTGGGCGGACGAATCATTGCCCAGGATGAGGCATCCTCAGTGGTTTGGGGGATGCCCAGCTTCATCGTCAAAGGCGGTTTCGCGGACCATGTCCTGCCGCTCGATGAGGTTGCCGCTCGGATCTTGCAGATCACCCGGCTCAATCGTGAGCGTGGGGCAGTCAGTTCAGCTCCACTGTCGTCCACGCCCATTCGATGACTTGAATCATGTCGATCACTTCTCAAGAGTTTGATTTTGTTCGCCGGTTGATATCCACGAGCTCGGGCATCACGCTCGAAGATGGCAAGGAGTACTTGGTGGACATGCGCCTGGCGTCCGTCGCTCGTCAATTTGAGATCTCTTCGGTGAGCGATTTGATCGCGCGCATGCAGAGCCCTTCAGAGACGCGGCTCCACCGGCCGGTCGTTGACGCGATGACGACCAACGAAACTTCGTTCTTTCGAGACCTCCACCCGTTCGATGCGGTCCGCACGGATTTGCTTCCTGAAATGATGAAGCTGAGAGCGGCGGAACGGAAGTTGACCATTTGGTGCGGCGCGAGTTCGACCGGGCAAGAACCCTTTACTCTTGCCATGCTCATCCGTGAGCATTTCCCCGAGTTAGCTCGCTGGAAGGTGGAGATTGTGGCGACGGATATTTCAGGGGCTGTCCTGGCCAAAGCCCGCGAAGGCATCTTCAGCCAGTTGGAGGTGAATCGCGGCTTACCCGCCACCTATTTGATCAAGTACTTCCAGACCGGTGCCAAGGGGTGGCGCTTGAAGGATGATATCTTGAAGATGGTAGATTTCCGGTATTTGAACCTGATCGAGAAATGGCCGGAGATGCCATCCTGTGATCTGGTCTTCATGCGCAACGTGATGATCTATTTCAAAATCGAAATTAAGAAAGCCATCCTGAGAAAAATTGCCAACGTCATGCGGAGTGACGGCTACCTACTGTTGGGCGGCTCAGAAACGACCTTGAATCTCGATGACGCGTATCAGCGAGTGCCCGTTGGCAAGACTATCTGCTACCGGCTGGGCAAGGCTGCGGGGTCGGCCGCCCCCAAGAAGGTGTAAACACGAACATGATAAAGATGGACGCTCCACCAAAAACAACTTTGTTGCTGAATGAATAATTACAGATTTGAGCATTTGAAATCCGGTCGAAGGATGAAGGATTCCATGTTGAACAGCACTCCGGGGCCCGAGCCGGTGGGTGGCCCAGTCAGCCGGCTTCGCAAAAATAGTTCCGCAATGATCACAAGAATTCGCCAACCCTGCACAACATCTTATGAGTGAGCTGGAAGATCTGTTGAAGAAATACGCGGTCGAACCTTCCCCGCAAAGTGTCGCCCGCCTCGGCCAGCTCGTGATGAAACGCGATGCGGATGTCGAGGAAATCGTCAAAGTGATCTCCTCGGATATCGGGTTGAAGGTGCGTCTGATGCGGGCAGCCAATCCAACCGATGGTAATCTCAAGATCGAGTCGGTGCATGAAGCCGTTGTGCGCGCAGGCGTGGGTTGCGTGCTGGTCCTGGCGATGAGCGAGCCGCTCATTAAAGCATTGATAAAAACGTTTATCACCATGGCCGCGACCAAGCTGGATCCGGTGAACCACGCGTCGATTGGCCCGCTCGTCAACCCGCACTTTCTTGGTTCCGCCAAGTTCTGGGGCAAGGCGAGTGGCGTGGTTTATATTCGACTGGAAGATCCGCTGGCGCGTCGGTTGGCCGCTCATATTCTAGGCACCACTGCCCCGGAGGAGATCGACGCCGGCGTTCAAGATGTTCTCGGTGAACTGGTGAATATGGTGGTAGGCAGCTTTAAATCCAACCTCTGCGACGCGGGCTTAAGCTGTAAATTATCTTTGCCCACGGTTTCGCTCGTCAGTGATTTTAAACTGCCCGACGTTTCCCGTGGGCGACACCAGATGTTTGCTTTTCGCGCTGCGCATGACCCTGTTTTACTCAACATCATTGTCGATTCAACGGAGTGATCGGCCTTGCCGATCCCGCGGAAACTTCAACACAACAATTAATAGAATGGAGAACTGATTATGGCATTTAAGATTCTAACGGTGGACGACGGCAAGGTGGTCCGGATCATGGTGGGCCGGGCGCTCAAGCCCTTCAATTGCGAGATCGTCGAGGCGGTCAACGGCGCCGAAGGCTTGGCTGCGGCGGCGAGAGAGAAACCCGATCTCATTCTCCTGGATGTCACCATGCCGATCATGGACGGATTGGAGATGCTTGGCCGGCTGCGTGCCGACCCGAACCTCAAGTCGATTCCGGTGATCATGTTGACAGCGGAATCCGCGCAAGAGAATATCGCTCATGCGGACAGCCTAGGCATCAGCGGGTACGTCCCGAAACCTTTCAAGGAATCGCAGCTCGTGGACAAGGTAAAGGCCGTCCTGGCTCTGGTGTAATGCTGAAACATCAAACGTGTGGTACAATACAGTAGAGTAAGCAACATGGCACCCGATCCAATGTCCGCCGCCGAAAATCAAACTGAGCACTACCCGCTGGAGATCTCCGGCATGGTCGATTGCGGGGCGCTGATCGCGGCGGCAAAGAGCCTTCCGCCCATGCCTCAGAGCGCTGTTCGGCTTGCTGCCATGATCGCCAGTCACCACTACGACGTGCGAGATGTCGCGGAAGTCGCAGCTTTCGATCCGATGCTGACGTTGCGGCTGATTCGTGCGTCTAATTCTGCATTTCAAGCCGGAGCCGTTCCTGTCGCCACCGTAAAAGACGCCGTCCTGAAGTTGGGATCCAAGGAAACGCTTGCACTCGCCGTGGCTGGCCACGCCCGCCCGTTCCTTCAGCGTGCATTGGCTGAGTATCAGTTGGAGGAAGGTCAGCTTTGGCGTCATTCCGTGGCTGCCGCCGGGGCGGTCGAGTGCATGACGGCTCACTGCTGCACTGTGATTCCTCCGGAGGCCTTTACCGCCGCACTGCTCCATGACACCGGTAAAGTGGTGATGGCTCGATTTTTGGATATCAAGATACTCGATATGATCCGACGAGCGCAGGTGGAAGGCGGCCTTGGACCGCTCCAAGCAGAATCTCAAGTGCTCGACCTTCACCACGGTGAAATCGGAGGCATCCTCGCTCAACATTGGAAAATGCCCGAGCCAATCGTCAAAGGGATCATTTATCATCACACACCCGAGGAGGGGATCGATCTCGTCTGCTACGTCGTATTCGCCGCCAACCTCCTCGCAAAGGCCACTGAGGCCAGCCTCGCCGGAAAGCCGATCGAGGTGAAATTCTCAGACGCGGTATTGAGTGAACTCGGTCTGAGCCTCGAGGGTGTTAAGAACCTTCAAAGCGCTTGTCTTTCCAGATTTGTTGAACTGAGCGCGCAATTCGCTTCACGTTGAGTCAACCACATTAGTATATGATGAACGCATTGGTGATAGATGATTCAAGGGCTAATCTTCTCGTTACGGGAAATTTCATGCGCGGCATTGGTTACAAAGTGACCGAAGTCCCCGGAGGTTATGAAGGCCTGAAGTGCGTCGAAGGCCAAACAAAATTCAACGTGATTCTGGTCGATCGGGACATGCCGGGGATGGACGGAATCGAGTTCATCCGACGCGTCCGCGCCATGGAGACGATGAGCAAGGTGCCCATCATCATGATCACAGGCCAAAACTCCCCGGAAATGATCGAAGCTGCATTGAACGCCGGGGCCAATGAGTTCGTAATGAAACCGCTCACAGGAGAGGCATTGTCATCGAAGCTTCACCTCTTGGGAGTTTCTTAGTTGGTTTCCGCCCTGCGCGTTCGCAGATCACGCAAGGACGCCTCCGCCGCTGTCAGCGCTGCGTCATCTAGCAACTAGGGAGTCGCGGCTTTAGCCGGTTCAGGGGCCGGAGCCGACTAACGAAGGGACTCCAAGCGAGTCGCCAACAACGCGACGTTCAAAATGAAAATTGCTGCGCGTCTCTTGATTGGCGCGCGTGGAATTCCGTAAGACTCCAGCTCTGTATGCCACTCAGCAAATCATCAATCGATTACGTGCTGCGCCTTGTTTCGGCCCATGCGGGCTGGCAGTTCGATCCGAGCATGGCAGCCTGGATCGAATCCAGATTGCTGCCGGTTGCCCTCGAGCGTGGAATTAGCTTTCCAAATGAACTCATCAAGAGACTTGAGATGGGGTTAATACCGTTAAGGACAGCGGAGGATAGCCCTGACGATCTCTTGGTTCAGGCGTTGACGGATGAGGAGACTTACTTCTTTCGGGATTTTTTTCCGTTCGATGCCTTGGAAAAGAAGATCATCCCCGACCTGAAAGCTAAGAGGGCCTCCGAACAAAAGCTGACCATCTGGTGCATCGGGTGTTCGACGGGCCAGGAGCCGTATTCCATCGCGATGCTGCTGCGCCAGCATTTCCCGGAGCTGTTAGCTTGGAAGCTTGAGATTATAGCCACTGACATCTCGGTCCGGGCGTTAGATTATGCCAGGGAAGGATCCTACGATATGAGCGAGATCAGCCGAGGGTTGCCAGCGCCTGTTCTCTTGAAGCATTTCCGGAAGGAGGATTCGCGCTGGCGTATTCACCAGCAAATTCGCGAGATGGTGAGCTTTTCGCTGATGAATTTGACGGAGCCGTGGCCGCCTGTCTCGGGCATCGATCTGGTTCTCCTGAGAAATGTTCTGAGCTCCTTGAGACCTTCCCTCCAGAAGGATGTCCTCCGACGAGTGGGCCAGCGACTGCGGCTGGATGGGTGCCTCTTCCTGGGTCACACTGAGGTTCCAGGAGCAGGCGGTGGCGATTTTTTTGATGCGGTGGTTTTGGAGAAGTGCGTTTACTATCTGCCGAAGCCCGGTCTAGGTCCTGACCCGGAGTTGGCCCCAGCACCGGATCAATCCGAGCCCGAGGATCTCTCAGTGAAGCCATGGATTCGGGTGGCTGGTTTGGCGGCGAATTTCCGTGGCCACAACCTAGGGAAGCTCGCTGCGGTATTTGGTCGAGATCAGGTCCTCGAAGCTGTACTCATGGACGCGGCGGCACGGAGTTCAAGCGCATCGACGAAACGCCTCGTCAACACGAGCGACGCCCTTGCTCACGCGAACAGAGAAATGCTCTTGGCGGTGGCACTGACGAACCCGTTGGCAGACGCCCTCGACCAGACTTTCTCGGAAATGCTTTCCTCCGGCGTGGAGCGTCTCGCGGTCTCAACGGTCATGGGCCCGTGGCCGAAAGAGGTCAGCATCACGACTCGATTTTCTGGCGACATCAGCGGTGCGATCTCGCTTCGAATGGAACCGCAGACCGCGATGAAGCTCACCGCGGGCCTGGTTGGGTTGCCCGAGGATGAAGTGCCTTCGGAAATGTTGCAAGAGATTATGTGCCCGTTGCTTAACGGTTCCATGCAGAAGTTGGAGGAGAGCTTGAACGCGGCGGGAATCACCTCCAAATTCGAGCTTGCGGAATTCCATGAGAACGTAAAACCAGGGCAACGGCCACCGGCGGACGCGGGATCGCAGACGCTCGCGTTCAAACATGACGATCAACTCATCGCCGTAGAGTTATGGATTACGGCATGATGCCGCAGCTGTTCTTCAACATGAGACACATCTCAATCGAGCCAATCTGTGAATCCGAAAGGGATTTCGTTGTTTTCCTTGGGATCATTTCCGTGTCCGGACTGGAAGCCTCACTCCCGAGGGGTGCCTAGAGTTTGGACATTTTCCGGCCGCGTGCTGTTGTAACCGAGGAGGGTTTCCGCCTGCCATCTCCCGGGTGGGAGGTTTGAGAAATAGCCCACCCTTATCTCCATCCGGGAGACAAAGGCAGCCAATAAGTCCAAACTCCCGTCATCCCGGCGTGCCCGTTGCCTCTTGGAAAAAAGGACTTCATCCATTGACATTACTTTTTGAACGCGCGAACATTTAAGCCATGATCCGTCTTAGCTTGCTCGCGTTCGCCCCGTTTCTGCTCAGCCTCACCCTTGCCCAGACGCCAGAAGGCCTGCTTTTCCACGCCTCATTCGACAACGGCGCCAACGCTCACCTAGCGAAGGGCGACCCCCAGCTTTACTCTTCCCCGTCCTACAAACAGCAAGACAGGGCGGCTCCAGGCCTCGCCGCGGCACCCAAGGTGAAACTCGACCCCGGCGCAGGCCGACGTGGCTCCGGCGCCTTGCGCTTCACCGGCAAGAACGAGAATGCGGTCTTTTTCCGAGCCGCCAAGAACGTCAACTTCCAAGCGGGCACCATCTCCTTCTGGCTCTCCCTCAACCCGGACAAAGATCTCGCCCCCGATTACTGCGACCCCTTCCAACTCACCGATAAAGCCTACAATGATTCCGCCATCTGGGTCGATTTCACCAAGGATGAAAAGCCCCGACACTTCCGCCTGGGAGTCTTCGGCGTTCTCAAATCCTGGCAGGCCTCGAACCTCGGACCCAATAAAGAGGCGGCATTTGAAAACCGCCTTGTCGTTGTCCAGAAACCTCCATTCGCCGGTGAACACTGGACGCACATCGCCATCACGCACCAAGCCCTCGGCACGCCTGAAGGCAAGGCAGCCCTTTACGTCAACGGGAGTCTCATTGGGAATTCACCAGCCCTGTCCGAGCCTTTCGCTTGGGACCCTCAACAGACGACTCTGCGACTTGGGATCAACTACATCGGCCTCTTCGACGATCTCATGGTTTTCAACCGTCCTCTATCCGCTTCAGAGATCCAAGCTCTCTCGCGGTGATCGGAATACCGCCGATACCCATTCTCCTCAGTCGCCTCATCGGACGCTTTCGGTGTCTGCGGAGGTGCCGTGCTCACCGCACAACCTTCACGATGATCACCGCGCTTTATCACATGAGAAATGGTGCAGAGATATCCAAGACGAAGTTGACGCGGCGCGACCGCGGAAAACATCAATGACCGTCAATCTTTTGTTTAATTAGTAAGGACTGACACCGGCGCGGCATCGGTTTGCCGCTCGGTTCCTAAACAATGCATTCGTTCGCAGTGTTGAAGCTTCAGGTCTTGGCAGTGCAAGATTCGGCCAGTGTTTCCCAAAATACGGCAGGCTATGCGACCCGGCGCTAGGCATTGTCCAGGCACATGAAAGATGTCTTCACCACCTAGCCACCGCTTACTCCAAGCCCCAGACATCCCTTCGTCTTGCGCCTGATTCACTCCCCTTTAGATTCAAAGTCACGAGAATAAGCACATGAAAATACCAGCCGAGGACGCAGTGATTGAAGCCAAGGTCCGCGTGGCCTTAACGGATCAACTGAGGGTGTTGTCGATCACCGGGAGTATCGAAGCATTGCTCGGTTTCTCGCCAGACGATTATCTGGCTGCCAGAGTCTCCCTAAAAAAGCAGATTCACCCGCATGATATCGACCTCGCCGAGGCTCTGTTTTCACCTGAAAACCCGGGCAAGTCAGGAGTAGTCAATATCAGGCTCAGGCAGGCAAACGGCCGCATCCGCTGTATCAAGGCACATTTCAGCAAAGAAATCAGCTCCGGCGACACCGTGCTTGATTTGTGGTTGCAGGATGCGAAAGGCCTGAAACGGACGATGGCTGACTCCTCCGCGATGGTCAATTTCACGGCCATGATGGAAAGCACGGACGACTACATCTACTTCAAAGACCGCAACCACGTCTTCACCGGAGCCAGTCAAACGCTGGTGTCACTTTGCGCCCCGGCCGAACATTGGACCGATTTGATCGGCCTGACCGACTACGATGTCTTCCCCGAGGAGTTCGCGGACACCTACTACCGCCTCGATAAGCAGGTCTTCGCCGGCATTCCGGTCGCCCATGAAGTGCAGGAGACCTTGGGCAAGGACGGCAGGAAAGGTTGGGTGGACAACCGCAAATATCCGATCCGTGATGCCAGTGGAGCAGTTGTCGGTCTCTACGGCATCGCCCGTGACATCACTAAGAGCAAGCACGCCATGGAAGCGTGGCACGAGAGCGAGGAGACGCTCCGGCTAACACTCGAATCCGTGGGGGTAGGTTACTGGAGCCTCGATCTGGTCACGCATTTAGCGACTCGCTCGTTGCAGGCCGATCGGATTTTCGGTTACAAGGAATCACAGACGGATTGGTCCTACGAGAGATTTCTGACCCATGTGCATCCTGAGGATCGCGCGGACGTGGATCGGTCGGTTCAGTCCGGCACGGCGGCGAAGACGGGATTTAGTTTCGAGTGCCGGATCACGCGTCACGACGGCGGGTTGGGTTGGATCGGGGTGCAAGGGCATGTATTGACTAATGCGGCGGGTGAAGCCGTGCGGTCGGTCGGCGTTGTGAGTGACATCACTGAGCGCAAGCAGGCGGAGGCCAAATTGCGGATGATGCAGGCCGGCGTGGAGAATTTAGCCGATGGCGTGTTTTGGATTTCGGCCGATGGCCGCATTCGTGAAGTTAACAAGGCCGGATGCCAGATGATTGGCTACACCCGAGAAGAGCTACTCAATGTCCCAGTCACAAGTGGATCCTCGCTGGAGCCCGGAGGCGTGGTCGAAGCATTTTGACGAGCTCCGTCAGCGCACCACCGTGAGATTCGGGTTCGAACAACTCCATCGGGACGGCCGGTTGACCCCGGTGGAAACCGTGGCGAATTATTTGAAAATCGGCGAGGAGGAGTTCAACTGCTCGGTTGTTCGCGATATCACCGCACAGGTGATGGCGGAACAGGAGCTGCGTGCGTCACTCCGCCAGGTGCGTAATCTTCAAGCTGCGCTCGATCATCACTCCATCGTGGCGATTACGAACGTGGAGGGGAAGATCACCTACGCCAACGACAAGTTTTGCACCATTTCCAAGTACTCCCTCGGCGAGCTGCTCGGTCAGGATCATCGGATCCTAAATTCCGGACATCATCCGAAGGAGTTCTTTCGAGACCTCTGGACGACCATCCTCCAGGGCCGTGTCTGGCGGGGCGATATCAAGAATCGGGCGAAGGATGGCTCGTATTATTGGGTCACCTCCACCATCGTGCCATTCTTCGACGACGAGGGTAACGTGCGCGAATATGTGGCCATCCGCACCGACATCACCGAGCGCAAACGGTCTGAGCAGGCGCTGCAAGATGCCAACGCGCGGTTGCATCGCCTCTCACGGGATCTGATCGAGGCGCAAGAGGCCGAGCGCCGGAACCTGGCCCGCAACTTGCGCGATGGCATGGGGCAGACCCTGACCGCCGCCAAGATCCGCCTGCAATCGCTCATCCGTTTTCCCGATGCCAAGAGCCAGGTGATGCGGATCGAGGAAAGCGTGGACGTGATCGATCAAGTACTCCAACAAATGCGGCAGCTCGCGCTCGCTCTTCGCCCGCCGCTCCTTGACGACATGGGGCTTGGGGCGGCGCTGAGCTGGATAGTCGACCATCATTCTTCGATAGGTTTCTCGCTCGATCTCACGGTGCCTGTCGATATGCCGCGGTTTAATTTCGAGACGGAAATCACCGCGTTCCGAGTCGCGCAGGAGGCGTTGACGAATGTGGCACGTCATGCGCGCGCTCGACACGCGCGCCTGATGGTCCACCTGCAACTCGACACCCTGGAAATCTCATTGTGCGATGATGGGGTCGGCTTCGACGTGGCAGCGATCCGGAAGCGGGCGGCCCAGGGCGGAAGCTTCGGCGTGTTGGGGATGGAGGAGCGGGTCCAACTGGTGGGTGGGCGCTTGGAGATCAAGTCGCAGCTCGGTCAGGGCACGGAAGTGCATGCCTGGATACCTCGGACCGTGAGGCAGGAAGCCCAGGATTAAATGAGCATGTTGTCCTTCAACGCCAGTCTGAACAGCAGAAACCGGCATCAGGAGGCTCGCTTTCCTGATAGGCCGCCGCCGCGAGCTCCTCGGAAATCAGAGTCTTGTCGGGTCGGCCGCCGCGCGTGGAATGGATTTTTCCAACGCGCTGGGAGGAACCAGCCGCTGCAAACTTGGAGACGCTGATGATGCGCACTCGCATACTCTTGGCTGACGATCATGCGCTCGTGCGTGCAGGCATTCGCTCGCTGCTAGAGAAACTGCCAGCTTTCGAAGTCGTGGGGGAAGCAAGCACCGGCCACGAAGCGTTGGAGCTGGCGGAAAAGCTGCGCCCCAATTTGGTGCTTCTGGATATCACTATGTCCGGCCTCAATGGGCTGGAGGTGGTCGAGAGGCTGAACAAATCGCATCCCACCATCAAAGTGCTCATCCTCTCGATGCACACCAACGAGGAATACGCAGTGAGAGCCTTGCGGAGCGGTGCCGCCGGCTACATGATCAAAGACGCCGCAGCCATGGAACTGGAACTGGCTATCCAAGCCGTAATGCGCGAGGGCACCTACCTCAGCCCGGCCATCTCGCGTGTGCTGGTGGACAAGTTGCTCACTCAAACGCAGCCTGGGGCCACATCGGCTCCGGTGCTCACGCCGCGTCAGCGCGAAATCTTGCAACTGCTGGCCGAAGGCAAGTTCGCCAAGGAGATCGCCTTCCAGCTCCACCTCAGCGTCAAGACCGTTGAAACTCACCGCGCCCAACTGATGGAGCGCCTGAACATCCACGACGTGCCAGGCCTCGTTCGCTACGCTATCCGCACCGGGCTGATCTCAGAGGCCTGACCTTTGTTTGCTGGGTCGCGACCGCCTTGTCGCGTCAGCGTCCTGGAGTAAGCCAGTTCCCTCTGGTCGTTGGCCATCTCATCTATTTCGGCCTTCAATCTCAGGTTTCGCCCGATGGCGGAGTTGCGGGCCATGGCCTACGGTCGGGGCGAATGAAGGCGCGAAACGATTACAGTGTCAAAGCCGTGGGCTGCGGCGCGCGGAACCCCAATCTCCAAGTCGAATGATTCTTAAAAGAAGCGAGGGTGAATATGCCTAAGTTGAACGAATTAATTGACAACCTTAAGGTAAGGAACAAGCTCCTTCTTCTCGTTTTGATTTTGTTGCTGCCGCTCATTGCCAATAATTTTCTCACATTGAAATTTATCAATTAGGTTAAGATCGGGGGTAACCTCTACGGACAAATCAGCGTTATCCGTGAATCCTTGGAAACGCTTGCGCTCCTGAAATCCGATTTAAATTACGTACGGGTAGAACTGCTGACCTTGCTGATTGCGACCAATCAAAATGCCTTGGATATCAGCGTGGCCAAGCTGCATGACCTGAGCTCAAATATCGACACGAGTTTTGCGCGGGCAAGCAAACAGATTCCTGTTGAAGAGGTAGCGAGATCGCTGGCTGAGGTGAATGCGACCTGGCAGGAGTTCCGGCAGACGCGGGACATTGATTTAATTTCTGCGGTTCGTTCTGGCGATATCGCGCTAGCAAAGCAGCTTGCCTACGGCGTCCAGAAACGGCGGTTCAACCGGTTCATTGAGCAAACCGGAGGCGCGATTGACGTGCTGACGCTTAAGATCGTTGAGTTTGAAAAACGGGCGAGCGAAAAAGTGGCGGTCACCATGCGCTTGATGCTATTGATTTTCGTTATACCTACAGCAATAGCTCTCTCGCTGGCATTCATGATTATCGGATCTATTGAGAAGCCACTGTTTGAGGTGATGAAAGCAATTGCAGCTCTGGGAAACGGTGATCTTTCTAAGTCCTGTTCTGTTCGCGGTGGCTTGGACGAGCGCACCGATGCATGGCGCTGATTCACCTTCCTTCCTTCAACCTGTAGCAATTCTCATGTTGGCTTCCTACCATCTGAAGTCGGAACTTTTTGCTGACTTGGAGAAAACTTCTCTGTCTTTGCGATCGATACGTTCCTTTGCGGCTCAAATGCTTTTTCCAGGTTCAAGAATGGCACCAAAGAGTATCGCTGCGGACATCGGCCGCCTCATCCATTTCGACCTTCAATATCAGGTTTCTCCCGATAGCGGCGGCGCGGGCGATGGCCTACGTTCGGGGCGAATGAGAGCGAGAAACGCCCCCTGGCAAATCCGGAGTTTAAAATGAAACCAACAAATGGAACGGTGCCCAAGCCCATTCGAGTCGTGCTGGTGGACAACGACCCGAGCTTTCTGAGCAGTGCCGCGGACTTTCTATCACATTTCACGGAGGTGACCATTGTCGGATGCGTCGGCTCTCCTGTCGAAGCGTTGGCCCACATCGACGAGTGGAAGCCCGATGTGGTCGTGACGGACTTGTCGATGCCCGGCATCGGGGGCTTGGAAGTTACGCGTCGCATCAAGGCTCGGCCCAATGCGCCTCGAGTGGTGGTGCTGACGGTGTTCGCCGAGCCGGAGTTTCGCGTCGAGGCGGAGTCGGCGGGAGCGGATGAGTTTCTCGCGAAAGAGGATATTGCCTCAACGTTGGTCCCGGTGATCATGCGGTTTTTCGAGGCACCTCCTCCCGGAGCCACGCCACCTGTCATGATCCCCATGCGCTCCATCGAAGTGAAGCGGGATGCCTCCGAGCGCGAGGCTCTTAAGCGCCAGCACAAGATCTTTGCGTGGCTGGCCGAGCATCTCGGCGCTACAAGCACCGCCGAAGAGACTGTCCAAGTCGCTGTGGAGCGCCACTTGACGATCTTTGCGTGGTTGGCCGCGCGTCTCAGCGCCACCGCCACTGTCGAAGAGGCCGCTCGCGCCACGCTGGATGTAGTGGACGAGTTGCTGGGCTGGGATAGCTGCTCCGTGGATCTCTACGTTTCCGCGCGTGACGAAGTTGAGCCACTCCTCCAGATGGATACGGTCGATGGCCGCAAGGTGGCTCGGGTTCTCGAGCGCAAACATCGCCCGCCGCAGCATTTCCGATACGTGCTCGAAAATGGCAAGCAGCTCATGAATGGGAAGCAACTTATCTTGCGAAACCTAGACGGGAGCCCAGATGCGGGAATGACTCCGCTCGACATCGCGAATCGCCTCTCCGCTTCATCGATGTCCGTTCCCATTCGGAGCAACGAGATCGTTGCCGGAGGGGTCTCTGTTCACAATAGCGTGCCGGGAGCCTATGACTCCGCTGATTTGGATACCTTGCAGACGCTGGTTGACCAGTACGCCGTCGTCTTGGTCCGGATTCAGGCCGAGGATACTTTGCGGGCGGTCGAGCAGCGCTATCGGCTGTTGGTGGAAAACCTGGGCGAAGGGCTGGGAATCATGGATTCAGAAGACCGGTTCCTTTTCGCTAATCCAGCGGCGGAACAGACCTTCGGCGTCGAGCCCGGCCAGTTGATGGGTCGCGATCTCAAGGGCTTCTTTTCACCGGACCAGCGTATGGCTTTTGTTGCTCAAACCCAGGCGCTCGCCTTCGGGAATCGCGGCATCTACGAACTCGCGATCACTCGCCGGGACGGATCTGAACGGACGTTGATGGTCACCGTCACGCCGCACGATGATGCGGGCAACGGTAGCCGCCAGACCTTCGGTATTTTCCGCGACGTTACGGAGCGTGTCTCCTTGCAGCTCCAATTGCGCCAATCGCAGAAGCTCGAGGTGCTGGGCCTCCTCGCGGGCGGCGTGGCTCACGACTTCAACAACCTGCTGACGGTGGTGCTCGCGCATTGTGGGCTGCTGCAGAACGAAGGCTCTCTGGCGGGTGACGCGCGCGAGTCGCTCCAGGAAATCATCCTGGCCGCCGAGCGTGCCGCCGACCTGACCCGCCAATTGCTTGCCTTCAGTCGGCGGCAACCGCCCCAGTCGAAGCCAGTCAGCCTGAATGACGTGATTACGAACGTCAGCAAGATGCTCCGTCGGCTGATCGGCGAGTCGATCCTGATGGAATTCCAGTTGGCACCCCAGCTCCCAGCCGTCGATGCCGATGTCGGCATGATGGAGCAGGTGCTTATGAACCTGGCGGTAAACGCCCGCGATGCCATGCCCAAAGGTGGCAACATCTCCTTTGTGACGCAGAGGCTGGATCTGAAGGACGAGGACATCGCGGATCATCCGCAAGGCCGCGCCGGAGAATTTGTCCATCTGCGCATCGAGGATACTGGGTGCGGCATTCATGCGCACCTGCTGCCGTTGATCTTCGAACCATTTTTTACCACCAAGGAAGCCGGCTCTGGCACCGGCTTAGGGTTGACCACGGTCCAGGCCATTGTCGGCCAGCATCGCGGGTGGGTTGAAGTGGAAAGCCAGGTGAGCCGCGGCTCGGCGTTCTCCATCTACCTCCCGGCATCTGGAGCGGTCGTGCCTCATGCGCCATCGGCAGCACTGGTGCCAAGCTCGTTCGCCGGAAGCGAATGCATTCTGCTCGTCGAGGACGAGTTGAGCTTGCTGCGCGTGACGAAGTTGGCGCTGACCGACCAGGGTTACAACGTCCATGCCGCATGCTGCGGTGCGGAGGCCTTCGAGATCTGGCGCGAACACGGTCCGCGGATTGATCTGCTGATCACCGATCTTGTGATGCCGGGCCGCCTCAATGGCGACGAACTGGCCCGGCGGTTGCGGCAGGAGAACCCCAACCTACGCGTCTTGTTCATGAGCGGATATCACCTTGCAAAAATCTACCAAGGGTGGGCTGAAGAGTGGGCTGAAGACGCCGGGAACTTCCTTTTGGGCAAACCGTTTGATTCGTGCAAGCTGCTTCAAGCCATCCGCCGCACGTTGAGCTGTCCGCCAGTGAAGTTGAGCCCGAGCGACGCTTCCAGCTCGACCCCGGTTTCACCCCACTCTGTTCACCTGATCTCGGCGAGGAACGCCGAGCCCACGCGCTCCCAAATCGATCGCAGCCTTGAACCCGCTCGCGCCCGATCGCAACACCAAAATGTATGAGGGCTGAAACAAAAAAATTACCGGCGACATGGCCGTGCTCACAATCCACGAAATTCCTCCTCGATATCGACCAGGTTTTCACCGCGGCGGCCCTCGCACCCTTTCATTCCAGAACCGTCCGCTGACCTAACCAGCCAAAGAACATCGATTACCGCTCCAAAGAGAGCACACAGAAAAAGGAAATTATGCAAACCATGACTCTCGGGAAAAAAATCGCGATGGGCTTCGCTGCCCTCATCATTATCACCGCGATGATCGGCACCCTCGCGGTCGTCAACATGCGCTCCTCCTCCTCCTCCGCGAAGCTCGCGAACGAGTATGTGCCAGAAATCAAGATGGCTCAGGATCTCGATGATGCCGTGCGGACAACCGTCCTCGCCATCCGCAGCTACAACTTTACGACCGAATCGGCTTACATGGAGAAGGCAAAGAAATCCCTGGAGGAGGTCTTGAAGAGCGCGCAGGTCGCCAAGGCGTTCTCTGATGAGCACCCGCAGCTGGTCAAACTCAAGGAGGAAATAAACGCGATCCTCCCGGAGCTCCAAGAGTGGCAGAAACTCATCCAGAAAACCGAGGAGGAAATCGGCGAACTTGTCAAAGTGCGCGCCTCGCTCAACACCATAGCAGAGGATTTTACGACCAGCATCGATACCGTTTCCAAACACCAGTCGCAGTCCATGGCTGAGGACCTCAAAAGCTCAACTCCCGCCGACAAGCTGCAAGAACGCCTGCGCAAGATGGCGTTGAGCGAGGATATCAGCGACGCAGGCAGCGACGCTCGCATCGCCGTGTTCAGAGGCCAAGCGATGCGCGACGCTAAGCTTATCGAAGCTGGCGTTCAGAAGCTCGAAGCCACCGACAAATCGTTCGAGCAACTGCAAGCGCTGCTCAAACAATCCGCTGATATCAAAGAAACCAAAGCCGCCAAAGACGCGACGCAGCATTACATCGCCGGATTGAAGCAAGTGCTGACCATTATGAAGTCGCAGGCTGAGATCGGGAAGCAACGCACGGCCCTAGGCGACAAAGTTATGGACACCGCAGCGGCCATCACCAAGGATGGGATGGACAACACTCTCATCTCCTCGACTAACTCCAGCCGTCAGCTCACGACTTCCTCTCGCACGGTTCTGGCCGGCCTCGGTGCCGCACTCGTCATCGGCATGCTCGTCGCATTTCTCATTATTCGGAGCACCACTCGTGCCTTGGCGACTCTGACGCAGACGCTGAGCGCTGGCGCCGATCAAACCGCCGACGCCGCGGGCCAGGTCTCTTCGGCCAGCCAGACTCTGGCGGAGGGGGCGAGCGAGCAGGCGGCCAGCCTTGAGGAAACCAGCGCCTCGCTCGAAGAGATCTCGAGCATGACCAAGCGCAACGCGAACAACGCTCAGAACGCCAAAGCAATGGCCGTCCAGACTCGTGAATCGGCCGACACTGGCGCTGAGCAGATGAAAGATTTGCTGGTCGCGATGGAATCGATCAAAACCGCCAGCGAAGACATCACCAAAATATTGCGGAACATCGACGAGATCGCTTTCCAGACAAACATTCTTGCGTTGAACGCGGCCGTCGAAGCCGCCCGCGCCGGTGAGGCCGGAGCTGGATTTGCCGTCGTGGCTGATGAGGTCCGCAATCTGGCGCAGCGCTGCGCCGCCGCCGCGAAGGAAACCGCAGTGAAGATCGACGACAGCGTGAAGAAGAGCCAACAAGGAGCGAAGATTAGCTCGGACGTGGCCAAGAGCTTCAGCGAGATTCAAAGCAAAGTGCGCGAGCTGGACCAGTTGGTGGCCGAGATTGCGAGTGCCTCCCAAGATCAAAGCCAGGGCATCAGCCAGGTGAACACCGCCGTCACGCAGATGGACAAGATTACACAGAGCAACGCAGCCAGCGCGGAGGAGAGCGCCGGTGCCAGCGAGGAGCTTAGCGCTCAGGCTGAGTCACTCAAAGATGCGGTGGCGAGCTTGCAGCGGTTGGTCGGTGTCGCCGCAAACCTACCCACCCCGGAGCACGTGCCAGCGCCTGCCGCCCGGACCTTCCGCCCGGTTTCTGCCGGGATGCGCAAAGCCGCGCACCTGACGTTGCCTGGCCACGGTCTCCCGCATCAAGGAAATGGCAAAGCCTCATACCGAGGCAACGATGGCAAATCTCTTGTCGCCGCAGGGCAGCCGGCGGGCCGGGGCGGTGAGATTCCGATGGAAGATGACTTCAAGAATTTCTAACCACCCGCATGCCTGAGCACCCCTCAGTCGACCGTCAGACGCCAAGGGCGGTGGGTGTGAAGTGCATCTCGAATCAGCTCAACTAAACTCATGAATACAACAAACCTCGAAACTCCCGCAGTGGACCTGAGTCACGCCCTCGCCGGCAAGCATCTCACTTTTCGCCTCGGCAACGAGTCGTACGGAATCGCCGTGCTGAAGATCCGCGAAATCATTCGGCTCACTGCCATCACCGCCGTGCCCAAGATGCCGACTTACATCAAAGGCGTGATCAATCTGCGGGGCAAAGTGATCCCGGTGGTCGATTTGCGCATCAAGTTTGGACTGCCCGAAGCCGAATCCAACGAGCGGACCTGCATCGTCGTAGTTCAGGTGGAATTGGCCAATCATAACAAGGTGCTCATGGGCCTGATTGTGGACGCCGTCGAGGAAGTCGTGTCCATGGCCGCGCAAGACATCGAGGAAACACCGAGTTTCGGCGCGAGCCTCGACACCGCGTTCATCCTCGGCATGGCCAAGGTGAAAGGTGCCGTGAAATCACTCCTGGACATCGACAAGGTTGTCGCCTTTGAAACGAACGCATTGCTTCAAGCAAGAGCCACAGCAGACTGAAGTAACCGGGTCCGAACGCAATTCGGCTACGAAGTTTTACCATTGCAGCAGCTTCCATATAAAATTATGAAAACAAGCCAAACGACTCATCTCGCCACCGGCGCGCTCGTGCTCGCCATCGTTTCCACCGTGAATGGCGCGGAGCCAGCCGCCACCACCACGCCGGCCTCCGCCACTCCGCCCAAGCCAGCCGCCAGCGCCGGGCTTGCCAACGACTGGCTCAGGGAACACAACCAATCGCTCACTCCCTGGGACATCGGCGGCCAGGTTCGCGCCCGCTACGAGGTGAAGGACGGCGGCGGATCATTCCCCGTGCGCGACTTCCGCAGGAGCGGCGTGGACAATGACAACTCCTATTTCCTCCTCCGCGAGAAGCTTCATGTCGGCTACACGGACAACTGGTTCAGCGCCTACGTCGAGGGCCGCGACAGCTCCACCACGGGCGACGATCGCAATCCGAATCCCGAGGCGGACGGCGCCGATCTGCACCAGGCATACGTGGGGCTTGGAAACGCCAAGAACTTCCCGCTCACCGCCAAGATCGGGCGGCAGGAGTTTGTGTATGGAGATGAGCGGCTTGTCGGCAATGCCGACTGGAACAACTTGGGCCGGGTGTTCGATGCCGCCAAGCTCAGCTACGAAGACAAGAATCTATGGGTCGATGCCTTCAGCGGACGCGTCGTGCTGGCTGACGACGGCAGCTTCAATATCGCCAACGACTATGACTGGTTCTCCGGGGTGTATGCCTCGACGCGCACGCTGATCCCGAAGCAGGAGACCCAACTGTATCTGCTGGCGCGCGACACCAGCGCTGGTTCACCGACGGCCACGGCCGGTTCTCCGCAGGCGGGCGGCCCGGGGGCGCGGGACATTTACACCTTTGGCGCGCGGGTGAAGTCGCTGCCCGGCCAGTTCAAGGGCTGGGATTACGGAGCCGAAGCCGCCGGACAGGTTGGTAGCATCAACCTGGGGGGCGTACGGCTGGATCAACGGGCGTTCGCCGCGAGCGCGGGCGGCGGCTACACCTGGGCGAAGGCCTTCGGGTCGCCCCGGCTCGGTATCGAATACAACTTCGCGTCGGGGGACAGCAACTCCAAGGATGGCAAGAGCGGAACGTTCGAGAATCTTTTCCCCACCAACTACAAGCACTACGGTTACATGGATCTCATCGGATGGCGGAACATCCACAACCCCCGATTGAGCGCCTCGCTCAAGCCGGCCAAGCCGCTGACCCTGACGCTGGATTATCATTTGTTCTGGCTGGCGGACACGTCGGACTTTTTCTATCCCGAAGCCGGCGCGGGACGGAGCGCGGCGGGCAGTTACGGAATCAATCCGACCTTCGACAGTTTCGTTGGGTCGGAACTGAACTTGGACGCGATCTACGCGCCGAAGCCTTGGCTGGCGCTGCGGGCTGGCTACGGTCATTTCTTCGTGGGGAAATATGTCGAGAACTCGCTCGCCGGCGTCGGAGGGTCCACGGGCGCGGACTGGCTTTACTTGCAGGCCACGTTCAACTTCTAACCGCGCGTGAAACCTGATGAAACCGCTCACGCACTCCGAACTCTCCGCGCTCGTTAACCTATGCGTGATCTTGGCTGTTAGCTCATCAAACAACCTCCAGATCGACGTCGGCATCAATCGCAGCGTCAACCGCGCCGCGTTTCGACGAGCATTTAACAACGTGTCGCAGACATAGACTAATATGGCGTCTCCGAGTCTGGCCACGTTGGCCGGTTTCCAGCAAAATGTGGTGGTCGGGATGGGTGATATGGCTGTCTCGAACAACCACGCGGCGGTGCTGGCCACGTACTCGCTCGGCTCCTGCATTGGCATAACGATCTACGACCCCATCTCGCAAGTAGGAGGATTGCTCCACCTCATGCTGCCGGATTCATCCCTTAACATCGCCAAGGCGAATCAACAGCCGGGCATGTTCGCTGACACGGGTATCCCCGCGCTTTTTCGGGCGGCTTACCAAATGAAGGCGGACAAATTTCGCGTGCAGATATGCGTGGCAGGCGGCGCTCAAATCATGGACAGCAGCGGCTTTTTCAACATCGGAAAGCGTAATGTCGAGTCCGTGACCAGCTTGCTCGGCAAGCACGGCTTGAGGATTCAAGCCGCTCAGGTCGGCGGACTTGTGAGCCGGACCCTCTCGCTTCACTTGGGCACAGGTGAGGTCCACCTCAAAGTTTCAGGGTCCAAAGACAACGTCGTGATGTATGCGGGAGCCTGAAGATGAAAAAACTCGATGCCATCATCGATCAGATGAGCGCCAGGACGAAGTTGACGCGCCCGAAGTCGTGCGCCTCATTTTGTTTCCGACCGTCTGAAGTTGGAACGTCGTGTGTTGCGGTACGTAGTCCCGGCTTCAGCCGGAGGGGCGTCGGCAAGACCACAGGCGTTGGATTCTCCCAGGCGACGCCGTCTGAAGGCGTGACTACATGCGGACCAAAATGCGAATTGCCGTGGAAAATGGTGTGGCCGTTTACATCCAGGCTTAAGTCTGTTATCCGTTTGACATGATTCAGCCGGAACAATTGGTAGAAGGCGAGTGGGCCGAGTGGTATCGGCTCACGCCCGTCCAACGCTGGCTGGAAAGCGAGAAGCTCTGGCAAACTTATCTCGATCTCGGAGGCTCACTTGATCCCGAACCCGATACGCAAAGTCCTTTCTTCGATGTTCGCGCACCGCGTCCGCTCCCTGCTCATGGGGGGGCAGGCGTGCGTGTTCTACGGCGCGGCCGAGTTTAGCCGCGACACGGATCTGGCCATCGTCGCGGATGAGGCCAACCTTGTGCGGATGCGTCGGGCGTTGGACGCTTTGCAAGCTGATGTCATTGCCGTCCCGCCCTTCGAGTTGAAACATCTGCGGCGCGGCCATGCCATTCATTTTCGATGTCAGCATCCCGAAGCCTTGCGGATGCGCGTGGATATCATGGCGAAAATGCGCGGCGTGGGTGCTTTTTCAAAACTGTGGAAACGGCGCACGACCATCGAGCTTCCCGACGGCACGCGCTGCGATTTGCTCTCGCTGCCGGACTTGGTGCAGGCCAAGAAAACTCAGCGGGACAAGGATTGGCCGATGATTCGGCGCCTGGTGGAAGCGCACTATTTTCAGCACAGTCTCAAACCCACTTCGGCCCAAATCCGCTTCTGGCTGCAAGAACTTCGGACGCCGCAACTGCTCGTGGAAGTTGCCCAGGGGCGCCCCACTCAGTGTCGGCGGTTGGTCTTGAAGCGACACCTGCTTGCTCATGCGGCGCTTGGCGAGATGGAGAATTTAGAGCGGGCATTAACCGCCGAGGAAAACGCCGAACGTGAGCGGGATCGGCAATACTGGCTGCCGTTGCGGGCGGAATTGGAGAAGCTGCGCCGCCCCCAGGGGAAATGACCGGAGACTTCCGCGGGCTTTCTGTGACATTCTTGTCCTTGTTTCTTTCTGAATAAGCGCCTCATTCGCGCCTCGACTAGAGCTGGTGAACAGCTCCGCTCGTTTGATATTTTCAAAGCCCTCGCAACGAGCGAGGGCTTTGGCCAAGCGCCTACGGTGAAACAGCCAGCCGCTCCTCGTTGTGCTCACGACTCATGAGCACGCCCTGCTCTTTGTAAGGCTTGAGAATGAAATGAGTGGCCGTCGAAATCACCCCTTGGACTGTGGCCAGTTTCTCCGAAACAAACGTTGCCACCTGGCGCAGATTGTTTCCTTCGACAACGACAAGCAGATCGTAGCCGCCTGACATTAAATAACAGGACCGGACTTCGCTGTACTTGGCGATGCGCTCTGCCAAACGATCGAAGCCGCCGCCGCGTTCGGGAGTGATTTTCACCTCGATGACTGCTCGCACCACTTCCATTCCGAGCTTCTCTTCATTTAAAATAGTTCGATACCCCAGGACGACCTGATCCGCTTCGTAGGCCTGGATTTTACCAATAACATCCGCCTCGGACATGTTCAGCATCGCCGCCAGCGCCGAGGGCTTGAGCGATGCATCGTCACGTAACAATTTTAGCAATGGATCCATGAGAACCAGCTTAAGCAGTAACCTTGCAGCACGCCAAGAACGCAATCAGCAATTCTCACGATCCTGGATAATCGTTCCTTTCAATCCACCCCAATCACAGCGAACAGCTCCGGGGCTTCGGTTCGTGGGCCAAATTCGTTTTGCTTGCGCCGTCCGTTCACGTAAGGCAATTTCCAGCGGTCAGCCAAATTTAAACTCCGTTTATTTTCACCATGAGAGTCATCAAAACCCTTTTCATCGGTTTGTTTCTCTTCCCCCAGCTTCACGGCCAGACTGATGCCCCGGTTCAACCAGGTGTCGGAGGGCCGCAGGGGACGCTTCTCCATGTGATGGGTGAAGAGCTCGACTACTCGATGCGGCACCTGGCCACTGAAGATAAGAGGAAGCCTTACTATCTTTCGTACACGATCACGGACAGCATTTCGATTTCGCTGATGGCAGGGCTCGGCGCGCTGTTTCGGAACGATGACAGCCACGAGCGACAACTTGACGTGGATCTGCGAGTCGGGGATTACTCGCTCGACAGCACGCATCAGATTCGCGGGGGCGCTGGCGCGGGACGTTTTGGCGGTTTTCTTGGCGGAACAGCTTCCGCGCCTCTCGGGAACGATCCGATGGCCGTCAAGCACGCGCTCTGGCAAGCCACGGACCGTGCGTTCAAAGGCGCCGTGGAACGTTTTCAGCGTGTGCAGACGGATCTCAAAACCACGGTCGAGGAGGAAAGCAAGGCGCACGATTTTTCACGCGAGAACCCGAGCATCTACTCAGAGGGAGACGCCACGCTTTCCTTGAACCGCCAGCAATGGGCTGAGCGGGTGCGCCATGTCTCGCGGCTCGCGCTGAACTATCCGCTCATCTACGATTCAATGGTTGCCGTTCTCGGCGCGGCGGACAACCGCTACATGGCGAACGCTGAAGGCAGCCGCCTGAAAACCGGGACCAAGCGTTTGCGTGTCATCGTGTCGGCTAGCGCCAAGGCGGAGGACGGAATGGATCTTAACCAAAGCTTTATCTTCAACGCCGCAACTGAATCCGGATTGCCGTCCGAGGAAACAATTCGGCACGAATTCCAAAAGGTCATCGACAAAGTCCTTGCGCTTCGGGCGGCGCCACTCGTCGAGCCTTACACGGGTCCCGCGATCCTGTTGAACCGCGCGAGCGGCGTGTTCTTCCACGAGATTTTCGGACATCGCATCGAAGGTCACCGGCAGAAGGATGTCGAGGAGGGGCAAACCTTCACGAAGATGGTGGGCAAGCTGATTCTTCCGGAGTTTCTAAGTGTCGCCGACGATCCAACTCAAGCGCGTTTTGAAAGCGAGGATTTGCGTGGATTCTATCGCTACGATGACGAGGGCGTGCCCAGTTCACGGGTCGATCTGGTTGAAAACGGAGTTCTTAAGACCTTCCTCTTATCCCGTTCTCCGGTGCCGGGATTTGCGACGTCGAATGGCCACGGCCGTCGCGAGCCGGGCCGTCAGGTTGTTTCGCGTCAGGGAAATCTCATGGTGCGCTCGACCAAGACAGTGCCGTTTCAGAAACTGCGCGAGATGCTCGTAGGCGAGTGTAAGAGGCAGAACAAGCCTTATGGCTACGTTTTCGAGGACATCACTGGAGGGTTCACGACGACCTCGCGTGGCGGGCCTCAAGCGTTCAAGGTTCTTCCGGTCGTCGTTTACCGCGTTTATGCCGATGGCCGCCCCGACGAGTTGGTGCGCGGAGTTGATATTGTCGGCACTCCTCTCTCCTGCTTTTCCAAGATTATCGCGACTGGCGATGATCCGGCTGTGTTCAACGGAACCTGCGGAGCTGAATCTGGCTGGGTTCCGGTCTCGGCCGTCTCTCCTAGCATTCTCGTTGAACAGATCGAAATCGAAAAGCGGGAGCGTTCTCAGGATCGGCTGCCGATTTTGCCGCCTCCCATTGCCGAGAAGGAGTCAACACTATGATAGGGTTGAATGAGTGTTTGGATAATAGCGGCCGATGTGTGGAAGCTCTAGCTGCTTCCGAGCGCGGATCGCGGGCTGCGGATTTCAGCACGAGCGACGGCACCTCCGTGGCTCCGAGGGTTGGAGGGCTTCTCAGGGACGTTCTGAAATATCAGATTGTTACCGTCCTGCTCACCGTTGGATTATCGTTTGCGGTTGCGGATGAGCTGCCGGAAAATGATCCTGTTTTCAAGGCCGTCGGTGATGAGTTGAAGCGCTCCATGTCCCTTCACTTGGAGGATCTCGATAAACCTTACTTTATTGAGTATGCCGTCGATGACACGGTCACCCATCGCATTACGGCGACCTATGGTTCATTGGTGAGATCCGCTCCGGGTCGCTCGCGCGTTTTGCACGGTCTGGTCCGGGTGGGATCGTACGACCTTGATAATTCGAACTTCGCCGGGCGTGGCGGTGGAGGCCGGCGCAGCCTCGCGGTCAGCGTTGAGCTTCCGATTGACGAGGGTTACATGGCCTTGCGGCAAGCTATCTGGCGCGCCACTGACTTTCAGTACAAGGACGCGGTGGAAACGCTCGCCCAGAAGCGGGCTTATTTGAAGGACAGGAACGTGGAGGATCGTCCGCGGGATTTCGTCAAGGCCGGCGCCGTCACGATCATGAAGGACCGCGTCAGCCTGTCGTTCGATCTCGCCTTGTGGGAAGATTATGCGCGGCGCATCTCGGCGCGATTCGGCGATTACGGGCACATTCACAAATCGGACGTGACCCTTGCGGCTGGCATCGAGAATCGCTACATGGTGAATTCGGAGGGCTCAAGGATGCGCCACGGCGACACTGAGGCCCTGCTTCGGATTACCGCTGAAGCGCAAGCTGACGACGGCGAACGGCTGTCTGATTTTCTCACTTACAACGCGGCCACGCCTGAGCAACTGCCGGCGATCAGCGAGGTGTTCGCTGATGTGAGCAAGCTGGCGGATCGGCTGGCCGTCGCGATTCGAGCTCCCATTCTTGAGGACTACACGGGGCCGGTCCTCATTGATGGGATCGCCGCGCCGCAGTTCTTCCGACAACTGCTTGCGCGGGGCATCACCGGCCAGGCTGAGGCTGTGGGCTCGCCGCGCCGCGGTCCTCAAGGCTCAGATGACCTCGAGAACCGGTTGGGCAAACGGATTCTGCCGCCGACATTTCAAATCTACGACGATCCACGCGCCGAAAAATTCCAGGGCGCATTTCTCAGCGGGCACTACCTGTTCGATGACGAAGGAATCTCGGCTCAGCGCGTGAACGTCGTCGTGGACGGAAAGCTTGAGGGAATGGTCATGTCCCGCACCCCCACCAAACAATTTGCCCAATCCAATGGACATGGGCGCCGCGCCGGTGGTGAAGCACTCCGGTCCTCGATAGGATGCCTCTACATCGAGTCCACCAAGAGCGAGAGTCCGGCAGATCTCAAGAAGGAACTGCTGGACGCCGCCGACTCCGAGGGGTTGAAATTCGGGCTGCGAATCACGGGTCTTCAGAATCGCGCCGCTGGTGGTCCTGGTTTTGGAGGACGCGGCGGCGGGTTCGGTCGCGGTGGAGGCGCAGGGGCGGCCCGCGCCGTGGGCGACCCGCTCTCGATCTATAAGGTCTATGTCGCCGACGGGCGTGAAGAGCTTGTGCGAGGCTGTGAATTCAATGCGGTCGATGTGCGAAGCTTGCGGAAAATCATCGCGGCGGGAAATGTGCCCACGGTCCACAACAGCACGGGCGGTGCAGCTCCATCGTCCTCAGTGGTCGCCCCGGCGGTGCTCTTCGGGGAACTCGAGCTCTCGCGCATCAAACGGGAGACCGAGAAAAAGCCAGTGATCGAAGCTCCCCACGCGCGGAAGAACTAAGCTTATTCCAATGCGCTTTCAAGATGCGTCTGATGCGCTGGTCCTTTGATCCCCTGGCTTCGTTGCTCACTCGTTGCATATCGCTGCGGATATGCGCCTCGTTCGCGCCTCGCCAAAGGCTCAAAGTCCGGCGCGTCTTAGGCTCATCTTGAAAGCGCATGGGAATTAGGTGTCGCGGCCCTCTTTTTGAAACACGAGCTCGCGTTCTGGCGCGGTCAGAGTTTTCCATGTGCCGGCCATCAATTGCCCAAGTTCATAATTCCCAATCTGAACGCGGATCAACCGCAAGGTGGGATGGCCCACGGCGGCGGTCATTCTTCTCACCTGGCGGTTCTTCCCTTCCGTTAACTCAAGCGCCAGCCAGCAGGTCTCGACCGATTTGCGAAATCGAACGGGAGGGTTTCGAGGATGCAGATTCGGTTGAGGCGTCAGCAGCCAAGCCCGGCAAGGCAATGTTTTGCGGCCTTGAGTGATGATTCCGGCAGTCAGGTTTTTCAGAGCTTCTGTCGGAGGCGTGCGCTCGACCTCGACCCAATAAACACGCCGATGACCCTCGCGCGGGTGCAATAGCTTCGCGTTAAGCTCTGGCTCGTCACTGAGCAAAAGCAAACCCTCGGTCTCAGCGTCCAAACGCCCAATCGGATACACTGCGGTCGGAAACCCAAAGGCCGCCAAAGTATCGTGGCGAGAGCCATCGCTTGTAAATTGCGAGATCACTCCATACGGCTTATGAAAAGCGATTAACATCACAGGAGTTTAGGCACTCGCCGCTTGTTTCACTAGGCTGTAAAAACTTCCATCGAGAGGCCGCTGCAATGGATTCCCATCGTCGGCGGCTCCAATGCGACTGGACAATGGCACATCAGAAATAAAAGCTTTTTTGCTAAGTCTCTCGTTAATGCTATTAATTCAAGGTGATCAACGGAACACCCGTCAGCGCAGAAGCTGAAAATGCCATTTCGATATACGGCGCTCGAGAGCATAATCTCAAGGACCTGACATTTACCATTCCCCGCAATCAGTTTGTCGTCATCACAGGCGTGAGCGGATCGGGCAAGAGCACGCTCGCTTTCGACCTTCTCTTCGCCGAAGGGCAGCGGCGATTCCTCGACTCGATGAGCGCCTACGCGAGGCAATTTGTCGAGCAGCTCTCCCGGCCGGATGTCGATCTCATCACGGGCATTCCGCCGACTGTCAGCATCGAACAACGCAACTCGCGCGGCGGCGGCAAGAGCACGGTCGCGACCGTCACGGAGATTTACCATTTTCTTAGGCTGCTCTACGCCCGGCTCGGCACTCAGTTTTGTCCGGAATGTCAGATGCCCGTGGAAGCCCAAACCAGCGATCAAGTTGCACGTCGGCTGCACGCCGAAGTTAAAGAACGCGGAGATCTTTTGCTGTTGGCTCCCGTCGTAAAAAACCGCAAAGGTTTCCACACGGAAGTGGCGCAATGGGCCGCCAAACATGGCTACGCTGAGATTCGGGCGGATGGTGCAATCTGCTCGACCGGCGAATCTTTTCGCTTGGATCGGTTTCGCGAGCACGATGTGGAAGTCGTCGTCGGCAAGCTCGAAAGCAAATCGCGCCGAGCCTCCGCGACGAAAAAATCGACATCGCAACTCATCGACGAAACATTGCAGCTCGGGCACGGAACATTGTTCGCTCTGGGGGACGACGGAAAGGCCTCCATTCATTCCACTGAGCGCGCTTGTCCGGAATGCGGAAAATCCTTCGAGCCTCTCGATCCGAAGAATTTCAGCTACAACTCAGCCCAAGGTTGGTGCCCCACGTGCCGGGGCTTTGGAGAGCTGTTTTATCTGCCGGACGTGGAGCGGGGGGCTCGGGCGGAGTCGATCGAAGAATCGTGGTTCGAGTGGCAGGAAGGAAAGAGGGAGATTTGTCCGGAGTGTCACGGAAGCCGCTTGAATCCGATTGCTCGATCGGTCCGGCTCGACTTGGGCAACGCGTCCCAACACGCGGGCCGAGCGCAGAATAAAAGCGCTTTGAGCCCCACCATCGTTGCTCTCTCCAACGCCGCGGTGGAAGAGGCCTTAGTGTTGTTTCGATCGCTCAAATTCAGCGGGCGTTCGGCTGAGATTGCGCGGGATATTTTGCCGGAGGTCAGGGAGCGGCTGAAGTTTCTTTGCGAAGTGGGCTTGGGCTATCTGCAATTGGGCCGGAGCGCGACGACACTATCCGGAGGAGAGGCCCAGCGGATTCGTTTGGCGGCTCAGCTTGGTTCCAACCTCAGCGGCGTGCTCTACATACTGGACGAGCCAACGATCGGCTTGCACCCGCGCGACAACGAGCAACTCCTGGCCGCGCTGGACATGCTCAAACTACGCGGCAACTCGCTCGTCGTTGTGGAGCATGACCCAGAAACGATGCGGCGAGCGGATTACATCATCGACCTTGGCCCGGGCGCGGGCATTCATGGCGGCGAAGTCGTCGCGAGCGGCACTTTGGATGAACTGATGCGGCACGAGAGCTCGATCACCGGGCGATGCTTGCGCACCCAGAAGCGCTATCCTCACCGAGGTGAACGGCGGCCGGTGCTTTTGGCACGCTCCGCCCTCCCGCGCGAGCGGAAGCGGCGGGGCTCGTCCTCTGGCAGCTCAGCTTGCCTCGTGCTAAGCCATGCCTCGAAGAATAATTTATCGGATCTGACCATTGCTTTTCCTCTCAATCGTTTCATCGTTGTCACCGGCGTGAGCGGTTCGGGCAAGAGCACTTTGGTTCGGGAGTGTCTTTTGCCGACCATTCAACATCGCGTTCGGAAGGGGAAGAGTGATGCAGACACTGAAACCCTCTGCGGGCTTCAGGGCTACGAATCGATCAAAGCAGTTTATGAGGTGGACCAATCCCCCATTGGCCGAACCTTACGTTCCATTCCCGCAACCTACGTCGGTTTTTTCGATGAAATCCGGCTCCTGTTTTCCCAAACGCCCGAAGCCAGATTGCGCGGGTATCCACCCGGCCGCTTTTCCTTCAACAGCTCGCATGGCCGGTGTCCGGAATGTGAAGGGACGGGCACGATCAAGCTCGAGATGAATTTCATGCCGCCCGCCTATGTGCGCTGCGAGAGTTGCAACGGCACTCGTTTCAACAGCGAAACGTTGGACATCGAACATCGCGGTAAAAATATCGCTCGCATTCTGGAGATGAGCGTGGCGGAGGCCATCGATTTCTTTGGGGTTTTTAAGAAGATTCGACGCCCCCTGGAAGCGTTGCAAGATACCGGCCTGGACTACCTGAAGCTCGGCCAGATCAGTCCCACGCTCAGCGGTGGTGAAGCCCAGCGGATGAAGCTCGTCACTCACTTGCTCACAGGATTGAAGGAGTCTCCGGACCTTCTGAGCAAGGCGACTCGGCGCAATTTGTTCATCCTCGAAGAGCCAACCATCGGCCTGCACATGGCCGACGTTCAGAGATTGGTGGACGTGTTGCAACGACTGGTTGATGCCGGTCATTCTGTTATCGTGATCGAGCACAATCTTGATCTTATCGCCGAGGCGGATTGGGTCATTGATTTAGGGCCCGAAGCCGGCGAGTCGGGTGGGCGGCTTGTCGCCGAAGGGACGCCCGAGGCTGTTGCGGCAGTTAAAAACTCGCACACCGGGCGGTTTCTGCGTAGCGTGTTGGCCGGTGGTTGACCCAGGCTTACGAAGAGATTGTTCATAAGGCAGTATGAGTTCCGACGAAGGAACAAAGATTCAAACCGGCGCGGCGGATCCGAATTGTCTTGTACACATTGTCGCCAAGACGATGAAGGTTGAGCCGACGCTCGAAGCCGTCAAAATCGATCGCGTCCGCCGCTCGATTTCCTTGGCAACCCTCGGGACACCTCGGCGAACCGATCTCGAACAGACTCTGACCGCCCAGATCCGCCAGCTCGAGGAGGCCAACGAGAGTCAACGATGCCATTTACTGGAAGGGCGATCGGATTGTTCGGCTTGCCCGATCGCATTGGATCCGGGGGAGCGCGAGAAGATCACCATTCACCGGGACTTGCAATCCACGACCATCGCCCGGGTCACCTGCCCGACCGCGCCACGATTCTGGCGTTGGCGCGAGATGCCATGGCCAAAGCTGGTGCCGCGCGAGATCATTTTGCCGGACGACGCGGAGCATGAGGGCGAATGGAAGGTTCAGTTGCTCGCCGCGGGATTATGCGCGGTCCTCGGGGTCGCAGGTTATTGTTGGCCGGATCCGCGGCTAGCTACTCTGTTTTATACCTTAGCCTATCTCACCGGCTCGTGGTTCACTCTTCAAGAGGTTTGGGAACGTCTGCGAAAGGCAACGATCGATGTCCATTTCCTCATGCTCGCCGTCGCTTTCGGCAGCGCTAGCGTGGGTGCCTTCGGCGAAGGAGCCGCGCTGTTGTTTCTCTTTTCACTGTCGGGAGCGTTGGAGCATTACGCCATGGGCCGGACGCAACGGGAAATTCGAGCCTTGTTCAAATCGGCTCCTAAAGTAGCCACCGTGCTGGACGAGCGCGGGGTCGAACAGATCCTGCCGGTGGAGCAATTGCGGGCGGGGATGAAGTTGCTGATCAAGCCGGGTGAGCAATTCCCTGTCGATGCCGAAATCGTAAAAGGCAAGACGGCCAGTGATGAATCCAATCTCACGGGGGAAGCGATACCAGTGGAAAAGGAGATTGGCGATTTGGTTTTGGCTGGAACCTTAAACCAATGGGGGGTTGTGGTCGTGGTTGTGTTAAGGCCTGCAAGCCAGAGCGCGCTCCAAAAAATCGTTCAGCTCATCAAAGAGGCCCAGCACCTCAAAGCGCCGTCGCAACGGTTCACGGACAAATTCGGCACCGGCTACACCTACGGTATTCTCGGGCTCTCGCTGACCATGTTCTTTGGTTGGTGGCTGGTCTTTGACCTGCCGCCGTTCGTTTCGACAGCAGCCAGCAATAGCGCGTTTTATCGCGCGATGACTTTGTTGGTCGTGGCTTCGCCATGCGCGTTGGTTCTCTCAATTCCCTCCGCTGTGCTGGCTGCTATCGCGTGGTCCGCCCGGCGCGGCATTCTCTTCCGAGGTGGCGCGGCGGTGGAGAAGCTCGGGGAGGTAACGGTGGTGGCCATGGACAAGACAGGCACGCTGACGACAGGCGAGCTGCAGGTCGAGCGGGTCGAAAGCGTCCCGCCCGGACGAGAGGAAGAGGTCGCCGCGCTGGCCTATGCGCTCGAACGGTTGTCCACCCATCCATTGGCCCGCGCGATCACGCGCTACGGCAGGCAACAGGAACTGTCCGCGCTGGACTTGGAGCATTTCGAATCCGTAACCGGCCTCGGACTGCGAGCGCTGCATCGGGGCGCCACGGTGGCCCTGGGGCGGCGCGCATGGTTTGCCGAAGGCCCGCTGGCAAGGACCATCGCCGAAGTCTCGCTGACCGAAGCTGGCTTCTCGGAGGTCTGGTTGGTCAGCGGAGATTTGCTCGGTCGTATTTTGTTGCGTGACGATGTTCGGCCGCAGGCGCGTGAGGTCGTGACGAAGCTGCGCCAGTTGAAGTTGCAGATAGTGGTGTTGACCGGAGATCGACAAGCTACCGCCGAACGGCTCAAGGATCTGTTGGGGTTGGACGACGTACGAGCGGAATTAAAGCCCGAGCAAAAAGTCGCAGTGATTCAGTCGTTCATCCAGCAGCACCGAAAAGTGGCGATGATCGGCGACGGTGTGAATGACGCCCCGAGCCTCGCTGCTTCGGACGTGGGAGTTGCGATGGGCGCTCGGGGATCTGACGCGGCGCTTGAACAAGCCGAAGTGGTGCTCATGCACGATCGTCTGGAAAACTTTCTTACTGCGTTTCAGCTCAGCCAGCGCGCGCGACGAATCATCCGGCAGAATCTGGTGATCTCTTTGGGCACCGTCGTCGTGCTGGTGGGCTTTGCTCTCGTAGGTGGAATCCCTCTCACTCTAGGCGTCGTTGGGCACGAAGGAAGCACGGTCGTCGTGGTGTTGAACAGTTTGCGACTGCTCTTCGGCGGGTCATCCCTGAAGGAAACCCGCTCCTGACCGGAGCCATTGCCGGTAGGAGCACCATCGCGAGGCAAGAGTAAGACGGGAGTGACCGAGCGCGTTGACATTCTATTCAGCCGCGAGCGCCTCAGCATTCGCTGTTGCTCTTCCTCGGTCACTCCCATAACTCGCCATTACTTCAATATTCCCATCATGACAGCAATGGCTTCCTGACGCGCCGAAAGCGCCTGGCGCAGGTTATTTTCCGCCTGCTCTAGCTTGGCTTGCCTTTCCTTGCGCGCGTCTCGCAGCTTCAGTATGCCGGCCTTGATTTCATCGCCCGAGGCATTGGCTTCAATCGCTTTCTGCAACGCTTCTGCTTCGATGTCTGGTTCCCGGTTGAATCCACCCGGGCCGCCACCGAATCCACCAGGGCCTCCAGGTCCACGCCCTCCGCCGTTGCCCGGCCGCGGTCCAAAACCACCAGGGCCGCCCGGCGCACGGTTGCCTTCATCGCCTTGCTGTGGACGCAAACCACCAGGGCCGGCTGGTCGGCGCTCCCCTCCATCGCCCTGCTGCGATCCAAATCCACCGGGCCCACGATCTCCTCCATCGCCCGGACGGAATCCACCCGGCCCGCTTGGCCCACGATCTGCCCCATCACCCGGCGGCGGACGGAATCCCCCAGGACCGCCAGGACCGCCAAATCCCCCAGGGCCCCCAGGGCCGCCGCCGAGCGCACGTCGAGCTTCCATAACTTTTTCGATGAGCTCGGAAATGATTTTCCATTCGGCGTCAGTTTTCACCTCGAGCTGTTCGCGCATTCTTTCGAGCGTGTTTTGACGCATTTGCTCTGGGTCGAAATTTCCCCCTCCGGGCCCGTTTTGGGCTTGAACATTGTTGATGCCGATCCACAAAGAAGCTGCCAGCGCGAGGGCGCGGACCATTGTGAGTTGAGTTGGTTTTTTCATAGTTACTATTCTTTCCTTCCGTTTGTTGTTGTTGCTTTGTTTTTTGATTTCCACCGACAAAATTCAACGGACCTGTTGGCAGACGCGCGGCGCGTCCGAAGCGGCTCGTGTGTGAAAAACCGATCGAGCCTTAAAGTTGTCCGCACTGCCGCGGCTCGCAGAGCCGCGCCGATTCGGGCGGATACTTGTGGAGCGGATAGCGTGTGCTGTTTTCAAAATGTGAGTTTTTGTTTCGCCAGCTTATGCGAAGGCGAATCAAGGTGAAGGTATAGGGCTCTCCGTTTATCGAACAGATCCTCCGCTTCCGCTGGAGCCGCTTTGATCGCTGCTTCCGCCAAAGCCCGTGCTGGTGCCGCGCGTCGATTGCTGGTTCATTCGATTCATGAGCGCATCGATTTGGCTGGAATTATTTTGAGTGTTGCGGCTGTTTTGGGGTTGAAACATCCCATTCAAAACCTGCGTGACGTTCTGGACATTACCACTCTGCAGGGCATAGATAAACACCCTTTGTTTTTTGGCGGAGTTGGAATCGAGTGAGTCGATTAATTTCGCGATTTGGGGCATCAACTCGCTCGCCGCGCTGACGATGATCGAGGCGGTGCGCGTGTCGGCCACCGACACGACTTGGCCTTTCTTTTTCATCCGATCGCTGCTCGGCGAGGGCGTATTATCGAAAGGGCCAGCTCCAAATCGAATTTGTTGATTGCTAGTGTTACCCGCTTTGGTGTCGTCAGGGAATAGTTCGGACAGCTTGTCCGCCATCTCCGAAGGGTCAGCATTTTTTAGATGGAAAACCCGCAACTCCGTGATGTCAGACACAGATTGGTCGATTTCTTTGATGAGTTTTTCAGTCGCGCGCATGATCTCCTCTGACGCGCTTACCACCAAGGAATTGCTGCGTTCGTCTGCTATCGCGACAACGGGCGCGATCGCGGTCCGGACTCCATCGCCTGAACTGCCGGAGAAAGCGCCGCTTTCCGGAGGGATGCCACCGCCGCCCGACACATTGAACTCTTGGCGGCTTTGATTGGCCTCCTGTTGTTGGTTTGGTTGAAACAACTCTTTGATAACATTAGCCAATTCTTTCGCGTCCCCGTACCGAATCGGGAACACCTTTGCAATCGACACGCTGGAGATGGCATAATCGAGGGCGTTGATGATTTCGGTGATTCGCCGGACATCAGTTTGAGTTGCCGTCAAAACCAGCGTATTGGCACTTTCGTTGGCCGTCATTGTCGCGTAGGAAGGAAGCAACTGGACCAGGTTGTTCGCCAACTGGGTTGCATTGACATGCTTCACGCCGATGATCTGCGTCACCATGGCATCGGTCTTCGGAATCTCCGCGGCGATGTTGCCTTTCTTAACTGGGATGTCTCGTTTGTGAGCCTCATCCTGGGTGACGATGGTCAATGTCCGATCATTGCGCAAGGCGGCCAATCCGCTTTTCTTCAGGATTGTATTCAACACCTCGCACGCTTCATCCTTGCTCAACGGCTGACTGCTCCAAACATCGACTTTGCCTTTCACATCGGCCTCCAGATTGATAATGAAACCGCCCGCCTGGCTCATGTAAGCTAACACAGTTTCCAACGGAGCCCCGCGAAAGCGAAAGTTTAAAGTTCTCGGACCGATCGCGGATGGAATGATAGCTGCAACTGTTGGAGTGCCCCTTTTGCCGACTTCCGTTTGAGCAATCACCGGAGGGCAGATCGTCGCGAGGCTGAGGAGAACGAGCGCGTAGGTTGTTTTCATTTGTTGGCGCTAACTTACACAGGCGTCCATTAAGAAGGCGTTAAGCTGGGAAAAAACTTTCTGCAAAATTCTCCTCCTGCGAGTGCGGCCACAAACTTGGCCAATGTTCATCGGCCTAAGAGCGGTGAAGGGCAATGCCTCGATACGACCAAGGGCATCGCTCTCGCCGGAACCCTTAGTCGCAGCAAGTTTAACCTCGAGTTCATTTTCACTATCGATGAGGCAGCCGAACCGTTCATTTGAACCTGACTTCTTAATCGCACCTTAATGCTTTCCGTGTCAGAGTTTCGATCGGCCTCTACTGCTCGCTGCTGCGTTTCGTGAACGAATGCACCGGAGTATGGAGGTGGCCGGGGTCGGAGAAATTTACTATGAGAGTCTTGGTCGTTGAAGATGAGCCTCGGTTGCTTCGCAATCTTGCCAAAGCGTTGCGCGAGGAAGGGTATGCTGTCGATACGGCCGAAGCCGGCGACGACGGCCTCTACAAGGCCGAGAATAACTGTTATGACGCCATCGTCCTGGATTTGATGCTTCCGCGCCTCGATGGGTGGGAGGTGCTCGATCGTCTGCGTAAACAAAAACAAACCCCCGTGCTTATGCTGACCGCACGCGATGCCCACTCGGACCGTGTGCGTGGTCTCGACACAGGCGCGGACGATTATCTGGTGAAACCTTTCGATTTGCCTGAACTTTTGGCGAGGCTTCGAGCTCTGATCCGCCGCTCTGTCGGTCAGGCCCGGTCTCGCATCGAAATCGGCGACCTGCTCATCGAGATACGCGCGCGCTCCGTAACGCGCGCCGGGGAGCCGGTAGCCCTCACGGCACGTGAATACGCGATTCTCGAATACCTGGCTCTCCATCGAGGCGAAGTCGTCACTCGCACCGAGCTTTACGAGCATCTCTTTGACGAAAGTGACGACACACTTTCGAATCTCCTGGATGTCCATGTCTTTGGCATCCGTAAAAAACTTGGGCAGCAGCTCATCGCCACCCGCCGCGGCCAGGGATATTGCATCGAACTCTGAGCGCACACCATGTTCACAAAGTCGATTCGTTGGCACTTTCTCCTGTGGCTCGCCTTTCTGCTCGTGTGCATCTTGGGTGGTTTCGGTGCCACGGCCTATCAACTGCATCGGACCAATCGATTCAACCAAATTGACGAAGACTTGCAGCGCCGACTGGCGGCAGTCACTGGCGATGTGCGCGGTCGTCCGCCCTTTGGCGAACGCGGGGATCGACGTCCTTTTGGCGAACGTGGCGCGCCTGGAGGACGTGGCGAACGCCCGCCATTTGGCGGACCTGACGAGCCTCCGCCCTTCGGCCCGGGTGCCGGGCGGCTTCCATGGCGACCTCCTTCCTCCGGCCTTGAGATGCCGTCTGGTTTTCCGGATTTTCGCCCGAGACCTCGTGAGATACGCCTCTCGGCTCAGACCTTGGGCCAGTTTGACGATACGGAAACAAACGCCTGTTACTTCGCCATCTGGTCTCGTGAAGGAACGCTGCTGAAGTCCTCCACGAACGCCCCTCTGGCATTGGCCGTTCCAACGCGCATTGGTTCCGACACTCAGTCACACACGCGGATGCGTGAGCCTGTCCGCGAAGCCTTCCACTTTACCGAGATGGGAGAATGCGTGCTCGTGGGGCGTTCCATCACTGCCGACCTGAACGCGATGGGCCGCTTCGCCCTGTGGCTCTGTGGCGCGGGCGGAGCAGTGCTCGCTTTCGGTTTGGGCGGCGGTTGGTGGCTGGCGGCCCGCGCCCTTCAACCTGTCCAGGACATCACGCTCGCGGCCAGCCATATCTCCGCCGGGAACCTCTCGAAACGCATCAACCTTGCCGACACGCACAATGAGCTTGGGCACCTTGCCAAAGTGTTGAACTCAACTTTCGCCCGGCTCGAAGGCGCGTTCGCGCAACAAAAGCAGTTCACTGCTGATGCCTCCCACGAACTCCGCACGCCCCTCGCCGTCATCATCTCGGAGGCTCAGACCGCCTTGTCTCGACAGCGCAGCGCCGCCGAATACCGCGAGACAGTGGAAACGTGTCTGGATACCGCCCAGCAAATGCGGCGGCTCACTCAATCGCTGCTCGATCTGGCCCGGCTTGACGCGGGCCAGGAACATATCCAGCACGTCGATTTTGATCTGGCCGAAAAAACCCGCGCCTGTATCGGCCTCATTCGCCCGCTCGCCGACACAGGGGGAGTTGAAATCAAGTGCGACCTCTCGCCCGCGCCCGCAGTTGGCGACGTTGATTGTCTAGGTCAAGTGATCACCAATCTCCTCACCAACGCCATTCACTACAATAAGGACGGAGGCGAAATTCGGGTCGGTACTCGCACCGAAGAAAAAACCGCGGTCCTGACGATTGCCGACACCGGCATTGGCATGGGCACCGACGACTTGCCGCACATCTTCGAGCGGTTCTATCGCGCGGATAAATCACGTGCCCGGTCCGATGGCCGCAGCGGACTGGGGCTAGCCATCTGCAAAGCCATCGTGGATGCGCACGGCGGCACCATCGAAGTCTCCAGCGAGGTCGGAGTTGGCACGTCCTTCACCGTGCGACTCCCTTCTGCCCGATTGTAGGAACTCATCTGAGGGATCGCGCCGGTTCTCGATAGGATCATTCTTTTCCGCCGCCGCCATGGTTATCATGCTTGCTAGCGGATTGGATTTGGCTGTCCACAGGGCTGACTGGCGAGTTGAGAACCTTGTTGGCGCGTTCGAGCGCGCTCGCGAGTTCCTGTCGTGCAGCTTCGATCTTTTGCTTCTCCGCGTACAACGGGTCGCTCGGCGGGACGGGCGGTAGGCCGAGAATTCCGCGCGCGCGCTCCAGCGAAAGTTCAATGTTTGCACAAACGTTATCGAAGCCGAGGCGCTCAAGGAAGTCCGCCTTGCCCATCATGAACAGTGGCTGCGTGTGCGGCCCGCTGAGGAGGAGATGTTTACCGCGATCCCGCAACCGCTCGTGGAGGTCTTCGAGGGCGTTCAGCCCGGTCGCGTCCATCGCCAGGACTTCTCTCATGCGCAGGATGAGGACTTCTGGTTCCTGCCCGGCGCGCTTCAACGCTGTTTCCAACTTGTCCGCGGCACCGAAGAAAAACGAGCCGGCGATGCGATAAATCATGACGCCTTTGGGGATCTCCCTGCCGACCAGCGAATCTTCAGGACCTTCCCGATCGGAGTTTTCGTCCACGGCGGTAATTTGCGTGGTCTCGGAGACGCGTTTGATGAAGAGCACGGCAGCCATCACCATCCCGATCTCGACTGCCACGGTCAGATCGATCACCACCGTCAGGCCGAAGGTGGCCAGGAAAACCGCGGCGTCGCTGCGCGGCCACTTGGCCAGGCGTCGGAAGTTATGCCACTCGCCCATGTTGAGCGCGACGTTGACCAGCACGGCGCTGAGCGTGGCCAGCGGAATGGATTTCGCAAACGGCGCGGCGACCAAGATGATGACCAGAAGCGTGGCCGCGTGGATCATTCCTGCGATGGGCGAGCGCGCCCCGCATTTGATGTTAGTGGCTGTGCGGGCAATCGCGCCCGTGGCCGCGATGCCGCCAAAGAGCGGGCAGACAATATTGGCTATGCCCTGCGCCATGAGTTCCTGGTTCGAATCATGGCGATCGTCCACCATGCCGTCGGCGACCACCGCGCAGAGCAACGACTCGATGGCCGCGAGCAGTGCGATGGTCATGGCGGGTTGGAAGAGGTGACGGATGTTGTCCCATGCCAGCGACGGGAGATGTGGTGATGGCAGCGCCTGCGGAATGCCACCAAACTTGCTGCCGATGGTGTCCACGGGCAGTTGAAGCAGCGCCACCATGGCAGTCCCGACCACAAGAGCGACGATGGAGCCCGGCACCCGGCGCTGCCAGGGCTTCGGCCAAAGGATGATAACGGCCAACGATGTCGCCGCCAAAGCGAGCGTGGGCCATTGAACGGTACCAGCACGCTCGAACAGAGCCCTCAACTTCTCGACGAACTCCGACGGCACTTGGTCCAGCTTGAGGCCGAAGAAGTCTTTGATTTGCGTGGTGAAGATGAGCACGGCGATACCGGAGGTAAAACCCATGGTCACTGGATCTGGAATGAACTTGATCATCGTGCCGAGGCGAGCCACGCCCATCACGACCAAAATGACTCCCGCCATGACGGTGCAAGTGGCGAGATTCTCGGGGCCGTATTGAGAATTGATTCCGTAAAGGATGACGATGAACGCCCCGGTCGGCCCGCCGATGGTGACCTTTGTGCCGCCCAGCGCGGAAATTATAAATCCGGCGATGACCGCGGTGAAAATCCCCGCCTCGGGTTTGACTCCGGACGCGATGGCGAAGGCCATGGCCAAAGGCAACGCCACGATCCCCACGGTGAGGCCGGCAATGAGGTCGGCGGAAAAATCGGTCGCTCGGTAGCCCTTGAGCGTGTCAGCTAATTTCGGACGAAACCACAACGGCAAGTTCATATCAATCTATGTTCATTTCAGAACCGCGCTGTTGCACGATTCCCGGTGATGTTGCGGTTCATGACGTGTATTTCAATCCAATTTCCACGTCTGAATCAGGAGCCGCGCCACCACTCAGCGCGGCTTGGCTTCTTTTTCGCCGCGCCGCAGAACCTTCTCCATTTCATCCGGGTCGTCCATCGGGGAAGAGGGCAGCAGACGGGCCTTGCCGTAGTCCGGGTCCTTCGGATCGATGGCTTTTTCTGGGTCGAAAATGCGCGGGTCCACCGCCACATGTTTATAGGGACGGAAATCCGGTTTCGTGGTGAAGCAATCGGCGAAGTCGTTCACCAGAGCATCGAACATGTTCAACGGTGGCAGCCCAAAAATCTGGTAGAGCGTGCGGTGCATGCTGACGATGGTGGTGTGCCGATGCGAGACGTAGCTGCGCTTTGCCCACGGGCTGACGAGCAACAGAACGCTGCGCTGGCCGTCCACGTGATCGGGTTCGCCGCCCGAATCGTCCTGAGTTACGAAGATTGCCATGTTTTTCCAGTAAGGCGTATGCGTGAGGAACTCGACGATCCGGCCCATCGCCAGGTCGTTGTCCGCCATGTACGAGGCCAGATAGGGATAACCTTTGTCGGGTTTCGGCTCGGCACCGTGATCGTTGCAGATGGCGATATTCACGAAGGACGGGAAGGGCTGTTTGCCTTTCAAGAACAGTTTCTCGACATCCTTCATGAACCAATGGGCGCGGTACTGGTCGGGGATATTCAAGTTATAAATTGGGAACTCTCGACACGTATTGTCAAAGAGAACTTTGGGCATCGGTATGTTGACGACCTCGCGCGCGCCGGTGGGATGCTCATCCTCATGCTCTCCCACGCCGGGAAACTCGAAGCCCTCGCCATAATTGCGAAACCGGATGCGGTTCCGTGCCAGGTGCTCCCACATGGAGCCCGCCTCCGGATAATCCTCCGGAATCAGCGAGCCGTTCGACCCCATCGAGTAGCGACGACCGGGCGCGCTGCTGTCTTTTTTGAAGGACCAACCGACGGAGTAAGTCATTTGCATCAAGTTGTTCGGTTGCACTCCAACGAGCCAGCGATGCCCCACGCCCGAAGCCTCAGGCTCCATGTAGAAGTTGTCGCTCACCGTGAACTGCCGCGCCATCGCGTTGTGGTTGGCCATCACGGCCACATTTTCGAGTTTGGGCTGGCCCTTGCCCTCGATCGTTTGGTGCAATCCCCAGCGCAACAAACTCGGGTCGTGCTTCGCGCCGGGAACACGATCGAAGATGGTGTCGTAGGTGTGGTTTTCCTTTGTGATGAAGACCACGTATTTGATTTCTTTCGAGACTTTGCCCGGCACAGTTGGGAGGATCGGCGAGGACATTTTATCTCGGTCGGCGCGACGATCCACCATTCCGTTGTAAGCCAGCACGTCGGCTGTCATCGCTTTGAGTTCGGTGTCCGACGGCACATCGAGAACGCTGACGACGCCGCGCATGCCAAGGAAATCGCTCTTGGGAATTTCCTTGCCCGCGTTCGGACCATTGCCGAAGCCTCGGAAGCAGATGCAAACGAGATGGCGGCCATCGGGTGAAAGGGCGACTCGGTAAGGGTACCACCCGGTGGGGATATGGCCGAGGACAGACAAAGTTTTCGTGTCCAACACCGCGATGGCGTTAATGCCCAACTCGGCGACGTAAAGCCTCTTGCCGTCCGGGGAGACAACCATGCCCGCAGGACTGACGCCACGCACCCGAGCCACCAACGGCGATGGGATGATGCGCTGTTTCGCCACAATTTCATTCTTCGCCAGATCAATTCGCTCAATCATGTCGTTGTTTCCGTTGGACACAAAAAGCGACTCGCCATGCGTGGCCAGGAAATTAGGAGCGCTGCCGCCCACCGTCTTGCCGTTGTCCGACGGCGCGCCGACCAACAGGCCAGTCTTCAGGCGGCTGATGACTTTTGGCGCTTCCGGTGTTGAAACGTCCACGCCCCAGACGGAAAACGATTCGGGCACATTCGGTTCGCCCAGCCCCGGAATCTTTCGCCCCTCAAACTCAACGCCGTCGCGCGCCTCTTTGCTGGGGTAGCCGTAAGGCGGAAAAGTGAGGCCGCGCTTGTCGAAGCGGGCGTCATTGGGCGGCGGAATGGGACTGTACTCGAACAGTCCGATGTTTGCGGCGTACACCTTGTCGCCGACCACCGCCAGCGCATAAGGATAACGTCCCACCGGGACAGAGCCGGCGACTTGCTGTCGCTCCGCGTCAATCACAACGAACCGGAAGTTGGTCACGTCCGCGCAATAAAGATATTTGCCGTTGGCACTCACTTTTACATCGGTGACGTAGCTATCTTCGTATTTGCGCCCGCCAACAGTGGTGTTCAATGACACCTCGGTGATCTTCGACGGTGGTGCAACGTCGAAGACATAGAGGGCGCCCGAGTCCCCGCTACTCCAGTAAAGCTTCCGACCATCCGGCGAAAAGTCCGCGCCGCCGCCGTTCGAGGCTCGGTCTTTCTTGCCTCGCCGCGGAACCATGGGCGGGTTGACCACCGTGACCAGAGGCTTGGCTTCCCGCCAGTCCGTAATGATCTGGCCGACCCCATCACTGGCAACGAACAATGTCTTGCCATCGCGACTCATCGCCAACCCGTAAGGCTCTCGGGCCACTGGCAGATGTCGCCCTACTGGCTTCAGGTAGCGGCCAGAGGAGAGAATGGTAAGCCCGTTTGGGTCATGCTTCGCGTAAGTGTCCGTGGAGGGTGCGTGGAGATAAGGCTTATCCAAGGCCGATGCCGTCAAAGCGAGGCCCGCCAGGGTGAGAATCGAGGTTGAAAAAATGTTCATAGCTGTTTCTCTCACGTGTTGGTTTGAATCCGAAACAGTTTCGAGGTAGTGAGAGCGACGGAATCACCGACCACCGAACCGGGGTTGGTCCCAATCCTGATTGTAAGGGTGTTGATGATTGAAATCATTACGTGTCGTCCTTCTGGCCGACAAGATGTTTTTGCTGTGGTTGCGGAACCGCAGCGGCCTGAGACTTGGCTGACGCCCAGTCTTCGACGGTAAAGACCGACGTTGGTTATTAAAACCAAGCTGCTGCTCGTGGCTTCCAGGCTTGCGGAGTTAGCCGGGCAGGCCGGTTTCCCATCATACCATTACATATTTGTAACGCGGTACTTTGAAACTAAACCCAGCGTTCCGGTGTCTAGAATGGTGAACAGTGAATCGTACGCGGGAATGGAAAAGGTTATGAGTGGAGCAAGGGTAAGCATCGAATGGAAGCAGACGGACAACTCGGACGGGTTTTCAGCACCGGTGAGGATCATCGGAACGCTCGAAGAAGCCGTGGATCGAAGAGTCTATACGCGTCAGATTTCCTCGGCCCCAACGGCCCTGAAGTGCCCGCGTTGCGAGTCGGTCATCTATAGCCGCAGCAAGAGGCTATGTGGGGTCTGCGGTGAAGCGTTGCCTGAAGGGTTGCTATTCAGCGCAGCAGAATCCAGGAGGATTAAAAATATCTTGAACTCAGAAAAGCGGCGGCACAAAGGTTGGATGCACCGGATCGGAACAAGCGCGTCGTCAAGTTGCCATGGGAGAAAGTGAAATCATGGCTCAACGGAAGTCACGACGCCTGTATCCAAATCATAGCGCGCTCCCACGATCTCCAGGTGATGAGCGACGACTTTCTCTTTTAGAATAGGCTCTGTGGCTCGCAGTGCTTGAACCACGATCTTCACGTTTTCATCGATGGCCCTATCCACGGCATCACCTCCCTTTCCGGAAATCCGATCAACGGCAGGCTTGAGCGCTTCTATAATGCTGCCGATATGACCGGGAGCGTGGCCACCCGCTAGTGCGGCTGTGACGGCACCGCATCTTTCATGGCCAAGAACGACGATCAATCCAGTGCCGAAGTGTTCTGCAGCATATTCGAGGCTGCCCAGCACATGGTTGTCAACAACATTGCCCGCCACTCGAACAACGAACAAATCGCCCAAGCCTTGGTCGAAGATGATCTCTGGGCTGACCCGGGAATCCGCGCACGCCAGAATAATTGCAAAAGGTTTCTGCGCAATTGAAACCTCGATCCGCCGCGCGGTTGACTGATTAGGATGTGTTGCGCCATTTGCCAGATACCGTTTATTGCCCTCCATAAGCTTCGTGAACAGCTCTGAACTGCTCGCGGAATGTTCCGTCGGAGCGGCTTTAGAGTGGTCTGGGGAGTGAGCGGCTGCGGGAGGTGCCCTTTGAGCCGGAGCCGCGTGTTCGGTAACTCCGGCGGCATGATTTTCCTTCGCGGGCTCCGCATGGGGAGCGGCTTTAGCTTCGGTCCCATGAGCTGCGACCGCTGGCGCGTGAGCTGTGGCCGTCCGCGCGTGAGCTGCTTCGTTTGTGTGCTCACTCGAAGCGGTGCTCTTCGCGGGAGATTTTTTTGCCAATTCCTTCTTTTCAACGAAGGCCATCAGACCAAAAGTCATGGCACCGGTGGCGATGGCTGCGGCGGCGATCATGCCAATTGTCTTGATGAGCTGTTTTCGGGAGGAGCCTGGTTTGCCAGTTGCGGTCGCCTCTTCGGGTGGAGTTTCTGTGGACATAAGTTGGCCAAAGCTAGTTTTCAAGCAATCTCAAGTCAACAAAACTATCGCTCAAAAACTAGCGCGCGCCGACCCGGGCAAAACGCTTTGGAAGCTCAGCGCCCGGCAGATCTCAGAGACCGGGAGCCTGGACGCGTCAGTGCTTGAGCCACTCTTGAAAG